>DKCF01000106.1:35101-66093 GCA_002451435.1 Bifidobacterium sp. UBA6881 | reverse complement strand
GAACGGGCCTTTCAATAGGTTTTTGCCGCTTATCGGAACCGCGATCAGGCGAGGCCTGAGAGCTTGTTGATCAGCTCGGGATCGCGGGTGGCGCCCTTGTCGGCGGAACGCGCGAAGGCCGCGTACGCCTTCAGTGCCTGGGACACCTTGCGATCGCGGTGCGCCACATAGCCGTCGCCGGCCTCCAGTTCGGCGCGGCGCTTGGCGAGTTCCTCGTCGGAAAGCTCGACGTTGACGGAACGGTTCTCGATATCGATGTTGATGATGTCGCCGTTCTTGATGAGCGCGATCGGACCCTTGTTCGCCGCCTCGGGGGCGATGTGGCCGATGGCCAGACCCGAGGAGCCGCCGGAGTAGCGGCCATCGGTCAGCATGGCGACCTGACGGCCGATGCCCTTGCCCTTGACGAACGAAGTCGGGTACAGCATCTCCTGCATGCCCGGGCCGCCCTTCGGACCCTCGTAACGAATCACCAGAGCCATGCCCGGCTTCAGCGTGTCGTTAAGGATGACCTCGATCGCCTGCTCCTGGGATTCGACGACCAGCGCCGGGCCGCGGAACTTCCAGATCTCCTGCGGCACACCGGCGGTCTTGACCACGCAGCCATCGGGAGCGAGGTTGCCGCGCAGCACGGCGAGGCCACCCTCGTGAATCTCCGGGTGGTCGATGTCGTGGATGGCGCCGTTCACACGGTCGGTGTCGAGCGAATCGAACAGCGTGGTGTGCGTCCACGGTTCCGGGGAGACGATGTGGCCCGGAGCCGCATGGAAGATCTGCTTGGCCTGCTCGGTGCAGGTGTCGCGCATGATGTCCCAATCGTTGAGCTTGTCTTCGAGCGACTTGTAGTCGATGGAATGCACATCGCGGTGAAGCTTGCCGGCGCGGTCGAGCTCGCCCAGAATGCCGCAGATGCCGCCGGCGCGGTGCACGTCGGAGATCTCCCACTTGCCGGACGGCGCCGCCTTGCAGATGCACGGCACGGTGTGGCTGATGCGCTCGATGTCGTCGAGGGTGAAGTCCACGTCGGCGCTCTGCGCCATGGCGAGGATGTGCAGCACGGTGTTGGTGGAACCGCCCATGGCCACGTCCATGGTCATGGCGTTCTCGAAGGCCTTCTTGGTCGCGATGGAACGCGGAAGCACGCTCTCGTCATCGTCGTCGTAGTACTGCTTGGCGATCTTGACGATCTGCTCGGCCGCACGCTTGAACAGGTCCTTGCGGTAGGAGTGGGAGGCCAGGATGGTGCCGTTGCCGGGCAGGGCCAGGCCGATGGCCTCGGTAAGGCAGTTCATCGAGTTCGCGGTGAACATGCCGGCGCAGGAACCGCAGGTCGGGCAGACGGTCTTCTCGTAAGCGAGCAGATCCTCTTCGGAGACGGAGTCGTCGGCGGTGGCGTACATCACGGAGATCAGGTCCGTGTTCTTCTTCACGGTGCCGTCGGACAGCACCGTGGTGCCGGCCTCCATCGGGCCGCCGGAAACGAAGACCGTCGGGATGTTCAGGCGCAGCGCGGCCATCAGCATGCCCGGAACGACCTTGTCGCAGTTCGGGATGCAGATCAGGGCGTCGGCGCAGTGCGCGTTGACCTGGTATTCGACGGTGTCGGCGATGATGTCGCGGCTCGGCAGCGAGTACAGCATGCCGGTGTGCCCCATGGCGATGCCGTCATCGACGGCCATGGTGTTGAACTCGCGCGGGATGCCGCCGGCCTCTTTGATGGCCTCGGAAATCAGACGTCCGACCTTGTTCAGGTGCACATGTCCCGGCAGGAACTCATCGAAGGAGTTCGCGATGGCGATGATCGGCTTGCCGAAATCCTTGCCATCGACGCCGGCGGCGCGGTAAAGGGCTCGAGCGCCCGCGAATACTCGTCCATTCATCAGTTTTGCAGATCGCATTTCCATGGTTCCTATTGTGAGGTCGAACCGGGACACGCGCTTTGCCGGGAGTCACTATGTGGAATTATGCGGAATTGCCGCGGGCTGCGTGACGTGCAGGCCGATCGGTCCTTCGACCGCCGCGCATTTGCGGCCGAAAATGGTCCAGCGGCATGCCTATACTGAGAAATTCGAAAAAGAAGCTTTGATATCTGATGATTGGGAGATAATCAATATGGCATTCGGCACTGAGCCAACCCCGTCCGGACTTGCGGATCCGCCGATCGACGATTTGATGGAACACGCGGATTCCAAGTACGCCCTGGCCATTTTCGCAGCCAAGCGCGCCCGTCAGATCAATTCCTATTTCACCCAGCTCAACGAGGGTCTGCTGCAGAACGTCGGCCCGCTGGTGGAGTACCAGAACCAGGAGAAGCCGCTGTCCATCGCCTTCCGTGAGATCGACAAGGGTCTGCTCGAGGAAACCCTCGGTGAGGACGACCTGACCGAAGGCAACTGATTCGAAGGTTCGCAACGAACCGAACGAAGGTTTTCATTCGCCCCGATACCTGAGCGGTGCGCTTTGAATAGTCCACGATGACACTATTGATTGCGTATGCGAAGGACGGGGCGTTTTTCGTAAAACGGCTTGCGGTGGTGGCCCAGCCGCCATATACGCACAACAACCAAGGAACGGAACCGCAAGGTCGGACGTTCCCGAAAGAAGGAGCAGTCGCATGGCTGAATTGAAGTTGATTTCCGCCGAGTCGGTGACGGAAGGGCATCCGGACAAGGTCTGCGATCAGATTTCCGACGCGATTCTCGATGACATGCTGGCGCAGGATCCGCAATCGCACGTGGCCGTGGAGACATGCGCCACCGTGGGCCAGTTCTTCGTCTTCGGCGAGGTGACCAGCGAGGGGTACTCCGATATCCAGAGCATCGTGCGTTCCGTCGTGCGCAATATCGGCTACACCAGCTCGCGCGTGGGACTCGACGCCGATTCCTGCGGCGTGACCGTCTCGCTGACCGAGCAGAGCCGCGAGATCAATCAGGGCGTCGACCGTCTGGGCGCCGAGGGGGAGTCGCAGGCATCCCGTGAACAGCGTTACGAGGCGCAGGGAGCGGGCGACCAGGGCGTGATGTTCGGATACGCGTGCGACGAGACCGATGTGCTCATGCCATTGCCGATTTACCTGGCGCATCGTCTGGCTTACCGCCTCGCCGAGGTCCGCAAGAGCGGCGAGGTGGCCCACCTGCGTCCTGACGGCAAGACCCAGGTCACCATCGAATACGACGAGCATGACCGTCCGGTGCGTCTCGACACCGTGCTGGTCTCGACCCAGCACGATCCGGAAGTCGACCAGGCATGGCTGAAGGAACAGCTGACGGAACATGTGATTCGTCCGGTGCTCGACGATGTGCTCGCCGACCGCGTCGCGCATGACGAATACCGCGTGCTGGTGAACCCCACCGGCTCGTTCGTGCTTGGCGGTCCGGCCGCCGACGCGGGCCTGACCGGCCGCAAGATCATCGTCGACACGTACGGCGGCGCCGCCCACCATGGAGGCGGCGCGTTCTCCGGCAAGGATCCGAGCAAGGTGGACCGTTCCGCCGCCTACGCCGCGCGTTGGGTGGCCAAGAACATCGTGGCCGCGGGCCTCGCCCACAAGGTCGAGGTGCAGGTGGCGTACGCCATCGGCGTGGCCGACCCGGTATCCATCAACGTGGAGACGTACGGCACGGAGATCGGCGTGACCCGCGAGCAGATCCAGCAGGCCGTCCGCAAGGTGTTCGACCTTCGCCCGGCCGCCATCATCGACGAACTCGACCTGAAGCGCCCCATCTACGCCAAGACCGCGGCCTACGGGCACTTCGGCCGAGAAGACGCCGATTTCACTTGGGAGGCGACCGACAGGGTCGATGATCTCAAGGCAGCCATCGCCGATTGAGACGACCCTGAACCATGAGCGACGTGGATGCCGAACAGCTGGCACTTGACGGACTTGCCCCGCGCAGGCGCCGCAAGCGCGCGCCTGCGGCGAAGACGCCAGCCGCGAAGCATCCCATAGCCCGGGTGGTGCTCGACGTTCAGGCCACCCATCTGGGGCAGACCTTCGACTATTACGTCGAGGAACGGCATTCCGAAGCGGCTTTGCCGGGTGTGATGGTGCGTGTCCGCTTCGGCGGGCAACGGGTCTATGGCATCATCTGGGAGCGTGCGGACGCCAGCGACACCCCGGCGTCTTCGTTGCGCTACATAGAACGGGTGGTGACGGACCGCGCGATCGTGCCGAAGTCCATGCGCGATGACGTCACCGCCATCGCCGATGCGTTCGGCGGAACCCGGGCCAACATCCTCAGATTGGCCGTTCCTCCAAGAGTCGCCTACGTCGAGCGCGAGCAATGGGAACGCCCGCGGACGGGTCGCGGCGTGGAGACGAGACGTCGGATGTATGCGGGCGCGGAACAGGAATCCTATGCCGCATTGCAGCGATTGTACGGCAATATCGGCCTACTGCGCGAAGCGTTCTCCAAACGGGGATTCCAAGCGTTCGTATTCGATCCGCTGCCGGGAGCGGGGCATTGGTGCCGGTGCGTCGCATGGATGGTCGCGGCCGCGGCCGCGCAAGGCCGACCGGTCGTGCTGGTGCTGCCCACCATGCGTGAGATCGAGGATATGGCGCATGCGTTGAAGGCGATGGGCATGAGACCATTCGCGCGGACCGAATCCGCAAGCGGTTCCTATGACGGTGATTTCACGGTGCTCAACGCGCAAATGCCGCCCGCGGAACGGTATCGCGCGTATCTGGCCATCAGTCTCGGACGGGTCTCCTGCGTTCTAGGGACCAGGTCGGCCATGTATGCGCCGGTGGAGGGCAACGCGTTGTTCCTTGTCCTTGACGACGTGTGCTATCAGGACGCCGACGGTATGATGCCCTATGCCAACGCGCGTGGCGTACTGCGGTTGCGCGCGAAATCGCATAACGGCGTATTCGTGGCCATGGGCAACGCGCGCAGCGTGCAAAGCCAATGGGAGACGGACGCGAGCTATGCGAAAGACACCCAGGTCGGCGGGTTCAGCACGCCCATCCATGCGTTGCCCGCGGCCACCAAGGAATCATCGCCATGGGTGCGGTGGCTGAACCGGGACGAGCTGACCCGGTTGGCCGATCCGACCATCGGCGCGCGCGTTCCCCACACCGCGGTGCGTGTGCTGTCCAAGGCATTGGAAAGCGGCCCGGTGCTGCTGTCCATTCCCCAGGACGGCATCACCGAGGCGCTGACCTGCTCGCAGTGCCATCGCCAGGCGCGATGCGCGCGGTGCACTGGGCCATTGGAACGATTGCATGACGGAACCGTGCGCTGCACATGGTGTGGGATCGCCACCGTGCAGTGGTCATGCCCCTCCTGCCATAACGAACGCATGCGCGTGGTGCGCGTCGGAGCAGCCGGCACGGCGCAGGAGCTGAGCCGGCTGTTTCGTGGCGTGCCGATCGTGCTGTCCACTCCCAGCCAGCCCCGTGGCATCGTGCCCGAGATCACGTTCGCGCCGCGACTGGTGATCGCGACGCCCGGAGCGGAACCCCGGGTGCGTGGCGCGGGCGTGGCGGAACGCGAATACCGCGCGGTGGCCATTCTCGACGCGTGGACCAGCCTGTACGCCTTTGGCATCGACGCCGGTGTGGACACCCTGACGGCATGGATGCGTGCCGTGGCGTTATGCGCGCCGCGTACCCGGGGCGGACAGGCGTTGCTGATAGGCGAGACGGATCCGGCGCTCGCCAAATCGCTGATGCTGTGGAACTCGCCGTTGCTGGCCCGGACGGAGCTCTCCGAACGCGCGCAGACCGCATTGCCTCCGGTATTCGCCGCCGCATGCGTGTGGGGGCGACGCGATGCGGTGAAAACGGCGTTGGACCGCATCGGCGCGCTGGGAGAGGGGGACTTCGCCTCCATCGAGACTTCGGAGGGGCGCATGCCCTCGGTGTTGGGGCCGGTGCCGATTCCACAGCCGCGCACCATCGACAGCAGGGAGCTGGAAGGGACCGCCGACCGCGTCAAGGCGGTCGTCCGCGTGCCGCAGTCCCGCCGCGCGGAGCTTGCCATCAGGTTGCGTGCGGCGAGCGCCAGGCATGTGGCCTCGCGGGAGCCGGGGGAATTGCGCTTCCAGCTCGACCCCAAGGAACGCATCTGATTCCGTCCCCTTGGCATGGAAGACTGATACGCATATGGCACCGTCTGAATGGAGGAACATATGAAAGGCTGGCCGGGAGAACCCGACATGGAATACGATGTGCTCATGGCCGATGGCGAGGCCTCTGCCAATGACGGCAAACCGATCACCGACGTGATCTTCGATTTCGGCAATGTGCTGGTGTATTGGGATCCGGTCGCGGTGCTGGCGCCGAGATACAGCGACAGACTGGTCGAGCAGTTCCTCGACAACGATATCTCGGGGTTCTACGACATCAACGACCTGCTCGATGCGGGAATGTCCAACGACGACGGCGTGGCATTGATGCGTAGGCGTTCCGGAGACAAATGGGCCGACATGATGCGGTACTATCTCGACAATTTCGTGGATTCCCTGACCGGCGTGGTACCGGGCGCGCGCGTGCTCGTCAACGATCTGAAAGCCGCCGGCATCCACGTATGGGGCTTGAGCAATTGGCAGAAGGAGCTTTTCCCGATAGCCCTCGAACGGTATGAGATTCTGCGCAGTCTGGACGACCGCGTGGTATCGGGATACGTGGGATTGCGCAAGCCCCACCGGGAGATTTACGATTTCGCATTGAAGCAGTTCGGCATCGACGCCTCCGGAGCGGTGTTCATCGACGACAAGGCGATGAACATCGTCGGCGCGAACGAAGCCGGAATCCGTGGCATACGATTCAGGGATCCGCGCGCGCTTCGTGGTCTGCTGATCGACGCGGGCGTGGCGATTCCCGCGGTGCGTGAAGCCTAGCCGTGGCCCGCGGGCGGGCGCCTTGGCGTTGCGACGGGTGCCCGCCGTCACATGGTTGAATTCGAACGATTGACAAGGAGATTCATTTCGTGCTGAAAATTCTGTTCGCAGGCACCCCCGACATCGCGGTGCCATCGTTGAGGACGCTCGCCGAGGATACCGAGCATTTCGAGGTCGTCGCAGTGCTCACGCGTCCCGACGCGCCTACCGGACGTGGACGCAGGCTGGTGGCGAATCCGGTCAAGCGCGCGGCGCTCGAACTGGGTCTGCCGGTGATCGAATCCGATCCGGGCGAGGAGACCTTCGTCGCGGAACTCGCGGCCACCGGAGCGCAGGCCGCCGCCGTGGTGGCCTATGGGAAGATTCTCAAGCAGGATGTGCTTGACGCGGTACCGATGGGCTGGTACAACCTGCATTTCTCGCTGTTGCCGCAGTGGCGTGGCGCGGCTCCCGTGCAGCGTGCCATCTGGGCCGGCGACAAGGTGACGGGAGCCACGGTGTTCCGCATCGTCCGTGCGATGGACGCTGGCCCGGTGCTGGCCCAGTCCACAACGGAAATCGGAGCCCACGAGACGGCCGGCGAACTGCTCGGCAGGCTCGCGCAAGACGGTTCACGGTTGCTGGCGGCCGCGTTGCAGGGAATGGCCGAAGGTGAGATCGTGCCTGTGGCGCAGCCGGCCGGAGCGTACGAAGTGGCGCAGAAGATCACGGTCGAGGACGCGCGCATCCGCTTCGATGTGCCCGCGTTCGCCGCGGACCGTCAGATTCGAGCCTGCACGCCGAACCCGGGAGCCTGGTGCGAGCTGCATGCCCATGAGGGCGCCGAACCGGCTACTCTGCATGTGCTGCACGCGCAGCCGGCGGATATGGGCAACCCCAAGACGCCGCAGGGTCTCGAGGCCGGGCGCATCGTCGCGGGCAAGCGGAACGTGTGGGTCGGCACGGCCACCGAGCCATTGGAACTGATTGAAGTCAAAGCCCAGGGCAAGAAGGCCATGCGTGCCGCCGACTGGGCGCGCGGCGCGCGTCTCGACAACGCCTACTGCAGGTAATCGAGAACCTTGCGCAGATCACGCTCGTCCAGACAATGCGGAGCCTCCTCCCGCACCCTTGGCTTGGCGCAAAACGCCACGCCAAGGCCCGCGGCGTGAATCATCGGCAGATCGTTCGCGCCGTCGCCGACCGCGATGGTCTGCGCCATCGGAACGCCCATACGTTCCGACCATGCACGCAGGGAATCCAGTTTGACGGTTTTCGTGACGATGTCTCCGAGCACCCGGCCCGTCAACCGACCATCCGCGGATTCGAGACGGTTCGCGATCCAATAATCAAGATGCGCGTCCTCTGCCAGACGGTCCACGACCTCATGGAATCCGCCGGAGACCACGCCGACCTTCCACCCGTGCCCGTGAAGCTCGTCGATCAGCGCAAGCGCGCCATTGGTGAAATGCACGCGATGGTATACCTCATCGAAAACCGACGTGGGCATGCCCTCCAGCAACGCGACGCGGGCCCTCAGCGCCTCGCGGAAATCCAACTCGCCGTTCATGGCGCGCGCGGTCACCGAGGCGATGCGTTCCCCGATGCCCGCAGCGGCTCCCAATTCGTCGATGACCTCTTCGTCGATCAACGTGGAATCCACGTCCATGACCAGCAGTCCGGGGCGGGAAAGCGTCGGCGCGGCGTTCGATGATTCTTGATTCAGCATGGTTTCGATTGTCGGAAAGCATTAGGACAATGGGTACGATGGGCGCTAAGCGTGTCGAAAGAGAGGTCTGAAATTGGGAAACCAAGAGGAGACGCTGCAATCCCTGGCCGAGGCCAATGACCGTCTGATGGCGAAGAACCATGCCTTGGCGAAGGCGCTGACCCGCGCCACGAAGGAGCTGACCAAGGCGAAGGCCCAATTGAACCAGCTCGCCGGACCTCCGATGACCTTCGCCACCATGGTGCGCGTGTATTCGTCCACCACCGACGAGCAGCAGGTGCAGCACGCCAGCGCCGAAGTGGTTTCCGGAAACCGACGCATGATCGTGCCGGTCGCGGCCAATCTGCAGGCCTCGCGGCTCGAACCGGGGCGAACGGTGCTGCTCAACGAGAACATGGTCGTCGTGAGGCAGGCCGACACCGACACATTGGGCATGGTACGCACGGTAAAGCAGATTCTCGAAGATGGGCGGCTGCTCGTCACGGATGGCGGCGGGAACGCCGCGGTGGTTCGCCGCGCGGGAACGATGGAACGGGAAAACCTCAATGTCGGTGATCGCGTCACCGTCGACGCGTCCATGCGGTTCGCCTTGGCACCGGTTCCCGCGGAGAACGACGGCGACATGGTGTTGGAGGAGATACCCGACGTCACCTTCGGCGATATCGGCGGTCTTGACAGGCAGATCGATCGCATCCGCGACGCGGTCCAGATGCCTTTCCAGCACCGCGACCTGTTCAGAAGATACGATTTGAACCCACCCAAGGGCGTGCTGCTGTATGGCCCTCCGGGTAACGGCAAGACGCTGATCGCCAAGGCGGTGGCGAACGCGCTTTCCGAAGGGACCGCCGACGGCAAGGGCGTGTTCCTTTCCGTGAAGGGGCCGGAACTGCTCAACAAATTCGTCGGCGAGTCGGAGCGCCTGATCCGCATGATCTTCAAGCGCGCCAGGGAACGCGCCGCGGACGGCAAACCCGTCATCGTGTTCATCGACGAGATGGATTCGCTGCTGCGCACGCGGGGAACGGGCGTGTCGTCCGATATGGAGACCACCATCGTCCCGCAGTTCCTCGCCGAACTCGATGGCGTGGAATCCTTGGACAACGTGATGGTGATCGGCGCGTCGAACCGCATCGACATGATCGATCCCGCGGTATTGCGTCCGGGACGTCTCGACGTGAAGATCCGGATCGACCGGCCAAAGGCCGAACAGGCGGGGCAGATCATCCGGCACTACCTGACCGACGACCTGCCACTGGCCCAAGGCGTGGACGCCAAAGCCCTCACCGACGTGCTGGTGAACGACATCTACTCGATGGACGAACATCGTCATGTTTGCGACGTTTGCGACGAACAAAACCGGTGGCATCCGGTGCATATGGCCGACCTGGTGTCGGGCGCGGTGCTGAAGAACATCGTGGACCGGGCCAAAACCCGTGCGGTGAAGATCTCCATCGAAAACGGTCATCCGGCGGCGATCGACGTCGGACTGCTGTCCGGTGCCGTGGAGGAGGAATTCCAGGAGACGCGCGATTCGGTGCTTGACGCCGATCCGGCGCAGTGGAGCCGCATCAACGGATTCGACAACGGCCACGTGACGCATATCAGGCCGGCGCGGTAGGCGTGCGGAGCATACGGAAGGCATGGAAAGGATACAAGGAGACACAACGATGACGCAGGGGAGAGCAGCATGAGCGTTCGACGGGTCATGGGAACGGAAACGGAATACGCGGTTTCCGCGCCGGGACAGGGGCATTACAATCCGGTGCAGTTGTCATTCGACGTGGTCGCGGCGGCGGCCGATGAGAATACCCGGCACATTCGTTGGGACTACCGTCAGGAGGATCCCGTCAACGATGCGCGCGGCACCAGATTGGAGCGCGCCGCCGCGCATCCCGACCTGCTTACCGATGCGCCGCAGCTCAACATCACCAATGTGATCGCGCGCAATGGCGGGCGTGTGTACGTCGACCACGCGCATCCCGAATATTCCGCGCCGGAGACCACCGACCCGTTCGACGCGGTGCTTTACGACCATGCCGGAAACCTCATCATGCGCCACGCCGCGGAACGGGCGAGCGAGCAGACCGGCCACCGAATCGTATTGCATCGCAACAACGTCGACGGCAAAGGCGCCAGTTGGGGCACGCATGAGAACTACATGATGCTGCGGTCCGTTCCGTTCATGCGGGTGGCCCGCCTGATGACGGCGCATTTCGTCGCACGGCAGATCTTCACCGGTTCCGGACGCGTCGGCATCGGCGAGAAAAGCGAACAGGCGGGATTCCAGCTCAGCCAACGCGCCGATTATTTCCACATGAAGGTCGGCCTGCAAACCACCTTCGACAGGCCCATCATCAATACGCGCGACGAATCGCACAGCACCGACGCATACCGCCGGCTGCATGTGATCGTCGGCGACGCCAACCGCATGGACGTGCCGCAGGCATTGAAACTCGGCACCACCAGCATGCTGCTGCTCCTGCTCGAACACGCCGGTGAGGCCGGCCTCGACCTCGACCGGATGATGGAATCCGTGACCTTGGCGGACCCTGTGGCGGCCATGCATACGGTATCGCACGACCTGACCCTGAACGCCGAACTGCCGTTGGAGAACGGCGGCACGACCACCGCATGGCAGATGGAGGTGACGCTGCGCGGCCTCGTCTACGCCGCCGCCGCGGGCATATACGGGACGGACACCACCGGCGAACCGGCGTGGCCCGACCGTTCCACCCGCAACATCATGGCGATGTGGGGGCAGGCGCTTGCCGACATCGCCGCGATTCGGCACGCCGATGACGACGCGCGTCTGACGATGCATGGGCAGGCCGGCCGCATCGAATGGCTGCTCAAATGGCAGCTGATGGAGAAGATGCGCCGCAAGACCGGAACGGATTGGGCCGACCGGCGTCTGGCCGCGATCGATCTGAAATGGGCCGCGCTCGACCCCGCCGATTCCGTGTTCGACAGGCTCGCGGCGCAAACGGAGCGCCTGGTCTCGCGGGCCCAATTGGAGGACGCGTGCGAGCATGCCCCCAAGGGCACCCGGGCGTGGCTCCGCGCGGAAATGGTGCAACGGTTCCCCGAGCAGGTGGTGGCCGCATCATGGTCGCATATCACCGTCGAAGGCGCTTCGGACGGTGAGGAAACCGTAAAGAATTCCCTGACGTCGTTGGATATGTCCGATCCGTTGCGGTTCGGCGAGGCCAATTGCGGCAAGGTCTTCGATGCCGCCCGCGATGCCGTCGCGGTGGTGGAGGCGCTGCGGTGAATCCCATCGCAGGCGTACCATGGCAAAAGAGCGACTGCATAATCGCCAATCAAAGATAATGGATACACAAACGGCGTCCGGCGTATATGGAGAGGAAGAGCCGACGCCGTCGAAGAGGAAGCGGAAACGTAACCCATGGAATTGCGGCAAGTAGCCCTCGAAGTGGCCCGTATCCTGCAGGATGCAGGCAAACACGCATTGAACGACCAGACGAATCCCCGTGATCTGAGGAGTCTTGAAGTGGCTCAGGAATATTTCCACTTCACCTCCGATCTCGACAAGCGCCTGCAGCAGTACATCAGCGGCAAGCTGTCCGAAATCGAGACGTTCGATGGGTTCTGGCAGACCCGTCCGGAGCAATGCCATCCGGGAGAACGGTACTGGTGCGTCGGCGGCATCGATGGCGTGATCAATTTCGCGCGCAACATGCCCGAATGGACGATCACCGTCACCCTGTTCGAATTCAACGAGCAGGGGTCCGCCCAGCCCATTCTCTCGATCGTGCACGCGCCGGCGCTCCGCATGACCTATCTCGCGGTGCGCGGATCGGGCGCCATCCGCATCCGCAGGACGCCGTTGGGCGAGAAGCGCGAAAAGATCATGCCCTCGACCACGGCCTCGCTGGACAGCGCGGTGGTGAGTTATGGCATGTCCCATGTGCCCGAGGAATCCAGGCGCGCGCTCGAAGTCGTGGGGCGCATCGCGGGACGTCCCGCCGACATCAAGCGCGTGGGCCCGGCCTCCCTCGACCTGTGCAAGGTCGCGGACGGCACGTATGACGCGTATTTCGAACCCCATCTGCATAAGTGGGACGTTCCCGCCGTGTCCGCAGGCGCCGTCGTGGTCTGGGAGGCCCAAGGACGGCTGACCCAATGGAACGGCGAAGGCATGCACTGGCGTCAGGAGAACGACGTGGTGGCCACCAACGGGTTGATCACCGACGACCTGAGCCAGTATTTGGCATAACGCCGTGGAGCCGCGCCGCACCTGGGTAAGGTGTGGCGCAGCGCGTTTCCGCGCTTTTCGCAGACTTTCACAAAGGAGAATCATGCCTCAGGAATTTGAGCAGACGCAATCCGCGGCAACCCCGCAGCGGACGGACGAAGCCGCGGCCGTCTCCGCGAAGCAGACCGTCACGAACGATGACGCATTGGACGCCGTGCTGGATGACATCGAATCCGTGCTGAACGAAAACGCGGAGGAATACGTGGGCAGCTTCGTGCAAAAAGGCGGCGAGTGATGCCGCAGCTGCGTGATAGCGGCAATCATTCCACGGCCCCGCTTGACGCGGATACCGTGCATGAGATGCGCTCGTTCGACCGCATATTCGGCATCGAGACCGAATACGGCGTCAGCGTGACCGGCGCCGATTCGCCGTGCGACGCCGGTCAGACGGCCATGATGATGTTCCAGCCGATAGTCGCCCAATCGCGATCCACCAACACCTACATCGAAAACGGCTCGCGTCTGTATCTCGATGTCGGGTCCCATCCCGAGTACGCCACGGCGGAGGCGCGTGACCCCATGGACGCCTTGGCTCTGGACGTGGCCGGTGAATCGGTGATGCGCGATCTCGCCTTGGACGCCCAGCGTAGATTGCGCGCCGGGCATGGCGGAGGCGCCTTGGTGCATGTGTTCAAAAACAACGTCGATTCCGCGGGTCATTCCTTCGGATGCCATGAGAACTATCTGGTGCGGCGCTTTGTGCCGTTGAAGACCATCGAACGCGAGCTGCTGCCGTTCCTCATCACCCGCCAGATCTTCACCGGCGCCGGACGGATGGGGGAGGGCGGATTCCAAATCACGCAACGTGCGGATTTCCTCGACGAGGCCGTTTCCTCGGCGACCACCCGTTCCCGTCCGATGGTGAACACCAGGGACGAACCGCATGCCGATCCGGATGCGTTCCGGCGTCTGCATGTGATCATCGGGGACTCCAATCGTTCGCAGTGGGCCACGATGATGAAACTGGCCACGACGCATCTGGTGCTGTGCGTCATCGAACAGGCGGGGAGAGAGGGGCGTGAATCCGGATTCGCGCGCTTCGCCTTCGCCGATGCCAGCGAGTCGAACCATAAGGTCAGCCGCGATCTGAGCGGCGTGGACGCGTCCTTCGCCATGGCCGACGGAACCACGTTGCGTGGCGGTGCCGTGGCCGTCCAGGAACGGTATTTGCAGGCCGTGGAATCGTTTGTGGATGGGCATCCCGAGGTAATCGGCTCATTGCCGCGCACCGATGCGCGCGATGTGCTTCGGCAGTGGCGGGAGACGCTGGATGCGTTCCGTTCCGGCGATGTCGCCTGTCTGTCCGACAAGGTGGATTGGATCTGCAAGCACCGTCTTTTCGAGGCGCTGCGCGCACGCATGCACGGTGATGTTTCCGAACGCAGGTTCGAGCAGCTGGATTTGGACTACCACGATGTCGCCAATGGCGTTTTGTATCCGTCGCTGTGTCGCCGCGGCGGTATGGGAAGACTTGTCGACGATGAGACGGTCGCACAGGCGCGGACCATGCCGCCCACCGATACGCGCGCCTCGTTGCGCGGCCGGTTCGTCAGCAAGGCGAAGGCGTGCGACGCGCGGTATTCCTGTGACTGGACCAGATTGGCGTTGACGAGTCCGCAACGATTGGAAACGGTGATGCTCGATCCGTTCGATGCGAATCCTTCCGAGCAATTCGCGCTGATGATGAACGCGCTGCATTGAGCTCGGACGAGCCGGTCGACGGCGGGAGCATGAAGGTCCGTCATCAGCGGCTCGGATGAATCAGGCCTCGCCGCGATATTTCGCCATCATCTGCGATTGCAATTGCTGAGCGCTGGGCGGCGTCCATGTGATGGCGTCCGCGCCGGCCTTGATGGTGGCGAGAATGCGTTCTTCGGAACCTCCGCCGGAGGCCAGTATCGGAATTTCCGGATGGTGCGCGCGGATGCTCGCCACCACTTGGGACGTGCGTGCCCCGGCCGCGACATTGATGATCGCCGCTCCGGCAAGGATTTTGCATTCGGTGACCTCATCGTCTTCGGTGACCGTGGCGATGACGGGGATGTCGACCATCGACATGGTGGTCTCGATGGTTTCCGCAGGTGCCGGAGCGTTGATGACCACGCCCGCCGCGCCCTGCATCTCCGCCACCATGGCGAGTTCCGCCACGCGTGGGCCGGTTGTGGTGCCGCCGCCCACGCCTACGAACAACGGCATCTGCGCGACGGTAAGCAGTGCCTGGGTGATCACCGGTTCTCCGGTGAATGGATAGACGGCAAGGATGGCGTTGGCATTGGTGTTGCGGATGATGACCGCGTCGGTGGTGTACGCGAACGATTTGAGTGTGTGTCCCTTGACGGTGATGCCGCCGCATTGTTGCGCGATGATTCCAGGCACCCGCGCGTTGGGCGATGAAAGTCGCCCCTCGACCCGTGCCGTGCCATACGTCGTGCGTGAGACGTGCGGCACGGACGCGTGCTGTTCCATCGCGATGGAAGCGCTGGGAGCGAATAACGAACGCTTGTCGAGACGAAACGGCTTCGAAGCGTCGGGACGGTCGCTGTCTTCCTGTGCGCTGCTCATTCCTGTACCTTCCTGCCGGTGTGGTTCAGTGTGAGGAACTCATGGATGGCTTTTCGCCGCTCTGCGATTTCCTCATCCAGGAGTTTGGTGTCGGTGTTGTCGATGATACGCCGCAGCAGTTCGCTGAGGGTGGAAAGTTCGTCCTCCGTCAGACAATCGAGCATGCTGGTGGCCGAAACATGATGTTCGTGGAGCTGCCGTGATGACGGCGTGCCCTGCGGTGAAGCCTCGCCATGCAGGCGTGAATTCGCGCGCAGCGCGCGTTTCGCCCGCGTCGCCTTCAGTTTCGTGTGCAGCAGCAGAATGTTGAGTTCGTGGAGCTGGTTGATGATTTCCCTGCGTCGGTCGGCCATGGCAATCCTCATCGATATGGTCATATTGTCTAATATTCATCATTCATCGGGGAATCGACAAATGCGTGACATCTCCGGGCGAATACGGGAAAGCCCCGGCGACCATGGTATATCCGTCTGCCGATTGCCGGTTCGGAATTCTCCGATACGGCAATCGACAGATGGATGCGATGGAAGTCGGGGCTTGTATCGCGAAGGGCGGAACTTACTTGGTGACGGCCTTCTTCAGCAGGGAGCCGGCGGAGATGCGGACACCGTAGGTCGCCGGAATTTCGATGGTCTCGCCGGTGCGCGGGTTGCGTCCGGTGCGGGCGGCGCGCTTGACGCGCTCAGCGGAGAACAGGCCGGTCAGCTTCAGACCTTCGCCGGACTGCATTGCCTCGACGAACACGTCCTGGAAAGCGTTTACAGCGGCCTCAGCCTGCGCCTTGGTCAGGTTGGACTTCTGAGCGATCTTCGAGACGAGATCAGACTTGTTGTATGCCATAAAGCATCCTTCTTGTATCAGGGGATATTCCGATTCACGAACATCCACGTTCCCTACGATAGTAGCGCAATCCATGCCGAAAAGCGTCATTTTTCAAGGGTTTTTAGCTCTTTTTTCATAAAAAGGGGACAAAAGGCAGGAAACGAGGCGCGCTCTAGATCAAATTGTGTCGGTCAAGCCACTTCATCGCCGCGGCTCCCACGGGAATGCGCAGCCAGTAGAAGGCGATTCTGTAGACGAGAGTAGCGGAGACCGCGATGGTCGAGGGGATGCCGACCGCGGTGAACGCGACGGACAGCGCCGCCTCCACCGCGCCCAGACCGCCCGGCGTCGGCACCGCGGAGCCCAAGGTGTTCGCCAGAAGGAAGATGAACGTCGTCTCGATGGGATTGGTATGGCATCCGAACGCCATCAGCGCTGCCCAGAATCCGAGACCGGTCGCGATGTTCAACACCAGCGCGCCGACGACGCCGAACGCCAGCTCCTTCGGACGGGTGAGCACATTGATGAGATTGCGCGCGTATGCCTTGACCAACGGCAGATACCTGTCGGTGATCAGATGCCGTATCGGCGGAACCACCATGGCCGCGGAAACCACCAATGCGACGATGGCGATCACCATGATCAGCGTGTTGGTGGGAATCATGCCCGACAGGGTGCTGCGTCCTGTGAACAGGCCGATGATCAGCAGCAGAACGACGGTGGTACCGCCTTGTACGGCCCAGACGGCACTCATGATCGCCGTCGCGGCCGTGTTCCGATAACCGCTTTTGCGCAGGAACTGCAGATTCACGAATGCGGGACCGACGCCGGCGGGCATGGAGACCGCGGTGAAGCCGGAAGCCATCTGCGAGCACAGCAATCCGAACGGATCGCGTTTGTCGGCATCCATGAACCCGCCCAACGTCATGGCCGAACCGAACCAGGCGACGAATCCCAAAGCCACGCATATCAGGGCCATCGGCACATTGGCCTGTCGTATCGCCGCGATCATTTCCGCGGGCTGGATCTGCGTGAACACCACATACACCGCGACGACGAGCAGGGCGATGGCGATGAAGGAACGGAAGCTGAACCGGGACAGCGGCACTTTCTCCATCGCGTCGGCCGCATCCTGCGGAGCCAGGGAGGAGATGCGCGTGCGCAGGTCGTCGAGCAGGTGTTTGTTCCAGCCGGGCAGCGCGCGGGTGGAGGCGGGGACCGCGGCCTTTTGCACGAACGGGGCCAGATCGACCAGCTTTTCGTCGCCCCATGTACGTCGTGCGCAGGCAAGCGCGCGGTCGATGCCGTTCAACGCGCTGAGCAGCGCCAGCAACTGCACCTTGTCGAGTGTGGGGTTCGGCGCCGAACTGCCGTAGTCGCCGTTTTGCCAGCCGGCGATCACCGGAGCGCCGTCTTCCATGCGGGACAGCGTGTCGGGGGTGATGCGCCGATGGGTGAATCCGCGGCGGTGCGCTTCGGAAAGATACCGCATGAAACATTCCATGTCGTGATCCGACATGGTATTCGGATTGCACTCCAAGGGCATGCGGTTCCGGTGGAACACGAGAATCGAGGATTCGCCGCTGTCCGCGACGCCATAGACGCCGGGCGTCGTCATGCCGGCATTCGCCATGCCGAGGATCATCGCGTAATGATGGTGAATCGAATCGAAGGATGACCGGTCGCGACGCATGGACACGCCGTTCAGACGGATCCACTGCCATACCTGATTGAGATAGCCGGCCACATGCACCTGGTTGTCGAGCACCGACACCGTGTATTGACGGCCCTTGTCGTCGGCGACGTCGTAAATGCGGGAGTTCTCGATGAGGTCATCGTCAAGCGTGGTCTGAAGGACTCCGGAATCCGCATAGGGCGTGAGTCTCCTCGACAACGCCGTGACGGTGATGCCGATGGATTGCAGGGATTGCGCGAGCTGTCTGCCCCAGACGCCGTTGTTCTGCGTGCCCAGGGCGAAACGAATCAGCATGCCGACGATACGGCCCACGACGAAGGAGACGATGACGCCGGTCAGGGAATTCCACGAGAGCACCACAAGCAGCACAGCCACGGCGTACAGCACGTTCCAGCCCCATTTGACCGTGGACCGTGTGCGACGCGGGCCTGCCACCGTCAGGAAAGACGCCATGGCCGCGTAAAAATCAGGCAGCAGGCCGGCTCCCTCCGAGGTGCCGTTCGACAGCATGGACAACACCAGCAGCTCGCCTCCGGTGGCGCTGATTATCGCCGAAGTGCACCAGACCGCGGCGAACCCGAGGATCAACGCCAATGCGGAGATCACGCTTTGCAGCCATTCCTTGGCGGTCACCAATTGCAGCAGCACGCCCATGGTGATGCAGACGATGGCGAATTGCTGCAGCAGCGACGTCGGCACGTCCATCAGCCAGCCGATGGCATGGCTGGCGGACCGGACATCCGATTCCACGCCCGAGGCCGTGCCGTGAAGATAGATGGAGAACAGGATGACGATCACGCCGAGCAACAAGGCGAAGAAGGCATGCAGCAGGTCGGCGTAATCGCGATTGCGTTTCGGTGGAATGTCATCGATGCGCGGGGTTTGCGCTGCTGCGGTGGATGCGTGGACGTCAGACACGGTGGGCATGCTCCGTAAGTATGGGGATGAATCGACGGCGGGTATATGCGTTCCCGCCGATGTAGATAATACGCCTTGGGGCGGTTGCACGGAAATGCAACCGCCCCAAGGCGTGGTGTCCACTATGCGCGGATTCGATCAGCGATCGAAATCGACGAGTTTGCCGGCCGCTCCCACATAGGTGGACGGGGTCAGGGCCTTGAGACGCGCCGCGGTGGCCTCGTCGAAGGACTGCTGGTCGATGAAACGCTCGACGGCCTCCTTGGAGATCTCGTGGCCGCGCATAAGCTCCTTGACCTTCTCGTACGGCTTGTCCATGCCGGGCAGACCGGCGAGTTCGCAGGCGCGCATGGCGGTCTGGATCGGCTCCCCGAGCACCTCCCAGTTGGAATCAAGCTCGGCCTGGATGGCGATGTCGTTCGGATGGATGGAGTTCAGTCCGCCCAACAGGTTGTTCAGCGCCAGCACGGAATATCCCAGAGCGGAACCGATGTTGCGCTGCGTGGTGGAATCCGTCAGGTCGCGCTGCCAACGGGATTCGACCAGTGTGGCGGACAACGTGTCCAGCAGCGAGCACGAAAGCTCCAGATTCGCCTCGGCGTTCTCGAAACGAATCGGATTGACCTTGTGCGGCATCGTGGACGAGCCGGTGGCGCCCTTGACCGGCACCTGCGCGAACACGCCACGGGAGATGTACATCCACACGTCGACGCACAGGTTGTGCAGGATGCGGTTGGTGTGGCTGATCGTACCGTACAGTTCGGCCTGCCAATCATGCGATTCGATCTGCGTGGTCAGCGGGTTCCACGTCAGTCCCATGCGGTTGGTGACGAACTCCTTGGAGACCGCGATCCAATCGACGTCCGGGCAGGCCGCCAGATGCGCGCCGAACGTGCCGGTGGCGCCGTTGATCTTGCCCAGATACTCCTGCGCCCTGACCTTGTTCAGCTGGCGGTTCAGACGGTACACGTACACCGCGAGCTCCTTGCCCAGCGTGGTCGGGGTGGCCGGCTGGCCGTGGGTCAGGGACAGCATGGCCTTGTCACGGTAGTCGTTCGCCTTCTGCGCAAGATGGTCGACGATCGCCTGCGCCCCGGGGAGCCAGACGTTCTCGACGCCGTTTTTCACGCAGCGCGCGATGGACAGGTTGTTGATGTCCTCCGACGTGCAGGCGAAATGCACCAGGGTCTTGAGGTTCGTCAGCTGCGTCTCATGGCCCAGCACCGTCGCGGCCTTGTCGAGCTGGTCGTCGATGTAGTATTCCACGGCCTTCACGTCGTGGTGGGTGACGGCCTCATGGGCGGCGTGCCGGGCGATGCCCTCGGCACCGAAATCCTCGGGGATGGAACGCAGGAAAGCCTGCTCCTCCTCGGTCAGCGGCTTCACGCCGGGAACGATGGTCTGGTTGCCGTTGCCTTCGAAGCCATTGGCGAGCAGAATCATCCATTCCACTTCGACGCGCATGCGCTCGCGGTTCAACGCG
Organism: Bifidobacterium sp. UBA6881; assembly: GCA_002451435.1. Taxonomy (GTDB): domain Bacteria; phylum Actinomycetota; class Actinomycetes; order Actinomycetales; family Bifidobacteriaceae; genus Bifidobacterium. Next base: position 45,782 of record DKCF01000106.1, on the reverse strand, counting down.
GGCTCGCTCAGATATTCGACAAGGGGAGCCGTCTGCTTGTGGTAGCGGCCGTCAAGAGGGGTCAATGCGATTGCTGGAGAGATGTCAGTAAGCTTCATAGCCAATAGCATACGTTCAGCCGTAAACGAGACGCGGCTTCCGTCCGACGGCCGGAAGCCGCGAAGATGGAATCAGTGGCTCATGCGCCCCTGCCAATACGTCACCTCCTCGAGCTCGCCGTCGATGACGCTTTGGAAATGCCGCTCATGCTCGCCGACGGCGTGCGAGCCCAGATCCGTGGCGTTCTGGTATGCGGCCTGATGGTATTCGATCCAATGGGTTATCTCCTTCTCCCGAGGGGCGTTGGCGACCTTAGTGCCTCCGAAGATTCGTTTGGCGGCCTCGGAGGTGCGCTCCACCGTGCCCCGGACCGTCAGCCTGTTGTCGAGGTCGGGGTTCGCGGCGCCGTCCGCCGCGGCGACGATCTCATCCTCCATCTCGATGCTGGTCACCCAGGTCTTTTCCGGAATCGGATGGTTGGCGATCGGGGATCCCGCCGTGACCACATGTTCGATGTCGTATTCGTCCTGCAGGTCGGAGGCCAGCGTCGCGGCGACGATGCCGCCTTGGGAATGGCCGATAAGCGCGACGGGCTCGTCGGAGCCGATGCCGGCCTCCTGCATGGCCTTGTGCACCATGCGCGCGCTGTCGGCCCGCATACGCTGCTGTGGGTCCGTGCTCATCAGATCGATGTTCTGCGACCAGCCGAACGGCGAATCGTCTTCGCCGTCCGTTCCCGGAATCGTGACGAGCCATGAATACGAGCCGTCGGATCTGCGGTATTTCGAAATGGCGACGGTGGCGTAATCGAGCCCGCTGCCGATGTCGATTTTGCCGAGTCGTTCCTCTGCGAGTCTGCGCAGGTCCTCCATGGATTCCGTGACGCTGTGCGATTCCCCTACCACGTCGGCTTTCGCCTTCACCTCGGTCACGGTGAGCCTGTTGCCCTGAATCCGGTTCTTCCGTGGTTCCGTATATTCCGACAGACGGGTTGCCGCACGGTTGACCTCGTCCTCGCGCAGCAATCCCTTGAACGGGGACATGCCCGACAACAGGGTTCCTGCCGCGCCCAGCACGGCCTCATGCGCGGGACTCAACGCGTCGCTCGCATGGATATGGTTGATTTTGCCGTCCTTGACGGAACCGGAGATCCAGCCATAGCCGGCAGTGAGTCCCAAGCCTATGGCGGATTCCAGGGGACGGGCGATGAACAGGGTCTGCAGCAGATTGCGCATCGTTCGTCTGCTGCTGTCGTCAGCCTGCGAATACAGCGATTGCGCGCGGATGATCAGTACGGACAGTTCGGCGAGCTCATCCGCCATGCCGTTCAATATGCGGGCATGCGCGGAACAGCGCTCCACGATCTGATCGAGCGGGAATTCGAAATGGTCCGGCGCGGAGCAACCCGTGCCGGTATGCGATGTCGGAAGCGATGCCGCGAGCGGGCCCATCACACGTTGCACGTTCAGAAGGCCAAGCGACTTTCCGATCGTGCGCAGCGTCGCGGATTCCCGTCCCAACGCCTGCGCCGTGGTGAGATACTCCTGATATTCGGCGGCGGAGAATCTTCGGCCGCCGCTGATGCTTGCCGAAACCTGCCAGTTCATGCCTCACCTGCTGACCAAAGAAGGCGTGACGTTCCGCCTGCGGCGTCCCGCAGGGCCAATGCCTGTTTGTGGATGTCGGTTACTTGGGTCCTATACGCTTCGGCCGCGAGGCCAGACCATCCCGGAAGCGTGCTGAACGCGAGTATCGAATCCAATTCGTCGAGACGCTTCGACAATTCGGACAGGGCGTTGCCGATTATCGCCTGATTGGCGCGTGCGACGAGGCGGCATGGGCATGTCTGGTCCGCAAGGACGTTCCCAATGGCGAATGTGCGTAAAGTGTTCATGACGTTATTGGAACACAGGAAGTCCCGATAATGGAAGGGAACCACGGCCTGTGGTCGGAGGACGCCCAAAAAAGACGGTGCCGGCGTGTCTTCGTTGGAAAGCCAAGGGAAACACGCCGGCCGTCATGTGGATAACATATCGCGAAACGACCCTACCAAGGTTTGGTGGGCGAGTCCGAATCGTTCTGCTTCTGCTTCGCGGAGCTGCTTGAATCGGATTGCGTCGATTGTGTGTTCTGTGCCAACAGATCCTCCACCTTCTGGCGTTGTTCCTCGGTGAGGTCGCTTTTGCTTTTCGTCTTGGCGTCGGCGGTGTCCTGACCGGCCACGGTCTGGTCGTCCGTTCCGGATGTTCCGGATTGCTGGCCGTTTTGGGCCTTGGTCTTGGCGAGCACATACTTGGTCAACGCGCGGGACGTCGCGCCGTTGTGGTCGATGGCCTCACGCAGCCCCGGCAATATCAGGATTCGTGCCGAAGCGGCCTCCTGGAATTGCGCGTCGACCTGTTGCTGTTTGGCGTACAAGCCATTGAAATCGGCATCCGTCCGCTTGCTTGCCTTGATGTTGGTTCGAAGGCTTTGCGTCGCCTGGTTGTAATTGGTCAGGGCCACGAAATTCACCAATGCGGCCGAGCCGACGATGAGCAGCGAAACCGCGGCCACCCCCAGGATGATGCGGACAGGCAATGAGGCGCGGGGCCTCAGCGACTTTTTGCTCACAGCAGCCTCCTTGATTGCGACAGCCAGGCTCCCAATTCGCATGCGAGCAGCACCGCGGCCGCCACCGCCAAAGGCCAGACCACGGGAGTCGTCCTGACGCGTTTCTTCACGGTTTGCGTGATCCGCCATTTGTTGGAGGCCTCCTTGGAGGCCCCGGCGCTCATCGTGTTCTTCGCGTCGAGTTTCAGCGCGGTTCCGCTGAGTTCGTCGGCGATGGACGCCATTTCGGCCGCGTCCATGCGGGAGACGCCCGGCTTGCCGGTGCTGGGATCGGTGACCCATTGTCCATCGCTGCTGCCCGTGCCGTTGACGGTGACCGGGATGTTGCCGCCTTGCTCGCTGCCGACCGCGACCGTGAACGCGTCGGAAAGGTACCGCCGCAACGAGGAGAACGAACGCCGGGTCTTCGCGGAGGTCTGCTCGCCGTCCGAGATGAGGTACAGGATGACCGCATCATCGTGGTGCTGTTCATGAATCGACTTGCAGGTCAGCAGCAGCTGGTCGATCGGTGTGTCCAGGGTGGAGCCCGCCGATACGGAAGTGGCCTCGGGCGCGAGCGTGTCGGCCCAATTGTCGATGGCCTGCGAATCGGGAGTCAGCGGCACATCCAAGGTACCGGAAGCGCCGAAGCGCACCGCGGCGAAACTTGAATTCGGATACAGGGCGGTGATGTCCTTCACCGCCTGCCTGGCCGCATCGATACGACTCACCTTCGTATCGGACCCGTATTGCGCGTCGGCGACGGCCATCGAACCGGTCACGTCGACGGCGACGACCACGTCGGTGCCGTTCACCGCTCGGCTGCTTGTCTCCGATACCATGCTGGGAGTCAACGCCATGACGGCGACGATCGCGCAAAGCAGCGCGCGCCGGACACATGCCCAGACCGTTTCGTCGCTGTTCGCGTGCCGACGGACATGAAGCACGACCTGCGTGATGCCGAGAACAAGCATCGCCGATGCGACGGCGATGCCGGCAGGCCATCCCAAAGCCGGTGCAAACGTCAGACCATTCATCGTCTCAACCTCCAAGCCAATGCCAGCCATACCATGACGGCCAGAGCCAGAGCCAAGGTCCACCAGCCGGGAGCGTCGACCATCGCGGCCTTGTTGCTGGATTCGCTTTCATGGTTCCGCCGCGATTCTATTTCCCTGACCAGCTCGGAAACGGAACGCCCGTTCGACTGGGTGAGGAAAATACCCCCATGCGCCTCGATCTCGGATTTGAAATCCTTGGTGGTTTTTTCCGATTCGCTTTCCTTCGGTCCGGAGAACAGGCCGTCGACGGTGATATGCGATTGTCTGGTCAGGTCCAAAGCCTCCTTCAAGGTGTACGTCGGCTTGCCCGAAACGACATTGTCCGTCGCCAGCACGATGGAGGCGGCGCGCTGGCGCGCGGTGCTGCCCGCATCCGCGCTGCCGTATGCGAATCCGGGCAGCATGGCCGCGCAGCTCACCACGCCGTCACCGATCAACGACGTGGATTCCTTACGGTTCTGGGTGCCTTCCAGCCAATCGGAGATCGCCTGGTAATCGCTGTCCTTCATCTTGTCGATGTCGTCCTGGGTCTCGACGCCCTTCAGTATCGAAGCGGCCTTCTTGAGCTGTCGGGAGACGAGGTCGTAATCGTCGGTCAAGGGGAACACGGTGCGCGACGTCGAATTGAAGATGCTCAGTCCGATGCGCTCGCCTTTGAAATTGTCCAGCATCTTGCCGTAGGTGTCGATTACCTCACGATCGTAAGGCAACGTCGACCCCGAGACATCGAGACACAGTACGATGTCTCGGCTGCTGGCGCGTTCCTCGCCTTCATCGACTTTACCGGGACGCGCCACCAAGGCCACGGCAAGCGTCAAGGCGATTACCAACACGGCAACTGCCGTTCTGGACAGAACGCGCCATTGACGGAAAAGCCGCGACGCGGATTCGGTGTTGAGGTCGTCGTCCAGGCTGAACGACTGCGCATCGGACGACGTCGGCCGTTTCCGCATGCCGGAGACCAGCATTATGAGGACGATGATCGCCAGCGCGATTACGGCTCCGGCGAGTCCGGCCCAAGGCCAATGCCACGACAGCTGCATCAGCGCCACCTTTCCACGAGAGCGGACACCCATTCGCCGGCCTGCTCGACGGTTGTCGAACGCGCCGTGTGGTTATGCTCCGCGTCCGCGAATTCCGGCGGATACAAGGCACCGATGGTCTGGCGGAGCAAAACGAGCCCCTGCCCGTTGCCGGTGGTTTGGGGCAGCGATGAGATGTCGGTCAACGTCTGGGTGCGTACATCCGCCCCGGTGATCTCCGATGCGTACTCGCGTGCGATCGCGGCGAGTTGCGCGAACGCCTCCTCGCGGTCGATTTCCCCTGCGGCATGGCGTGCCACGACACTATTGATGCGCTCATGCCAAATCGTTCTCGACGAGCGTTCGCCGTGACGTCCGACGCTATTCTTTTTCGGGAGCCGATGGCTTGGACGGGACAGGAAGACCACCAAGGCGGCCATGGCGATCGCAAGTGACGCGCAGGCCACGATTGCGATGACGAGTCCGGTCTCCCAGTGAATCGGGTCCATCGTATCGAACTGCTGTGCGGCGGAATGCATCATCATGCATTGCCCTCCAATGGAAGCGTGGGTGGGTTTTTGAGCTGGTTGCGGGTGGTCTGCGCCAAGGAAGTGGAGACGATGCGCACGAATTCATGGAACATGCGCTCGCTCGAATCGGCCCGGATCACCGTGGAACCGCAATGGATCAGCGCGTGCCTGATGGAAGCCGCGAGATACGCACGGTGCGTGCGCACTTCCTGAGCGGTCTTCGAGGTCCGCAGGAACGCCGGGACACGGCGGTTTCCCACGCCGTCACGCACATTGCGGCAATGCGATTCGTCGAAGGGATTGATCGTGGCCACGTCGATCAGCACCATCGGATGCGTTTTCGCAAGCGTGCCGATGGCGTCCAGATGGCGTTGGCGGAGCGCATGCTCGTCGGTGGCCAGAACGATCAACGACGAGCGATCGCGGATGCGGCGCGCGTATTCCAGCAGCGCGTCGATATTGCGCGGATCGTTCCATTGGCGTTCCAGCGCCTCGTCCAATGTCCGCTCGAACTGCGCGAGCCCGCCGTTGAACGGCACGCGGGTGATTGATTTTGCGTCGCCGAAAACCAATGAGATCTCGTCCCCGCGCCGCAGGCTCAGCGTGGCGAACATGCGCAGCGCGTTCGCGGCCACCTGGTATGCGCGCTCTTTGGAGACGCAGGTTCCGGTCATCTCGCGTCCGACGTCCATCAGAAGCCAGGCGCGCGATGTCGAGGGACGCTCCCGCTGCACCACCATGGGGCGTCCAAGTCGTGCGCTGATCTTCCAATCGATGCGTTTCGCCTCGTCGCCGGCCTCGTAGGCGCGGATATCCATGACGTCGTCGGATCCGAAGCGTCGGTTCGACGAGTGCACGCCTTCGAGGACTCCAAGGGCCTTGCGCACGGTCGGCAGGCTCAACGTGGTTCCGAGTGCTTCGATTTTTCTGCGAATCGGGTCTTCGGAACGTGTTTCGTCGATCATGGGACGGGAACCGCCTGCACGATGGAATCCACGACCTGGTCGCTGGTGATGCCGTCGGCCAGGGCCTCGAACGTCAGCAGCACGCGGTGACGCAGCACCTCATGGGCGAAGGCCTTCACGTCCTCGGGGATCACATAATCGCGTCCCTGCATCAACGCGTGGGCCTGCGAGATGCGGACCAATGCGATGGACGCTCGCGGGGAAGCGCCGAGACGGACGAGACTGGAGAGTCCCTGCACCGGCTTGCTGCCCGCGCCACGCGATGTCGCCACGATATCGACCACGTATTGCATGATCGCATCGGACACATGTACTCGTCGCGCCGACGCGCGGAGGAATTCGACGTCGTTGATGGAGATGACGCCGCCGTTGACCGCGCCGGCGTCGAACGTGTCGGAACCACGACGGGTGAGCATGGCAAGCATGCGCTGCTCGTCCTGGGTGCTCGGATAGGTCATGACGGCCTTCATCATGAAACGGTCCATCTGCGCCTCGGGAAGGTTGAACGTGCCCTCCTCTTCGATTGGGTTCTGCGTGGCGATGACCATGAACGGCTTGGGCAGCGCTATGCGTTGCCCGCCGATGGTGGTCGCGCCCTCGGCCATCGCCTCAAGCATGGCCGACTGGGTCTTCGCGTTGGAACGGTTGATTTCGTCGAGCAGCACGAAGTTGGCGTGGATCGGCCCGATCTGCGTGGCGAACTTCTGTGTCGAGAAGTCGAATACCTGGGTGCCCACCAAGTCGGAAGGCATGAGGTCCGGCGTGCACTGCACGCGCTTGAATGTTCCGGAGACGGAGGTGGCCAGGGTCTGCGCGGCGGTGGTCTTGGCCAGACCCGGCACCGATTCGATGAGGATGTGCCCGCCGGCCACAAGCGTGGTGATGAGCGATTCGCGCAGATTGTCCTGCCCGACCAGGGTCTGTTGGAACCTCGCGCGAATCTGGGCGCCGAGGCTCTTGGCTCGATTGATGTCTTCCGCCGACAAGGCCGCCGGTTGCATGGCCGGCCGCGCCGCGGAGCGCGCAACCGGCGGCACGGGCACTGAGGCTGGAGAAGGTATTGAATTCTTAGGAGGGAATAAAGCCATGTGCCCTACTGTAACGACTCAAGCTGACGGAAGCGACCAATCGACTGGTTTTTCGCCGGCCGCCACCAACGCCTGATTCGCACGCGAGAACGGTTTGGATCCGAAGAAGCCGTACCTCGCCGACATCGGACTCGGATGAGGGGATTTGATGATGGCCGCGTTGGTGAGCAGGGGCTCCAGCGTCTGCGCCTTGCGCCCCCAGAGAATCGCCACCAATGGCTTGGGGCTCCCATCGGGATTGCGGCGGCCGTTAAGCGCGCGGATCGCGGCGTCGGTGACGGTTTCCCAGCCTTGGTTCTGATGGCTGCCGGGTCTGCCGACCTCGACGGTCAGGCATCTGTTGAGCAGCATGACGCCCTGTTTGGTCCATGGCGTCAGGTCTCCGTTCGCCGGCATGGGAACGCCGAGATCGTCGGTCAGCTCCTTGTAGATGTTCGCCAGGCTGCGGGGCAGGGGGCTGACGTCCGGAGCCACGCAGAAGCTCAGACCGACGGGATGGCCCGGAGTGGGATAGGGGTCTTGCCCGACGATCAGCACCTTGATGCTGTCGAACGGTATGGTGAACGCGCGCAGAATGTTTTTGCTCGCCGGGAGGTACCGGCGTCCCGCGGCTAGCTCTCCGCGGAGGAAATTGCCCATGATGTGGATCTGGGGCTCGACGTCGGCGAGGGCTTCCGCCCAGCCGGGTTCGACCAGATCCTTCAATGGCTTGATGTGAGCTTGTGTCATGCGTCCCACTGTACGACGCACGGTGGTACCGACGGGTTCCGACGCCGGTGGACGATAGGGCGGAGCGTGTGCGTCGCGTCGAATATTATGCGCTGACTGCGGTGACCGGTACACTGGGCACCAGCAACATGAGAATCGAGGACGCAAAGATGGCTCACAAGGACAAGCAAACCTACGACTCCTATACCAAGGATGTATTCGACAATCCGCCGGCTGGTCCGCTGGGCGTGCACCGCGGTTCCCGTTCCGCGGCGTCCCGTGCGTTGCCGTACGTCGTCGTCATCATCGTGGCGATGCTGGCCGGATTGCTGTTCTGGGGCATCTATTCAGGCGAGCTCAGCAATGTGAAGCTGCCATGGTCCTCCCAGGAAAGCTCTTCCACCACGACGTCCTCGAAGCACAAGCAATCGACGGATGCCACAAAGAAACAATCCGACGCCAATAATGATTCCGCTTCCTCCGGCACGTCCACGGACACGCAGGACCAGAGCGCATCGTCCTCCGACGCCGAGTCGTCATCGTCCGATGACGCCGCTGGAAACGCCACCGGCACGGATACGGAAAGCCAGGCGGTCAACCACGGCACGCAGATTCGCGTGCTGAACGCCACCAGCATCTCCGGATATGCGAAAAGCAAGGCCGACGTGTTGTCGCAGGCCGGATACACAAGCGTTTCCGCAAGCAACCCGACGGGCACCGTCCCATCCCAGACCGTGGTCTGGTACCAGAACGAAACGGACAAGGCCACCGCGGAGAACGTCGCCCAGACCTTGGGCATCTCCAATGTGCAGCAGAGCGACGGCATCGTGACGCCGATCGTCGTGGTGCTGCTGGACTGAGAACGTCGTACTGCCGACGAAGGTCCCGTTCCCTGGGAAGTCACCCAAGGGACGGGGCCTTTCGTTTTCTCGGGATTGCACGTTTTTCTGGCTCGGGGCGCGGAATCTTTCTTGCTGACAGCGCAAAGGACATGGCCAAGTTTGGCACTCTCGGCATGAGAGTGCTAATGTGCCAATTAGCACTCGAGGAGTGAGAGTGATAACCGGCAGCTGACGGCTGGTCATGGCTCCGCTGCGAGGGTGGAAGTAATACTGTGCAGCCATATGTGGAGGAAACAATGGCAAAGATCATTGCGTATGATGACGAAGCTCGTCAGGGAATGCTCGCGGGCCTCGACAAGCTCGCCGATACCGTCAAGGTCACCCTTGGACCGAAGGGCCGCAACGTGGTGCTGGACAAGACCTACGGCGCTCCGACCATCACCAACGATGGCGTTTCCATCGCCAAGGAGATCGACCTCGACGACCCGTACGAGCGCATCGGCGCCGAGCTGGTCAAGGAAGTCGCCAAGAAGACCGATGACGTCGCGGGCGACGGCACCACCACCGCTACCGTGCTGGCTCAGTCCCTGGTCCACGAAGGCCTGAAGAACGTGACCGCGGGTTCCAACCCGATCGCTCTGCGTCGCGGCATCGAAAAGGCTTCGGACGCCATCGTCAAGGAACTCGTGGCGGCCGCCAAGGACGTCGAGACCAAGGATCAGATCGCGGCCACCGCGACGATCTCCGCGGCGGATCCGGAAGTCGGCGAGAAGATCGCCGAGGCTCTGGACAAGGTCGGCCAGGATGGCGTCGTGACCGTCGAGGACAACAACCGCTTCGGCCTGGACCTCGACTTCACCGAGGGCATGCGCTTCGACAAGGGCTACATCGCCCCGTACTTCGTGACCAACTCCGAAGACCAGACCGCCGTTCTGGAGGATCCGTACATTCTGCTGACCTCCAGCAAGCTGAGCTCCCAGCAGGATGTCGTGCACATCGCCGAGCTGGTCATGAAGACCGGCAAGCCGCTGCTGATCATCGCCGAGGACGTCGACGGCGAGGCGCTGCCGACCCTGATTCTGAACAACATCCGTGGCACCTTCAAGTCCTGCGCCGTCAAGGCTCCGGGCTTCGGCGACCGCCGTAAGGCCATGCTGCAGGATATGGCCATCCTGACCGGCGCGCAGGTCGTTTCCGAGGAGCTGGGTCTGAAGCTCGACTCCGTCGACATGTCCGTGCTGGGCACCGCCAAGAAGGTCATCGTCTCCAAGGACGAGACGACCATCGTCTCCGGTGGCGGCTCCAAGGAAGACGTGGCGGCTCGCGTGGCCCAGATCCGCGGCGAGATCGCCAACACCGATTCCGACTACGATCGTGAGAAGCTGCAGGAGCGTCTGGCCAAGCTGGCCGGCGGCGTCGCGGTCATCAAGGTCGGTGCCGCCACCGAGGTGGAGGCCAAGGAGCGCAAGCACCGCATCGAGGATGCGGTTCGTAACGCCAAGGCCGCCATCGAGGAAGGCCTGCTGCCGGGTGGTGGCGTCGCTCTGGTCCAGGCTGCCGCCAAGGCCCAGAAGGACGTCAAGCTCGAGGGCGACGAGGCCACCGGTGCCGCCATCGTGTTCCGTGCCATCGAAGCGCCGATCAAGCAGATCGCCGAGAACGCCGGCCTGTCCGGTGACGTGGTCATCGACAAGGTTCGTTCCCTGCCTGACGGTCAGGGCCTGAACGCCGCCACCAACGAGTACGTGGACCTGCTGGCCGCCGGTGTCACCGACCCGGTGAAGGTCACCCGTTCCGCACTGCAGAACGCGGCTTCCATCGCTGGTCTGTTCCTGAC
>DKCF01000106.1:21236-35063 GCA_002451435.1 Bifidobacterium sp. UBA6881 | reverse complement strand
GTCGTGGCCAACAAGCCGGAACCGAAGGCCGCCGCTCCGGCTGCCGCCGGCGCCGACATGGGCTACTGATCCCGCGCGTCGACCAATGGCCCTGATGGGGTTGAAACGTAGATGAAAAGGTCCGCTCCCATATGGGAGCGGACCTTTTCATCTTTCACGCGTCACACCTGCGCATGCCGTCCGGCGTGGGCACCGAATGATGTGCCCCGTCCCCGGGAACGCAACAGGGTGGCGCCCGCCAGCATCATCGCGGAGGCGAGTCCTCCGGAGGCGAGCATCATGCGTCCCGTATCGAAGGATCCTCCGGTGACCGGCGGCGTGATTCTTCCCTCGACCCGGTTGCCGATGCCTATGGTCCAGACGATTCCCTCGGAGGAGACGCCGTGCGTCAGACCACCCATGGTGTCATCGGAGCCGGTCACGGATACGCCGACCCCGTCTTCGGTTCCCGTCGCCTCGATGAGCCAATATCCCTCGGCCCGCAGATAGCCGTCCGGAGCTGCGGTTTCCGAAAGCCGGTACCAGCGGGTCTCGCCTGAGCCGATGGTCATGTCAGGAGCCAAGGCATCGCCGTTCTCGTCGGTATTCAGCGATATGGGTTCCGAATCGGGTTTGACGGTCTCGAAAGTTCCATCGGCCATTTCCTGCAGAGTAAGCGAGGCGTCCGGAACGGGCTGGTTGGTCCATGCTCCGGAGCCCGGTTCGCCCAGATACGCCACTTTCCGCAGGTTGATGGCGAACGGGTTTTTCGCGATCCATGATTCCTGGTCGTCCAAGGCTCCTTCAACGGTAAGCTTCTGGAAGTCTCCCTGCGCCGGAATCGTCAGGTCGTACCAGTATTTTCCGGCTTTCCATTGGGACCATCCGAAATCGTTCGGAGTGAAATCCGGTCCTGGACTGTTGCCCATGGCGCTGACCGTCCCCTCCTTGTCGCATGAGACGCTGGAAGTGACGGCATCAGGGTCGGCGCTCCAATGGAGCGTGCTGATGATGCGCACGGTATCGGGTCCATCCTCATACTCCATGGCAATGGCATCGTGAACGCTGCGATCGCCTCCCGCCCGGTCGAAGGTCTCCATGGCCTTCGTGGTCGCGGAACCGATCCAATCCTCCATACGGAACCGTTCATCGGCGTCCGAGGAGCCGTCCATGCCGGCACGGCTCGTGATGTTGGCCGTCGTACCGGTTCCGGCATGAAGCACGATCAGCCTGTCCGCGGATACATCGAACCAGTAATCGCCCGGTCTCCATGCAGACATGCCCAGATCGCCGGGAGTGAAGGATGGACTGTCGAGCGTCACCGTGCCTTGGCAGGGAATCGCTACGGATTGATCGGACGGCAGCGTGGCCGAAACGACTTCATCGGAATCCTTCGCGCGGTAGTTGAGGGTGAACGAGAATCCCTGGGCCTGGAGCTCGTATGCGCTTTCGTCGGAGATGTTTGATCCTTTGGCCCGTATCGTCAACGTGTCGTGCACGGAATCCTGCTTGCGGTGTTCGACGCCGGCCGTTTTGGTCTTCCCCTGAAGCGTGAATTTCTGGGGTTCGTCGAATCCGACCCATGGCGCGTTATGGTGTTCCCATACGACAAAGTCGAGATTGCCGCCGACGAGCAGCCTGCCGTTCGTATCCGCATAATCGGTCATATCGCCATGCGGAAGAACGATTGATCCGGGAAGCAGCGCACCCTTGCCGTAATCAGTCGAGTACAGGTCCTTGCCGTTCGTGGCGTACCAGTCGGTTTCGCCGAGATAGATTCCATGCGACCGATCGAGCGTCAGATGCTCGACATCCGGGAAATTCCACATGATGCGACTGGAAATGCTACGGAAGCGGGATTTCGAGTCATCGCCGCTGTTGATGTAGGTGCCGTGGTCCTGCCCGTTGACCCAGATGCGCCATCCGGTGCGCCAGACCTGTTTCCCCGAACCGACCGCATTGATGACGATGGCCTGGTTCTCTGGGATGTCGCGGAAATCAAGACTCCATTGGCTGACACCGAGTCGCTTGCGCGCGGACTCCAATTCGCTGAGGTCGAGGGAGAACACCTGCCGTTCCTTCGCGGCGGTACCGGTTCCATGGAACACGATGCGCCCTTCGTCGTCAAGCTGCACCTGACGGTTGTCGAAGAACCGCCATGCGGCCGCGGGCGCCTTTTCGAAGGTGATGGTGCCGTTCGCCGTCGTGCGCTTCAGCCGGTCGCTCAACGGCACCAACGTGGATGACGCGTATCCGTTGTAATCCACGATTTTCGCCTCATCGCCTCGTTTGCCGTTGATGTTGACCTTGAGCGCCTCGGTCTTGCCGAGATTCTGACGGATGGCGGTGTCCGATGGCAGGTTGTCGTATGTCCACGCCAGATAGGACGAGCTATCGGTGGCCCACCCCAGATTCGCCATATTGCTTTTGGTGGCCACGTACAGGGAGTGGTTGCCTTTGGCGTCGACTACGTTCGAATCGTTCCATTTCACGTCACCGCCGAACCGTGCGGAGCCTCCGACCCATTGCGGATTGTTCACGTTGGGATTGCGGAATTTTCCCCCGACGGCCAACATGTCGGCGCCCGAAGGCGGATTGAACCCCATGCCCCACATGACCTTGCCTGCCAGGAGGCTCTGTCCCAGACCCTCGGAGCCGTTGCCCATGGTCAGGTCGCCGTCGACGACCACGCTGCCTTCGGTTTCCGTTCCGGAAAGCACGGTCATGTTTCCGCCCACATAGATGCTGGTGGAGGGGTCCTCGATATCGTGCACGCCTTCGATGATGTATCCCTCGGCGAAGGTTTGCCAGTCGCCGCCGGCGGTTTGCGTGCTGGCCCGGCCACGTGTCTTTCCGGATGAGGGGGATGCGGCGAACAGGTTGGATGTGCCGTTCGCGGCGCGTGTGCCTTCGGAATCGCCGTCTTCGATATGGCTTTCCAAGGGCGCGGTCTGGTTACCGGTTGGATGCGCGTCGCGGGGAGCGATGGTGCCATTCGGCGCGTCCGCGCATGCTGTTCCTGTGACGCCCGTCAGGGCGAGGGCGATGACGCAGCCGATCAGCGTGCGTGGCAGATGCCTATTCATCGGAGTGTTCCCTTCTGTGTGATGATGAGTTTTTCCAAGGTGTGCCGATTCGCCTGGAACCATGGCGCATGGTAGGTTCCGACGAATGGATGAATGCGGTGACGAGATAGACCGCCAGGATGCCGACGGATGCCATGAGCCATAGGCGGGCCGGATCGATGTGCTCGCGTATTCCACGGAGCTCGGCCTTTTGCGATGCCATGCGGGCGCGGACGATAAGCCTTCCGGTGTTCAATCCGGGCGGGTCGCAGGTGTACAGCGTCAACGTCGTTCCGTCCGAGACGGGTGTGATGAGCTCCGATTCCCGAGTGCTTCCCGGAGTCACGGTTTCGCTGCCTTCCACTCGCCAGATGACCGTACGCCCCATCGATTGCGTGTACACCAGGCTTCCGGCGCGCAGTTCGCCAAGACGGTAGAACAGCAGACGGGCTCCCGATCCGCGATGCGCGGCGATGACGCTGTTGCCTTGGTCGCCGATCGGCAGCATCGTGCCGTAGACATGGCCGGCTCCCTGTGCCAGCACATCGGCGCTGGCGCCGTGGCCGATGGGCAGATCGACGCCGATGCTGGGTATGCGGATCGACGCCATGTGGTTTCCGCCGCCGAGCTGGTTGAGGTACCGTTCATCCAATCGCCATGATGGAGTCCGCGCGTCTTCGGCGAAAACGTTCGGAGCCTCGCCTCCGGCGAACGGCGGATTCGTCAGCAGATCATGGTTGTAGCCATGCGCCTCCCGCAACCGGCGTCGTTGCGACGTGACATCGGATTCGGTGGCATGGGCATACCGTTGCGCCGTGCCGATCGGCGCATACGGCAGCGCGTCCGCGGCCATCGGCATGATCGCGACGATGACGCCGATGACGGCCGCGCCGGCCGTCCGGATCCGACGCCACCTCGTCCAAAACGGTTTCATGGCCGTTCCATGGTCTATCGGATCCGATGGCATGAGCCGCGCTTCGACCGAACCAAGAGGAATCCGCCGGCCAGCAGAAGCACCAATGCGATCGACGCCGGAACGAATGCGAGAACGCCGGTGCTGGCGAGCATGCCACCCTCCTGCTGGTTCAACAGGGTCAGCTCCGCAGGAAGCCAGTCGGTTTTGTCGTCCGCGTAGTAGGCCCCGGATTCATCCTGCCCGCTCCAACGGGCGGTCTGCGTGCCGTCCGTATGCGTCAGCGCCAGTCCGGCCGGCAGCCGTGCCTCATCCGTCTGAAATGCGAACGCGGCCCGTTTCGGGAATCCGATGCGGTTGTTCTGCGTGATCGACATCGCCAGCTCGGTCTGGACGTCGGGCGTGACGTAATCGGTGGTGTCATCCTCGAAAACCGCCGATATGGTGATCTTCTCTTCCTCCGTCGGAAGGCGATGGCCGGAAGGCGGCTCGACCTCCCGCAGCAGATATGCACCGATGTCCAGTCCGCGCAAACGCAGATTTCCGTTTCGTCCGGTGATCACGCGTTCGGTTCCCGACTCGTCGGGTTTCGCCTCGCGGTACACGCCGTCCGAGATCTTCACGAAACCAAGTCGTTGCCCGTTCTCCTTGCGGTCGGCATCGTTCATGGCATCGTCTACCGTCAGAGTGAATGCCGCCGAAGCCAATCCCTCCCGAGAGCCATTGGACCGTTTGCCCAGATCGATGTCGTACGTCCATTGCTTGACGGTGACCTCCGGCGTGGTCCAGGTGCGTCCATCCGTCACATCGTCAGGACGATTGGAATACACCAGACGATTGCGGTTGCTCGCCGTATTGCCGGCATCGAGCACCCGTTCCGTGAGCTGCGCGGAATAGGTGATCTCCACGGTATGGCCGTACAGGGTCTTCTTCCCGTCGTTCGCGGCGAGGTCGCCGTAGTTCTTGACCAGCCATCGTCCGATGCCGATGGTGAGCGCGCTGGAATCGTCATCCTCGGTCGAAAGATGGTACCAGGCGTCCGCGGGCTCATTCGACTGTCCGTCGACATCCGCGTGCTCATCCGAGGGGATGGGCACGGACTGTTCGCTGGCGGTCAGCGGAATCTCGACGGCCTGGCCATCCGCGTCGCCGATCGTCGCCTTGGGCGCGCCGATGATGCGCAGCCCCGCACTGGTGCTGTCCTCCACCCGGTAGGTGTACGTCCACGGACGGGAATTGTCCAAGGCGTTGCGGTACGCGCTCAGGTCGGGAATACGGTAACGGACCACGTAGGGAATGACATCGCCCACATCCGAAGCGTTGTCGGCGGCGTCCTTGCCGGCGTCCTCGCGTTCGTCGCGTTGTTTGGGCAGACAATCCTCGCAATCGGGAAGCACCTCCTGGTCCGTCACGTTCTTGATGGTGGCCTCGCCAAGCCGCGTCAGCGTTCCCAGGGCGGTCCTGTCCATCAGTTCGGTACCGGCCACAAGCGGAGCGATATCCCGGTCATCCGGTTTCGTGGGCACGATCATCGGTTGGGAGGAACCCGTGACATATGTGGATTCCCCGTCTTCGACGGATTCGTTCCATGCCGCGTCATCCTCGGTGTCGATTACCAGATAGATTCCGGAACCCTGTTCGGCGTCCAACGGTATCGTGCACGTTTCCGAACCATCGCAGACCACCTGTTCGCTGTGCGGCTGCGACAGAACCGCATCCATCGCGGAATCGTCCGCGACGATGTTGTCCGCGAATTCGCGCACGGTACCGGCGTAGGCCTTGTCAGGGGAGCTGAGTCCCGTTTGCCGGGGACCGGAGACGTTCCATCCGAGTCCGAAATCGCCTGATGACTGGTCCGAACCGTCGGCTTGACGGAATCCGCCCATCCATCCGATGGGGTCCTTGCCGCTCGCGTCCCACCCCGGCAATTCGGACACGTCGGAGACGCCGGTGGTTTTCGCAAGCACGGGATTCAGCGTGGCGCGCAATGGTCCCGGCGTCCGCACGGCGACGCCGTCGAGGTTCTCATCGCCGATGGAGACATAGGTGCCGTCCATGTAATCGGCGAGTTTGTACGCGGTCAGTCGCCTTCCACGAAGCGCGTTCGCGTCGGAACCCGCATGGATGACGATGTCGTAGGGTTCGTCCGCGCTCGCAGGCAGGGCGCAGATGGGTGCGATCAGTGCCGTCAGCGCCAGTATGGCGCCGGCTTTTCCGAAGGATCTGGAAAACATTGTCATAAAATCCTCTTTCTTGGGGAAGATTCGGAAACGGCGGGGTGAGGGAGGTGATGACGCGGTGCGTACGGTCGCCGTCGGCCGCACGCGCCGCGGATGGCGCCATCGGCCTATTGAAAAAGGCGCGACGCCTGCATCTCCGTATCCGAGTACAGGGTGGAAGCCTGCATCAGCGCCCGCTGGATGGATTCGAGGGATTGCTCCATCTGTTGCTGCGCGGCGCGCCATTGCTCGGCCACGGCGTTGAATTGCGTCGCGGCCCCGCCGCGCCAGACGCTTTGCAGATTGTTGAGATTGCCGTACATGCCCTGCACCGCCTGCCGGATGGATTGGACGGAGGCGTTCACAGCGGCGCTGGATGCTTGGATCTGTTCGGAATCTACTTGGAATTGTGGCATGATGTGTCCTTTCGTCATCGAAAACCGTTGCCATGGGTTCCGTCCTCTCGCGCTTGGCGCATTCGAACGGTAATGTGGACGTTATGGCAATTGAGAACGCAGATGACGGAAAAAGCAGGGTTGTGGTCGGAGGATGGCGGTCAACGGGGTCTTTCGGCGTGTCGCGAACGGGGTGGAAACGCTGGATTCGTGACAATGGCGCGCTTCGCGCGCTGTTCGCGGTGCTGTTATGCCTTTGCTCGATGATGTGGATAACTCCGGTGGGCAATGCGGAAGACACGACTTCCGGATTCACCATCACCGACAACGTCACCGATACGGAGAACCTGCTCGGTTCGAATGTCTCGGAAGTCACCGATGCGATCAAGAAAACCAAAAAGGAGACGGGCGTCACGGTGCGTCTGCTGTACCTGGAGAGCTTCGAGACCAAGCGGAAGCCGGCGAGATGGGCGAGAGATCTGCTGGAATCGCTCAATCCCGCTCCGAACACGGTGATGCTTGCGGTCGCGTCCAGCGATGGCAATCTGGTTGTGGCGGTTTCCTCGAACTCCGACAAATGGCTGAAAAAGCAGTCGACCGTCGAGGCCCTTTCCGACGCCGCGCAGAAGCCGTTGATGCAGAGCACGCCGAATTGGGTGAAATCCGCGACCGGCATGATGGATCAGATCGCGGTGGAGAAGAAGACGTCCACCTCTTCGAAGGCGGTCGTCATCGGTGTGGTCTGCCTGGTCGCGGCGTTGGTGTTGCTGGTCGTGCTGTTGGTCGTGTTCCATGTGCTTCGCGAAAAGGGCATCATCAAGCGCAAGGTCAGGAAGCATGCCGGCGTACATGCCCGGGTCCCCGAACGCGCCAAGCCGGTGAAGGCGTGGAATGCCGGCGCGAGGCATCCGGAAGACGCGAACCGGGAAGATGCGGCCACGGCGGAGTCCCCGGAATCCAAGGAATCGCGGATTCCGCGGGAACCCATGATTGCGGCGGGGGACGAGGTGCCGAAGACGGTGTTGGAGGACGGGCCGTCAATATCAAAGGAAGACTCAGAATCCGTTCAGGAAACATCCAGCGAACGGGGTGAAGCTTGATAGCATGAGCAAGCCTATTGAAGCATCCATTGTTGTTGTCGATGATGAGCCGTCCATTCGCGAACTGCTGGTGGCTTCCCTGCATTTCGCCGGTTTCGAGGTGAATACCGCGGCGTCGGGGTCCGAAGCCATCGAGGTCATCGAGAAACTGCAGCCAGATCTCGTCGTACTTGACGTGATGCTCCCGGATATCGATGGGTTCACCGTGACCCGGCGCATCAGGCAGGAGGGAATCACCACGCCGGTGCTCTACCTGACGGCGCGCGACGATACCCAAGACAAGATCATGGGCCTTACCGTCGGCGGTGACGACTATGTGACCAAGCCATTCAGTCTTGAGGAGGTCGTCGCACGTATCCGCGCCATCCTGCGCCGCACGCGCGAACAGGTCGAGGACGATCCGATCATCCGTGTCGGCGATTTGGAGATCAACGAGGATTCGCATGACGTTTCTCGCGCCGGGCAACCCATCGAACTGAGCCCGACCGAGTACAAACTGCTGCGTTACCTCATGGATAACGAGGGGCGTGTGCTGTCCAAGGCGCAGATTCTCGATCATGTCTGGCAATACGATTGGGGCGGCGACGCCGCGATCGTCGAATCGTACATCTCGTATCTGCGCAAGAAGGTCGATGGCGTCATCGTGGAGGACGACAACGGGGAGAAGCACAAGGTGGCGCCGTTGATCGAGACGAAGCGAGGCATCGGATACATGATCCGTGCGCCCAAGAACCTGAACTAAGCGGTTTCGTCATGAATCCCGATGTCAATCCACCGGTTGGAAACGGTCAGGAGACGCCATCCGGACAGGCTCCCATGCCTTCGCGGCCAACCAATCCGATAAAGCCCGCGAAACGGAAGGCGAAGCCGTGGAGGCTTCGTTTCCGGCGCAGAGTCGATGCAATACCGCTGAGCACCAAACTGGTCGCTTGCATCATCGTGCTGCTGACCGTCGGAACGATCGGCATCTCGTTTTCCATCCGTACCTTGGTGGGCAATTACCTGCTGCAGAAGACGGATACCCAGCTGGTCAATCAGGCGCAGTTGATCTTCAATAGCATGGACTCCCTGTACACCGGCACGGACAACGACGGCAGAAGCCTGATGAACACCTACTATGTCGAGGTGCGGGACGGTAATTACAAAAGCACGGGCGCCGGATCGGTGCCGATGCTCCGCGACGGGGTGGTCTCCGAGCCGAGCCTTCCCGCTGACGGCAGCATCGATGGCATCACCCTCGGACAGCCGTTCACCACACAGGCGGTCGTGCACGTCACCAGCGACCGTGTTCCGGACCATTCCATCATGCAGGCGGCCCAGTCCCCATGGCGTGTGGTCGCGTTGCCGTGGAGCGAAAAGGGCAAGGACGGGCATGTGAAGAACAGTGGCGTCGTGTTCATCGGCCTGTCGTTGAGCGATCAGATCGATACCGCGAACACCCTGACCCGATTCTGCGCGATGGTCGGCATCGCGGTGGTGCTGATTGGCGCGATTCTCGGCACCTTTGTGGTGCAAAGCACGCTCGCCCCGCTGAAGCGCATCGAGAAAACGGCTGCGAAGATCGCTGCCGGGGACTTGAGCCAGCGTGTGCCCGACCTTCCGGAGAACACCGAGGTCGGTTCGCTTTCCGTATCGTTGAACGCCATGCTGACGCGAATCGAGGAAAGCTTCCATGCCCAAGAGGAGACCACCGAAAAGATGAAACGGTTCGTCTCCGACGCCAGCCACGAATTGCGCACCCCGCTTGCGGCAATACACGGATATGCCGAGCTGTACAAAATGCAGCGTGACATGCCCGGCGCGTTGGAACGCGCCGACGAATCCATAGAGCATATCGAAACATCCAGCTCGCGCATGACGGTTTTGGTGGAGGATTTGCTCTCCTTGGCGCGTCTTGACGAGGGGCGTGGCATCGACATCACCCAGCAGGTGAAGCTCACCTCCGTCGTCCATGACGCGGCCGATGATTTGCACGCGCTTGATCCCGAGCGCGGCATCGCATGCGGCCAGGTGGTGCTTCGCCAGGGAACGAATGCCGAGCATTCGGCCGAATTGGCGTTCCAGCAGGGAACGTTGCCCGATGTCACGCTGACGGGCGATGGATCGAGGCTGCGTCAGGTGGTCACCAACATCGTGGGCAACATCCATCGGTACACGCCGTCGGATTCGCCGGTGGAGATCTCCATCGGCGTACTGCCGGCCTCCATCAGTCCCGAATCGTTGTCCCGAATGCCGGCGAACGAACGGTCGCTGCGTCATTTGGTCGAGGCGATCGAGGTGGGGCAATCCATGCAGGTCGGTATGAACTACGCGGTCATACGATTCAGCGACCATGGACCTGGAGTGCCCGCCGAGGCGCGTTCGAAGATCTTCGAACGGTTCTACACCGCCGATCCCTCACGCGCCCGCCAGAAGGGTGGCACGGGTCTTGGCATGGCCATCGCGCAATCGGTGGTCAGAGCGCATCATGGTTTCATCTGCGCGTCCGCGAGCGAGGGAACGGGATTGACTCTGACCGTGGTGCTCCCCATCGCCCCGGTCGAGCCGCATCCCATGACCTCCGCCGATGCCGAGCGGAGATCGGAGCGCAAGAACCGGCACGGGAAGTGACGGTCGTCGGATCGCGCCCTTCCCGGCTATGGAGAGGACGGGTCGCTTCCGGATGCGTGGGATTCCGCTTCATTGCGCCGTATGTTCACGGCAAGGCGGATTCGAGGCGCATGAGGTGGGCATATCCCACCTCATGCGCTAAACTGTATTGTTGTTTTGTATGGGCGGGCGCTGTTCGGAAGCGCCCGCGCAGGTTTGTGGATAAGTAGTGAGGTGACAATGCCTAGCGGACGCGTTCGTTGGTTCGATGCGAACAAAGGCTATGGGTTTATTCGGAATGAGCAGGGAACCGACGTGTTTCTGCCGGCTGCGGCGTTGCCGGATGGCATGACGACGCTGCGCAAAGGCGCAAAGGTCGAATATTCCGTGGTGGAAGGGCGTCGTGGACCGCAGGCGATGGGACTCACGCTCGTCGCCTCGGCTCCTTCCTTGGTGAAGGCCACCCGTCCGAGGCCGGACGACATGGCGGCCATCGTAGAGGATTTGATCAAGCTGTTGGATTCCGCGGGGAATCAATTGCGGCGCCATCACTACCCATCTCAGGCGGATAGCAGGAAGCTGGCCACGTTGATGCGTGCCGTGGCCGATAATTTCGACGTACAGGAATGATTCATGCCCGATACCACAATGGATCCCAAGGCGATTGCCCAGGCGGTGGCCGTTGATGCGGCGGATGAGGCCGGTCAGGTCGGTGATTTCGTAGAATCCATCGATTTGGGGGATAACGTCACCGATTTTCGTTTTGAAACCCATATCCGCGGATATGAGGGCTGGCAATGGTCGGTGACCTTGTACCACGACATCGAGTTGGACCATTGGACGGTCAACGAATCGTCTTTGGTGCCGACCGATCGCGCCCTGCGTCCTCCGCAGTGGATTCCATGGAAGGATCGCCTCGAACCCACCGATCTGGCCGTGACCGATTCCATCGGCACGGATCCGGAGGATCCCCGCATGGAAGAGGGGTTCCGCAAGACGGAACCCGCGCAGGAGAACGCTGACGGCACGGTCGACGGCGATGCGCGGGACACGGCGGAGGGGTCGGCGGGGACCGAGCCATCCTCTGATGGCGCAGAGAGGAATCCGCTGGTCGAGGAGACCGAGGATTCCGCGCCGTCGACGATTTCCGAAGAGGACGTCGAAGAGGCCGTGGAGGAATTCGACCTTTCGAGAAGGCATGTGCTGTCCCATCTGGGACGTTCGCAGACCGCCAAACGATGGTATGAGGGTCCGCGTGGGCCTAAATCGCTGTCGACGAAGGCGTCCGAGGGTAATCCGTGCTCCACATGCGGGTTCTTCATTCCGCTGAAGGGCGAGCTGAATGTGATGTTCGGCGTATGCTCCAACAAGTGGAGTCCCGATGACGGGCGCGTCGTTTCCATCGACCATGGATGCGGCGAGCATTCCGAGATCGAACCTCCCGAGCCTTCGCATCTGTGGGTTCAGTCGAAGCCGGCCTTCGACGATCTGCATATCGACATCATCGCGCAGGCGCCGCGGGAGGAACGTGAATCGGTCGAACTCATCGAACGGCTTTCCGCCGACGAGAGCGATAATCCGAACGACGAGGAGAACGCCTCCGACGCCGATATCGAAGCCAATACCATCGATGACGAGGCCAGTCAGGAGGAAGTGAGCGCACACACCTCCACACAGGACACTCCCGAGGTGGAATCCACCGTCGACCTGCATGCCGATGCGGAGCTTCCGGAGACGGCGCGACCGGCGGATGCCGAACCGGCTTCCGAGGACTCCATCGAGGTACGGACGGAAGATTCCGAGGGAGACGCCCGAAAGGCGGCGAAGCCGCAGTCCCAAGAGGAACAGGTTGCCGAGGAAGATGCTCGGGAAGAGCGGACGCCTGAAGAATCTACCGACGAAATCTAGAATTGGCGTTTGCGAACGACAATGACGATGGCCGCGCTCCAACAGGGCGCGGCCATCGTCATATCATGCCGTTCTGCAGCATCGCGTCAGTGCACCACGGTGACGGTGCAATCCGCGAAATTGACGATCTGCTTGGAAACCGAACCAAGGAAATGCGCGTCCAAACCGGATAGGCCGCGCGAGCCGACGACCAGATGACGTGCGTAGCGCGACGCCGCGATCAGTCCCTTCGCCGGAGCGATGTGGAAGGCATGGGAATCGATTTGGAAATCCTCGGGAACGCTGTCGACGGGAATCTGCACCGAATCCAGCAATTCGTCGAGCATCCGCTCCGCGCGCTCCTGCCCGACCGAAATCGGCGCCACCGCGTTCTCATAGCCCTTGATGACGCCGAGGTCTTTCAGCTGCCAGCAGAACATCACCTGCAAAGGCGCATGATGCAATGCCGCGAGGTCTATGGCGAAACGCAGCGCATGGCGGGATGTCTCCGAACCGTCGACTCCGACCACGATGGGACGCTGGCTCCGAGGCAGGGGAGAACCGGGAAGATCATAGGTGACATTGCTCACCGTGGGCGTCAGCGCATCGGCGATGGCGTCCTGCACGCTGGATTCCTCGTCGTCCAGAATGCGGACCACGGTGACGGGGACTTTCGCCTCTTCCGCAAGAGATGCGGACAAGGATCCCAGGAACCAACGCGCCACGCGTCCCAAGGAACGTCGTCCGACGACGATCTGTTGCGCGTCCTTGCCGATTTCCAGAAGCGCCGATGTGCCGGTCGCCTTGACGGAAGTCAGTTTGACGCGATTCTCGTCGATGGCCATGCCTTGCGACGATTCCGCGACCCAATCGCGCAGCTTGCGTGCGATCTCATGGCGTGTCTCGGCCCACTGGCCGTCGTCCTCAGGTTCCGACCCCATATCCCAGGAGTGGGACCATGCGTAGACCGCGTTGACCTGCTGTCCGGTAAGCGATGCCTCATGCAGCGCCCAACGCAACGCCGCGAAGGATTCGTCGGAACCGTCGACGCCGACCACGATGTCGTGCGAGCCATTCGGATTAAGGGTGGTATCACTCATTTTGATGACCTCCTTGGTCGTTGTCCTATGTCCAGCATATCGGTTGAGTTGCGTTGAGAGCGCAATTTACGCGCGGGTGGAATAAACGTCATCGCAAATCGGTAAAGTGTTGTTGGATTATCAAGAGTGGAAGGACAAGCATGTTCGAACGGTTTACAGACCGTGCGCGGCGCGTGATCGTGCTGGCGCAGGAAGAAGCTCGTACCCTCCAGCACAACTACATCGGTACCGAGCATCTGCTGCTTGGCCTGATTCGCGAGGGCGAGGGCGTCGCGGCCAAGGCATTGGCCTCGAAGGGCGTGACTTTGGAGGACACCCGCAAGCAGGTCGTGGAGATGATCGGCAAGGGGAACGCATCGCCAAACGGCCACATTCCCTTCACTCCGCATGCCAGGCAGGTGCTGGAGCTGTCGTTGCGTGAGGCGTTGCAGCTGGGGCACAGCTATATCGGCACCGAGCACATTCTGCTCGGCCTGATTCACGAGGGCGAGGGCGTCGGCACGCAGGTGCTGATCAAGATGGACGTCAATCTCGGCGAGCTGCGCAGCGCGACCATCGACTTGATTCGGGGCAACTCCGG
>DKCF01000106.1:20993-21161 GCA_002451435.1 Bifidobacterium sp. UBA6881 | reverse complement strand
CGCAACCAGACCGGTTCCGCCATCCTCGACCAGTTCGGGCGCAATCTGACCGCCGAAGCCGCGGAAGGCAAGCTCGATCCGGTGATCGGACGTTCGGAGGAGATCGAACGCGTCATGGTCGTGCTGAGCCGTCGCACCAAGAACAATCCGGTGCTGATCGGCGAGCCC
>DKCF01000106.1:18667-20974 GCA_002451435.1 Bifidobacterium sp. UBA6881 | reverse complement strand
CGGCGTCGGCAAGACCGCCGTGGTGGAGGGGCTGGCCCAGAAGATCAATGCGGGCGATGTTCCGGAAACATTGAAGGACAAGCAGGTGTATTCGTTGGATCTGGGATCCATGGTCGCCGGTTCCCGCTACCGCGGTGATTTCGAGGAGCGTCTCAAGAAGGTGCTCAAGGAAATCAAGACCCGCGGCGACATCGTGCTGTTCATCGATGAGATTCACACCATCGTGGGCGCGGGCTCCGCCGATGGCGCCCTCGGGGCTTCCGATATGCTCAAGCCGATGCTGGCACGCGGCGAGCTGCAGACCATCGGCGCCACCACCACCGACGAATACCGCAAGTACATCGAAAAGGACGCGGCGTTGGAACGTCGTTTCCAGCCGATTCAGGTGCACGAGCCGAGCATCGCGGAGACCATCGAGATCCTTAAGGGCCTGCGTTCCCGCTATGAGAACCACCACCACGTGACGATTACCGATGGCGCCCTGCAGGCGGCGGCCGAACTGTCGAGCAGGTATATCCAGGACCGTCATCTGCCCGACAAGGCCATCGATTTGATCGATGAGGCCGGCGCGCGTCTGCGCATCCGTCGCCTGACCGCCCCGCCGGAGCTCAAGGAGCTCGACGCGAAGGTCGCCAAGCTGGCCAAAGAGAAGGACCAGGCCATCAAGGACCAGGACTTCGAGAAGGCCGCCGAGCTGCGCGACAAGCAGGAGAAGCTGGAGGCCGAGCGCAAGGAGAAGGAATCCGCGTGGCGCGAAGGCGAATCCGACGTGAAGATGGTCGTGGACGAGGACGTCATCGCCGAGGTGATTTCGCAGACCACGGGCATTCCGGTGTTCAAGCTCACGCAGGCGGAGTCCAAGAAGCTGATGAGCATGGAATCCGAACTCCACAAGCGCATCATCGGACAGGACGAGGCCGTGTCCGCGCTGAGCCGCTCCATCCGTCGAGCTCGTGTGGGACTCAAGGATCCGAAGCGTCCGGCCGGTTCGTTCATCTTCGCTGGCCCGACCGGCGTCGGCAAGACCGAGCTGGCCAAGGCCCTCGCGCAGTTCCTGTTCGACGACGAGGACGCCCTGATCCGCGTGGACATGTCGGAATTCTCCGAGAAGTACGCGGCGTCGCGCCTGTTCGGCGCTCCTCCGGGATACGTCGGTTACGAGGAGGGCGGCGAGCTCACCGAGAAGGTGCGCCGCAAGCCGTTCTCCGTGGTGCTGTTCGATGAGATCGAAAAGGCCCATCCCGACATCTTCAACACGCTGTTGCAGGTGCTTGACGACGGTCATCTGACGGATGGACAGGGACGCAAGGTGGACTTCAAGAACACCATCATCATCCTGACCACCAATCTGGGTACGCGAGACATCGCCAAGGCCGCGAACACCGGCTTCAACCTGGGCGCGAACACCGAGTCGAGCTACCAGCGCATGAAGGACCAGGTGTCCACGGAACTCAAGCAGCAGTTCCGCCCTGAGTTCCTGAACCGCCTGGATGACATCATCGTCTTCAGGCAGCTGACCGAGCCGCAGGTGCGCCAGATCGTCGACCTCGACATCAAGCAGCTCAACAACCGCCTGTTCGACCGTCACATGGCGCTCGAACTGACCGACGCGGCGAAGGATCTGCTCGCCCAGAAGGGCTTCGACCCGCTATTGGGCGCGCGTCCGTTGCGTCGTGTGATTCAGCGCGACATCGAGGACGCCATCTCGGAGAAGATTCTGATGGGCGACCTCGAAGACGGCCAGCGCGTGAAGGTCGACGCCGAGGGCGAAGGTCTGCTCGGCGAGTTCACCTTCACCGGTGAGGCGTTCGAGGAGCCGGCACCGGCATCGGACAAGCCTGTGGAAGCGGACGAATCCGCCGAAACCGCGGAACAGGCTTCCGATTCAACGGAACCGGACTCCGCGCAGACACCGGCCGCGCCGTCCGAAGGCAACGGAGACGCCGAGTAACGGATAAGCCGTTACATGAGTCATGTGAAAAACCGGTGTGCCCACCACGAAATCGTTGGCGGGCACACCGGTTTTCACATATGTACGCGATGCCCATAATTGGCGAGGGAACCTGCCGCTTGCGCTGGTTGCCCATTCGTACAGGCGGTTGCATGCCATCTTCGTGAGCGATTCCATTGTGCCCCAAATTCTTTCTTACTCTCCGGCAGAGAGGAATCGCCGCGAATATCGATGGACAACGGTTGCCGTGCATAATGAAAATGCCGTTCCACGGAGTTAGATCCGCGGAACGGCATTTTTCGATGCGGTAAGAAAAACTACCTGATGGCGTTCAGCCACTGCTCCTTGGTGGCCTT
>DKCF01000106.1:0-18662 GCA_002451435.1 Bifidobacterium sp. UBA6881 | reverse complement strand
TCGGCTTCGAGCTTGGCCTTCTTCTTCGGGTCGGACTCGGCTGCGATCTTGCCGTCAAGGTCGGCGAGCTGCGCGTTGAGCTGCTCCTCGAAGGAGGACTTGCGCGCGTCGGCCTCCGGGTCGGACTGCTTCCAAGCGGCGTCCTCCACGGCCTTGATCTGCTGGTCGACGGCGTCGAGACGACCCTCGATGCGGCGGACCTCGTCACGCGGCACATAGCCGATCTGGTCCCATTCCTCCTGAATCGCGGCAAGGGCCTGGCGGGCCTTCTTGGCCTCGGCCTCGTCCTTGACGGGCACCAGAGCCTCGGCCTTGACCAGCAGCTCCTCCTTCTTGGCAAGATTCTCCTTTTCGGAGGAGCTGATCTGCTCACGATCGGCCTGACGCGCGTTGAAGAAGGTGTCGGCCGCGGCACGGAAACGTGCCCAGAGGTCATCGTCCTCACGGCGTCCGGCGCGACCGGCCTTCTTCCAACGGTCCATCAGTTCGTTGAACTTGCGGGAGGTCTCGACCCATGCGGTGGAGTCCTTCAGCTCTTCGGCCTCGGCGATGATGGCTTCCTTGGCGGTCTTGGCCTCGCTGCGCTCCGCATCGCGGTGCTGGGCCCACTTGCGGCGTGCGACGTTGAACGTGGTGCGTGCGGAGGAGAAGCGGGACCACAGGGCGTCCGCATCGGCCTTGTCGATGCGGACGTTGTTGCGCTGGTGCTCCTGCCACTGCTGGAACAGCGAACGGAACTTGTCCGCGGTGGAACGCCAGTTGGTGTTCTCGTCGAGGGAATTCGCCAGCGCCTCGGCCTTCTCCACGATCACGGTGCGCTCCGCGACCGCCTTCGCGACGGCGGCCTTGCGGGCCTGCGTCAGCGCCTCCTTCTTCGCGGCGCCTTCCTTCTTCAGCGCCTCGAACTGGGCCTTGATGGCGGCCAGATCGCCGACGACGGCCGGTTGTTCGGTCTCGGCGGCGAGCGTCTTGATGGATTCGTCGATTTCACGCGACTTCACGTTGTTGGACTTGAGCCTGTTGGCGAACAGGTCGAGCTTCTCCTTCAGGTCCAGGTAGCGACGGGCGTACAGCGCCAGGGCCTCTTCCTTGGATGCGTCGGGGAACTGGCCGACCTCGCGCTCGCCTTCGCCGTCCTTGACGAACACGGTGCCGTCATCGGCGACGCGGCCGAATGCCTCGGCTGCCTTGACGTCGGCCTCGGAGAAGCCGGCCGCGGGCGCTGCCGGAGCCGCCGCGCGTTGCGGTGCCTTCTTGGCGAAAGCGGCCGGACTCGGCGCATGCGGCTTCATCGCCGCAGGGCTCGGAACGGCCGGTTTGCTGGCCTCGGCTGCGGGCGTCGTTGCCTGCTTGGTGGTTTCGTTGATGTTTTCGGACGCGGTGACATTCTCGTCGGCCATGGCCAGCTCCTTTAAGTAAGCTTCATGTAGTGCAGAGGTCGCGAATGATGCCGGAAGCGCTTCCAAAGCTTGAAAAACGCCCGGCGTTTTCCGCAACCTCATTTATTATAGAGAATCGTGGCTAAAGGCGCATCTATTTCAGGATTTCCAGAGTGGCTCCCCTCTGAACGTGTTGTGGAGCAGCGTGTCATCGACACGCTCCGTGATGTTTTCGAGCTCAATGGCTTCATAGGCATTGAAACTCGCGCTGTCGAGCAGGGTTCGAGCCTGCTCAAGAAAGGCGAGACCAGCAAGGAGATTTATTTGCTGAGCCGCCTGCAGGAGGTCGGTCACGAGTCCGACACTCCGATTGAGGACCGCTTGGGTCTGCATTTCGATCTCACCGTTCCGCTGAGCCGGTACGTCGTCGAACATTCTGGCGATCTGGCCTTCCCGTTCAAACGGTGGCAGATCCAAAAGGTCTGGCGTGGCGAGCGTCCG
Source organism: Bifidobacterium sp. UBA6881 (assembly GCA_002451435.1). Classification (GTDB taxonomy): domain Bacteria; phylum Actinomycetota; class Actinomycetes; order Actinomycetales; family Bifidobacteriaceae; genus Bifidobacterium. The sequence continues at coordinate 16,782 of DKCF01000106.1, read as the reverse complement.
CAGGAGGGGCGTTTCCGCGAGTTCGTGCAGGCGGACATCGATGTGATCGGCAACGGCGACCTGCCCGACCACTACGAGGTCGAATTGCCGCTGGTCATGGTGTCGGCGTTGGAGCGCCTTCGTGCGTTCGGCCTGCCGAAGGCCACCGTGCACGCGAACAACCGCAAGCTTTCCGAAGGCTTCTACCGTGGTCTCGGCCTCACCGACATCGAGGGCGTTCTGCGCGAGATCGACAAGCTCGACAAGATCGGGGCCGACGAAGTGGCGAAACTGCTCGTCGAAGGCTGTGGGGCCGACGAGGCCCAGGCCAAGGCATGCCTTGAATTGGCTGAGCTGACCGCGGCCAACGGCGAGGAGCTGTCCGAAAAGTTCGACGCGCTGTGCGCGAAGCATGGCATCGCGTCCGATTCCGACGCCTATGTGCTTGCGCGCCAGGGGCTTGACACGCTGGCGATGATCGTCGACGAGGCCGCGCGCATCCGTCCGGGCTCCGTCATCGCCGATCTGAAGATCGCCCGCGGTCTGGATTACTACACCGGTTCCGTGTATGAGACCTTCCTTGAAGGCGCCTCCGCATTGGGCTCCATTTGCTCCGGCGGCCGTTACGACAACCTCGCCTCCCAAGGCAAGAAGAAATATCCGGGCGTCGGTCTGTCCATTGGTCTGTCCCGACTGGTTTCCTACATGCTGCACACCGCCGGGGCCCATGCCAGCCGTGTGTCTCCGGCATCCGTGCTGGTCGCCGTGTGGAACGAGGACGACCGTTCCGCCTCCAACCAGATCGCGAATCAGTTGCGCGCCCGTGGTATCGCCGCGGACGTGGCTCCGACCGCGGCCAAACTCGGCAAGCAGATCAAGTACGCCGACAAACTCGGCATCCCATATGTGTGGTTCCCGGCGGGCGCTTCCGACGAGGGCTCCGGAGACGAAGTCAAGAACATCGTCACGGGAGACCAGAAGCCGGCCGATGCACAGTCGTGGGAGCCGGATACTGTGTATGCCCAGCAAACCGTTACCGTAGAAGCCTGATTCCAAAGACTTCACTATTAAGCAATAAGGAATAGGGGAAGCATGAGCCAGACGGCTTACAGAACACATCATGCAACCGAAGTGACCGAGGCGCTTGTCGGTCAGAAGGTGACGCTCGCCGGTTGGGTCGACCGTCGTCGTGACCACGGTGGCGTGGCCTTCATCGACCTTCGCGACAACACCGGCCTGGTGCAGGTCGTTATCTATGACGAGGAGATGGCGCGTCCGCTGCGTTCCGAGTTCGTGATTCAGGTGGTCGGCGAGGTTCGCCTGCGTCCTGACGGAAACGAGAACGAGCACCTTGCCACGGGCAAGATCGAGGTCGTGGCCGAGAGCATCGAGGTGCTCGCCAAGTCCGACGCGCTGCCGTTCCAGGTCTCCACCGCCTTGGAGAACGAATCCGAGAACAAGCTGCCGGGCGAGGACGTCCGTCTCAAGTACCGTTACCTCGATCTGCGTCGTCCGTCCATGCAGCGCAATCTGAAGCTGCGCGCCCAGATGTCGAAGGCGGCGCGCCACGCTCTGGAGGACATGGGATTCGAAGAGGTCGAGACTCCGACCATGATCAAGTCCACGCCTGAGGGCGCCCGCGACTTCGTGGTGCCGGCTCGTCTGGTGCCGGGCTCTTGGTACGCGCTGCCGCAGTCCCCGCAGCTGCTGAAGCAGCTGCTGATGGTGTCCGGCGTCGAGCGTTACTACCAGCTGGCCCGTTGCTACCGCGACGAGGACTTCCGCGCGGATCGTCAGCCGGAATTCACCCAGCTCGATATGGAAATGGCATTCGTGGACCAAGAGGACGTGATGGCCATGGCCGAAAAGGTCATCGCCGCCATCTGGAAGTCCGCCGGTTACGACATCCAGCTTCCGCTGCCGCGCATCACCTGGCAGGAGGCCATGGACAAGTATGGTTCCGACAAGCCTGATCTGCGCTTCGGCAACCCGCTGATCGAGCTGACCGATTACTTCAAGAACACGCCGTTCCGCGTGTTCCAGGCTCCGTATGTGGGCGCCGTGCTCTTCAAGGGCGGTGCTGCCACGCCTCGTCGCCAGTTCGACGCATGGCAGGATTGGGCCAAGCAGCGCGGCGCCAAGGGCCTTGCCTATGTGGTGTTCGCCGAGAACGGCGACCTCAAGGGACCTGTCGCCAAGAACCTGTCCGAAGAGGAGCGCAACGGTCTGCAGGAGGCCGTCGGCGCCGAACCTGGTGACGCGGTGTTCTTCGCGGCCGGCCGCCGCACGTCCTCCCAGGAGCTGCTGGGCGCGGTGCGTGTGGAGCTCGCCCGTCGTGCGGGTCTGCTCAAGCCCGACGACTTCGCGTTCACCTGGGTTGTGGACTTCCCGCTGTTCAAGCCCGCCGATGATCCGGATGACGATGATGTGGCGGTCGGCCACTCCAAGTGGACCTCCATGCACCACCCGTTCACGATGCCGTCCAAGGACTGGATCGACAAGTTCGACAAGGATCCGGCCCACGCCATGTCCGATTCCTACGACATCGTGTGCAACGGCAACGAGATGGGCGGCGGTTCCGTGCGTATCCACCGCGACGACATCCAGGATCGCGTGCTCGACGTGCTCGGCATCACTCCGGAAGAGGCCCAGGACAAGTTCGGCTTCCTGCTTGAGGCGTTCAAGTACGGCGCTCCGCCGCACGCGGGCATCGCGCTTGGCTGGGATCGTACCGCCGCCATTCTCGCCGGCGCGGATTCCATCCGCGACGTCATCGCCTTCCCGAAGGCCGGCGGCGGCCGTGATCCGCTGACCGGTGCCCCTGCTCCGATTTCCGCGGAGCAGCGCGCCGAGACCGGCGTCGATTACGATCCGGACGAGGACGAGGACTGAGCATAGCGCGGCCGAATCCGCTATGCGTCGAATGGGGGTTGCCATGCATCGTGCATGGCAACCCCCATTCGCATACGTAACATCGTTTTTCGATTGTTGCCGATATGGTGGAGCAGGTTGAGTGCATTGAGGAATGCTCCGAACGATTGCATTCGGAGCATGGAACGAGGAGAAACAGATGAGAAAACGTTCGGCATATGCGCCGTGGGCGCGCGTGCTCGCGATGGCCGTCGCACTGATTGTGCTGTTGGCGGGATTCGTGGGCACGATGGCTGCGCCATCCACTGCCGCCGCCGCGGAAAGCGGCAATCCGTCCGCGGTCAAGGGGAAGACCTACAAGGTCGGCACGGACACCACATTCGCGCCGTTCGAATACCGCGAACACGGCAAGATGACCGGCATCGACATGGAACTCATCCGGTCTATCGCCAAGCAGGAGGGCTTCAACGTCGAAATCCAATCCTTGGGATTCAACGCGGCGTTGCAGGCGCTGAGCTCCAACCAAGTGGATGTCGTCATCGCGGGCATGTCCATCACCGACGAACGCAAAGCCACCTATGATTTCTCCAGCCCGTACTTCCAGTCGGGCATCCAGATGGCCATCGCCGAAAACAACGATGACATCACCGGTTACAAGGACCTCAAGGGAAAGACCGTCGTCGCGAAAACGGGCGCCGAAGGCGAGACGTACGCCAAGCAGCATGCGGACGAATACGGGTACAAGGTCATTTCCGTCGATCAGTCCTCGACCATGTACGAGATGGTCAAATCCGGGAACGCGGTCGCGGTATTCGACGATTATCCGGTGTTGGCCTACGGCGTATCCCAGAACAACGGTCTGAAAATCGTCACGCCGAAGGTGCCCCATGGCGAATACGGCATGGCGGTGAACAAGGGCATGAACGCCGATCTGCTCGCGGCCATCGATGACGGATTGACCAAGATCATCGCTTCCGGCGAATATGAGAGGATCGTCGCGCAATATCTCGGTGAAGACGGCGCCAAGGAACAGGTCAAGGCGATTTCCGGCAAGATCACCGACAATGGTTCCACGGACGGGACGCAGAAGAAGGTCGGCTTCCTCGGTTTGGTCGAACAATCCATGCCGGCTCTGCTGCAAGGGCTGAAGAACACGCTGCTGATCACGCTGCTGTCGTTCGTGATCGCTCTGGCGCTCGGCGTCGCGTTCGGCCTGATGAAGGTTTCGGAACATCGTCTTCTGGCCGGCATCGCCAACGTGTACATCGCGGTGTTCCGCGGCACGCCTATTCTTGTGTGGGCGTTCTTCTTCTACTTCGGCGTGCCCCAGCTCATCGGGCACAGCGTGAACATCTGGGTCGCCGGCGCATTGACGCTGTCGCTCAATTCCGGCGCGTATCTCGCGGAGATCGTGCGCGGCGCGGTCCAATCCGTCGATCCGGGCCAGATGGAGGGCGCGCGTTCGCTCGGTCTCAACCACAAGCAGGCCATGAGCCGTGTGATCCTGCCGCAGGCCAGCAAGATCGCCATGCCGTCGATCATCAACCAGCTGGTCATCATGATCAAGGATTCCTCGCTGCTCCTCGCCATCGGATTCGGAGAGCTCCTGTACCAGGCGCAGCAATTGTATGCGGCGAACTTCCGTGTCACGGAAACCCTGCTGATCGTGGGCATCATGTATTTCGTGGCCATCACCGTGCTGACATGGCTGGCCAACATCGTCGACAGAAAGGTGAATCGATGAGCGAGCACAAGAACCATGGCGCGTCCGATGAGGTGATCATCGACGTCAAGGGATTGCGTAAGAACTATGGACGCACGGAAGTCATCAAAGGCGTCGACCTGACGGTGCGCAAAGGCGAGGTGATCTGCATCATCGGGCCTTCGGGCGCCGGCAAATCCACCATTCTGCGCTGCCTGAACGGGCTTGAGCACGCCACCGGCGGCCGGGTGGTGGTCGCCGGCCACGACCTGAACGATCCCAAGGTGGACATCGACCGGGTCCGCGAACAGGTGGGCATGGTGTTCCAGCATTTCAACCTGTTCAACAACATGAGCGTGATCGAGAACATCATCCTCGCGCCGAAGCTCGTGCATGGGGAAACGGACGCCGAAGCCAGGAAGCGCGCGATGGACCTGCTGGAGACCGTCGGATTGGCGCAGAAGGCCGACGCCATGCCCAAATCGCTGTCCGGCGGGCAGAAGCAGCGTGTGGCCATCGCGCGTTCCTTGGCCATGCGCCCGCAGGTCATGCTGTTCGACGAGGCCACGTCGGCGCTCGATCCGGAAATGGTCGGCGACGTGCTCGAGGTCATCCGCGGTCTGGCCGAACAGGGCATGACCATGGTTCTGGTGACCCACGAGATGGGATTCGCCCGCGAAGTCGCCACGCGCGTCATCTTCACCGACGCCGGCGTGATCGAGGAGGAAGGCACGCCCGACGAGATCTTCAACCATCCCAAAAGCGAACGGTTGCGCGCGTTCCTGTCCAAGGTGCTGTGACGGTTGGCTCTGAAGGCGGCGCGTCCGTCCATTCGAGACGGATGCGCCGGCGGATCCCCGAACGGGTGGATTCGCGAGGGGGGAAGGGAACCGACGGCATGCGGCCGTCGTGGTTTTGGCCGGACACGTCCGTTCTGACATCGAACATGCGGAATGATGTAACAAGTGCGAAAACATAGGGGTTTTATACTTTCTCCATGTCTGAAATCAACGCAACCGATCAGAAGCGCCCGATCATGCCGGGCAGCGAAGTCAGCGAACGACCGCTTGTCGAACTGACCCATGTCGAAAAGCACTATGGCGATCTGCATGTGCTCAAAGACATCAATCTCACCGTCAAAAAAGGCGAGGTGCTCGTCATCGTCGGACCGTCCGGTTCCGGCAAGTCCACGATGTGCCGCACCATCAACCGTCTGGAGACCATCGATTCCGGCGACATCCGCATCGACGGCAAGCCGCTGCCGCAGGAAGGCAAGGAACTCGCCAGCCTGCGCGCCGAAGTCGGCATGGTGTTCCAGTCGTTCAACCTGTTCGCCAACAAGACCATTCTGGAAAACGTGACGCTCGCGCCCATCAAGGTGCGCCACATGGACAAGAAGGCCGCGGAGGACCTCGCCATGGACCTGCTTGGCCGCGTCGGCGTCGCATCCCAGGCGTCCAAGATGCCGTCCCAGCTTTCCGGCGGCCAGCAGCAGCGCGTGGCCATCGCCCGCGCGCTCGCCATGCAGCCCAAGGTCATGCTGTTCGACGAGCCGACGTCGGCGCTCGATCCGGAAATGGTCAACGAGGTGCTCGACGTCATGGTCGAATTGGCGCATGAGGGCATGACCATGCTGTGCGTGACCCATGAGATGGGATTCGCCCGCAAGGTGGCCGACAAGGTCGTGTTCATGGCCGATGGCCAGATTCTTGAACAGAGCACGCCGGAGGACTTCTTCGAGCATCCGAAGACCGATCGTGCCAAGGACTTCCTGTCGAAGATTCTTACCCACTGAGTGGCCGGGAAACGCAAGACGGAAGAGGAAACATTATGAAACCATTATCGAATGCGGCGAAACGCATGCTGCGCAGGGCCGTCGCGGCCTGTTGCGCGTTCGCATGCGTGTTCGCGGTGTCGGCGTGCGGTTCGGATGACGCCGACGGCAAGATTCGCATCGGCATCAAATTCGACCAGCCCGGCCTGGGATTCAAGAAGTCCGGCACCTACGTGGGCTTCGACGTGGACGTGGCCAAGTACATCGCCAAGAAACTCGGTTATTCCGAGGACGAGATCATTTGGAAGGAGGCGCCGTCCAAGCAGCGTGAGGCCATGCTGCAGAACGGTGATGTCGACTACATCGTCGCCACGTATTCCATCACCGACGAGCGCAAGAAGGTCGTTTCCTTCGCCGGCCCGTATTTCGTCGCCGGGCAGGATCTGCTGGTGCGCAAGGACGAGAAGGGCATCGACGGTCCGGAGGACCTGAACGGCAAGCGCCTGTGCTCGGTTACCGGATCCACCTCGGCGGTGACGGTCAAGGAGAAGTTCGCCAATGAGGTGCAGCTGATGGAGCAGCCCGGCTACGCTGAATGCGCGACCGCGCTGTTCTCCGGCATCGTGGACGCGGTCACCACCGATGACATCATCCTGGCCGGTCTTGCCGCCGCCTCGCGCGGGCGTCTGCGTGTGGTCGGCAAGCCATTCACGCAGGAATACTACGGCGTCGGCATCAAGAAGGGCGACACCAAGCTGGCGGCGCAGATCAACAACGCCATCGCCGACATGATCCAGGACGGTTCCTGGAAGCGCGCCATCTCCGACAACACCAAGGGCGTCGCCTACACGCCGAACGCCAAGTACAATCCGCCGAAACCGACTGAGGGGGAGAAGTGATGGACGCATTCGTCTCGCTGTTCAGCCAGTACGATGTTCCCGGCGCGTTCCTGGTGAACATCGAGCTGACCCTGTGGTCGGCGCTGTTCTCCACGATTCTCGGCGTCATCCTCGTGATGATGCGCATTTCCCCGGTATCGTCGTTGCGTATGGTCTCCGGCGCATACGTCGAGCTGTTCAAGAACATGCCGCTGACCATCATCATGGTGTTCATGGTACTGGGAGCCTACGCGCAGCTGAAGCTCAGCTTCTCCGACACCTTCGCCACGAACTTCTTCTGGCTGGCGGTCATGGGGCTGAGCCTGTACACCGCCGCTTTCGTGTGCGAATCGTTGCGTTCGGGCATCAACACCGTCCCGCTCGGCCAGGCCGAGGCGTCGCGTGCGCTGGGATTGAGCTTCATGCAGTCGGCGACGCAGATCATTCTTCCGCAGGCGTTCCGTGGATCCGTGGCGCCTCTGGGCAACACGCTGATCGCGTTGTTGAAGAACTCCACCGTCGCGGCGGCGGCGTCCGTCGCCACCGAAACGTCGTCGTTGATGAGCGAAATGATCGAATACCGTTCCGACGTGATCGTTCCCATCTTCCTCATCTTCGCTTTCGGCTATGTGATCCTCATCATCCCGATCGGCATGCTGACCACGTATCTGTCCAACAAACTCGCGGTGAGGAGGTGACGCACCATGGCAAGCAATGAAAGCGCGGTGCTGTTCGACCAGCCGGGTCCCAAGGGCCGCAAAACCATTCGCATCGTCAATTGGATAGCGGGCATCGCATTCGCGATCGTGCTCGTATTGATCCTCATGCGTCTGCACAATCCGCCGGACGGCGAAAACCAGTTGAGCTGGGAGCTGTGGAAGCCGGCGCTTGACGCTGAGGCGTGGACCGATTTCTACCTGCCCGGCCTATGGGCCACGATCCGCGCCTCGGTTCTGGCCGTGATCGGCGCGGTGGCGTTCGGATTGCTGTTCGGCATCGGACGATTGCTGCCGAGCGTGCTCATCCGCACGGTTTCCGGCGCCATCGTCGAATTCGCGCGTGCGGTTCCGGTGCTGCTGTTGATGATCTTCTTCTGGCGCTGGTTCGCATTCGCCGGTCTGGCAAGCCCGGCCTATTGGGCCGTGGTGCTCGCGTTGGTCATCTACAACGGTTCCGTCGTCGCCGAACTGGTGCGTTCCGGTGTCGGCAACCTGCCGAACGGACAGCGCGAGGCATCTCTCGCGCTGGGTCTGACCCGCACGCAGTCGTTGATGCAGATCGAGGTTCCGCAGGCGATCTACGCGATGCTGCCGGCCGCGGTGACCCAGCTGGTCGTCGTGCTGAAGGACACCGCGCTCGGTTCCATCATCATGTATACCGACCTGTTGCAGGAATCACGACGTCTCGGTTCGATGTACTTCAATATCCTGCAGACGCTGGTTGTCGCAGCGGTCGTGTATTTCATCGTCTGCTGGCTGCTCAGCCGCCTTGCCGAATGGCTTCCGGCGCGCATGCAGCGGCATACCGCCGCGCCTGCCGAACCGGAGCCGGTCGCGCCGATCGCCATCATGGACCCATCGAATGTGAACCAGATCGCGGTCGCCAAGGAGGAGATGCCGCTGGGCGGCGCGCAACGCCTGTACCATGTGCATCACCGTGGCACGAACGCCTCGATCAGGAATTGGCGGCAGACCCGCTATGCGCAGGGATACGACGAGACGCATCCGGAAAGCCAGATCACATTCGACAAGAACGGCAAGCCGATCAGGGACAATCCGTTCGAAGACCTGCTCAAGGAGGTGGAGCACAAGGGCGATGCGTCCAAGGCTCCATCGGATTCACCGACCGAATCCGATCCGTCGGACGGCGAATCGGCGGATGGACGGTGACGGCATGATGCGGCTGCTCTGAGACGAAGGAGAAACAGAGGGTCGATGTTCGGCATGAATGCCGGGCGTCGGCCCTCTGCGCGTCTACGATGGATACAGGGCATGGTCGGATGGCAAGCAAGGAGGCTTTGGCGATGGCTGGCAAGGATGACAAGAGGAACGACGCCTGTGTCTCGGCGATTTCCAAAACGCTCAACAAGGTCGAGGAGCGGTTGCGCAAGGGCGCGCATTGCGATTCCGTCGCCGAGGGGCTCGCGAATGTCGCCAAGGCGAGCGAATTGCTCAGTTCGGTATGGACGCTGCCGCCAGGCCAGCTGCTGAGATTCCACCATGATATGCGGCTGACGCAGGTCGATGGCGGGGCGACGCCGGGATTCGACGGCAACAAGGAGGACGCCGAGCGGTTCATCACGATCAGCTCGTCGGAAATCGCGCGTTACCAGCGATTGATGTACGCCAACGGCGTGAAGGGGTCGCGCAGGAGGTTGCTGATCATCCTGCAGGGCATGGACGCCTCGGGCAAGGGTGGCATCGTGCGCCATGTGTTCAGCCAAGGCGATCCCATGGGCATGCACTACCATGGTTTCGGCGCGCCGAAAGGCGAGGAGAAGGACCATGATTACCTATGGCGCATCCGTCGTGAACTGCCGAGGAACGGATGGATTTCCATCTTCGACAGGTCCCAGTATGAGGACATCGTCATGCCGCGTGTCTATCGGACGTATCCGGAAGAGGTGTGGCAGGCCCGTTACGACGAGATCAACCGGTTCGAGGCGCAATTGGTGGGCGACGGCTGCGCCATCATCAAGATCTTCCTGGTGGTCAGCAAGGACGAGCAGAAAAGGCATTTTCTCAGTCGGTTGGAGGATCCGACCAAATACTGGAAATTCGATCCGAGCGATCTCGAGGCGCGCGCCCGCTGGGACGACTATATGGCCGCATGGCAGGACGTGTTCGCGCGGACCAGCACGGAACGCGCGCCCTGGTACCTGGTTCCCGCCGACAACCGTTGGTATTCCAGGGCGGTCGTGTCCGAATTGCTGCGCAACACGTTGAAGAACATGAACATGATCTGGCCACCGCTGGAAGTCGATGCCGACGAGATGCGCCGTCAGTTGGAGACGTTGTAGTCGAAGAACACCACTTCGCCGCTGGACTGCGTGGCATCCAGGTCGACGGTTCCGGTGATGGCCCAATCATGGTCGCCATCGGAATCGTCGATGATCTGACGGATCTTCCACGCGTGCTCACTGTTCTCCATGCCGTCGTCGAGGATGAAGAGCTCGCCGCTGCGTGCCTTCGCGTCCGTGTTGACGTATTCGTGCTCGTCGTAGAAGTCGTCGAGCGCATCCTCCCATTCGTGGACGCCGTAGCCCCAGTCCTTGTCGATGGCGCCGAGTTCGTCAGGCCTGTCGAGGTCCATGAGCTGCACGCGGCGGAACATCGCGTTGCGCACCAGCACGGTAAGGCCCCTGCGATCCTCGACGACGGATTGTCCGGCGCCCGGCGCGGCCAGATTCGCGGCGTTTTCGGAGGCGTCGCCCGTATCGCCGGCATGTTCCCATTCGTCCACCAGCGAGGAATCGATGGAGCGGACCACCACGCGCAGCCAGGAGATGATGTCGTTGAGCTGCTCGTCGCGTTTCTCCGCCGGCACCGTGCGCGCCAGCGCGCGGTACGCGTCGGACAGGTAGCGCAGCAGCGTGCCTTCGGAACGCGCGATGTTGTATCGGGCGATGTATCCGGTGAAATCGGAGGCCGTCTCGACCATGTCGCGCACCACGGATTTTGGGCTCAGCCAATAATCGTTGGCCCAAGGCACGTCATGGCGGTACTCGTCGAACGCGGCCTGCAGCATGTCCTCCAATGGCTTCGGATAGGTGATCTCCTGCAGCCGGTCCATGCGCTCGTCGTAGTCGAGGCCATCCTCTTTCATCTGAATCATCGCCTCGTCGCGGGCCTGCCGTTCCTGGGCTCGGAGCACCTGCTTCGGATCCTCGAGCGTGGCCTCGACCATGGAGATCACATCGAGGGCGTAGGTCTCCGATTCGGGGTCGAGCAGTTCCAGCGCGGCCAGGAGGAACGGACTCAACGGCTGGTCGAGGGCGAAGTCATCGGGGACGTCCACGGTCATGAAATAATCCTTGCCGCCGTCCTCGCGGTCCTCGGTCTCGATGACGTTCGTGTCGAACAGCGTCTGGAAGATCTCGTCGGCGCGGGCGTGCAGACGTTCCTTCTGCTCCGGCGACTGCGCGGAATCGTCGATGAGCCGGTCGATGCGATACCGTGCGTCACCACCCTGCTCCACCTCGTTCAGCACCATGGAATGGGTGATCTTCATATGCGGCACCAGCGTTTCCGGCGCGGCGTCGATAAGTTTGTCGAAGGTGTTCTGGTTCCACGTCACAAAGCCCTCAGGGGCCTTCTTGCGCTTGACCTTCTTGAGCTTCTTCGGATCGTTGCCGGCCTTGGCCAGGGCCTTCGCGTTCTCGATTTCGAATTCCGGCGCCTCGGCGATCACCAGGCCCTCGGTGTCGAATCCCATGCGGCCCGCGCGGCCCGCGATCTGATGGAACTCGCGTGCGCGGAGCTTGCGCATCCTGGTGCCGTCGAATTTGGTCAAGGCGGTCAACACCACCGAATGTATCGGCACGTTGATGCCGACGCCCAGCGTGTCGGTGCCGCAGATCACCGGCAGCAGACCCTGTTGCGCGAGCTGTTCGACGAGACGCCGGTAGCGGGGAAGCATGCCGGCATGGTGGATGCCCACGCCGGTGCGCAACAGACGTTGCAGGATCTTGCCGAACGCGGTCGTGAACTTCGTTCCCTTGATGGCCTCGGCGATCGCCGCGCGCTGCTGTTTGCTCGACACGCCGGTGCTGGACAGCGCGTTGGCCGTCTCCAATGCGGCGTCCTGGGAGAAATGGACCACATAGATCGGCGTCTCGTCCTTGCCGAACGCCAGCTCGACGGTTTTCTCCAATGGGTTGAGCGTGTACTCATAGGTCAACGGCACCGGCCGCGGCGCGTCGGCGATGATGTCGACGTCGGTGTCGGTCATATCCTCCAGCTTGTCGGCGATGGCGTCGACGTTGCCGAGCGTCGCGCTCATCAGCAGGAACTGGGTGTCCGGCAACGTCAGCAGCGGCACCTGCCACGCCCATCCGCGTTCGGAATCGCCGTAATAGTGGAATTCATCCATCGCGACGCAGCCGACATCGGCGTGCCGGCCTTCGCGCAACGCCTGGTTCGCGAGGATCTCCGCGGTGCAGCAGATGATCGGCGCGTCGGCGTTGATATGCGTGTCGCCGGTGATCATGCCGACATTATCGCGGCCGAACACCTCCACCAGATCGAAGAACTTCTCCGAGACGAGCGCCTTGATCGGCGCCGTGTAATAGGAGCGCCGTCCGGTGCACAACGCGGCGAAATGCATGCCGAGCGCCACCAGCGATTTGCCGGAGCCGGTCGGCGTGTTCAGAATGACGTGGTCGCCCGCGAGCAGGCTCATGATGGCCTCTTCCTGATGCGGCCATGGTTCGATGCCCTTGACGTCCTCGACCCAGCCGAAGAAGCGCTCGTAGATCTCGTCGGTGTCGATGTTGCGCTCGCCGTCGTCCCAATTCGGAGCAAGCGCCCCCAGCGAGCCGTAATTCGTGTCGTCAGCCATGCCTGCCAGTTTACCCGCCGGCATGAACCCGCATATCGAACGTGTGTTCGAATCATGGCGTCGCCTGCGGTACAGTAGGGAACCATGACCCAGGATCTGTTTGGCGCCGTGGACGCTCCCGACGGGATGACGCGTCCGCTGGCCGTGCGCATGCGCCCGTCAAGCGTGGACGAGGTCGTCGGCCAGTCGCGTGTGCTGGGCGAAGGCTCGCCGCTCCGCCGTCTCGCGAATCCCGCTTCGAAAGGTTCCCTGACGGCTCCAAGCTCCGTCATCCTGTTCGGCCCGCCCGGGGTGGGCAAGACCACGCTCGCCTACATCGTGGCAAGGCAGTCCGGCCGTGTGTTCGAAGAACTGTCCGCGGTCACCTCCGGCGTCAAGGACGTGCGCGACGTGCTCAAACGCGCCCACGACCGGCTGGTGTCCGAAGGCAGGGAGACGGTGCTGTTCATCGACGAGGTGCATCGTTTCTCCAAATCGCAGCAGGACGCGTTGCTGCCGAGTGTGGAGAATCGCGACGTCACCTTCATCGCGGCGACGACGGAGAACCCGAGCTTCTCCATCATCAAGCCGTTGCTCAGCCGTTCCGTGGTGGTCAAGCTCGAATCGCTGGAGCCGGAAGACCTGAAAACGTTGATCGGACGCGCCATCGAAAGCAAACAAGGTCTTGACGGCGAGATCGGAATCGCCGACGAGGCCGTGGACGACATCATCCGCATGTCGGGTGGCGACGCGCGCAAGACGCTGACGATCCTGGAAGCGGCCGCCGGCGCGCTCACCGGCGACAAAGCCCGCAAAAAAGGCACGAAGCGTCCCGTCATCACGCCCGATGTGGTTTCGAAGGTCATGGACGTGGCCACCGTGCGCTACGACAAGGACGGCGACGACCATTACGACGTGATCTCCGCGTTCATCAAATCCATGCGTGGCTCCGATCCGGACGCCACCATGCACTATCTGGCACGCATGCTGCGCGCCGGCGAGGATCCCCGGTTCATCGCGCGCCGCATCATGATCGCGGCCTCCGAGGAAGTCGGCATGGCGGCTCCGCAGATCCTGCAGGTCACCGTCGCGGCCGCCCAGGCCGTGGCCATGATCGGTATGCCGGAGGCCCGCATCATCCTCGCCGAGGCGGCGCTCGCCGTCGCCACCGCGCCGAAATCCAACGCCAGCTACAATGCCATCAACGCGGCGCTCGCCGATGTGGATGCGGGGCTCATCGGTCAGGTGCCGCTGCACCTGCGCAACGCGCCGACCGCCCTGATGAAAAGCTGGGGCAACCATGAAGGGTACCGGTACGCGCATGATTGGCCGGGCGCGGTGGCCCCCCAGCAATACATGCCCGACGAGCTCAAAGGCCGGGAATACTACCATCCGAACGACCGTGGATACGAACGCGAGGTGGGGCCGAGGCTGGAGAAGATCCGCAGGATCCTGCACGGAGAGGACTCGGACGGACGCTGACCGCGCCATTCGCCTTCCGGCGCGTCTTTGCCCTTCCGTGTACAATACGGACGTGGCAACGCCGAATATGCGGCTCGCTCGATGAAGAGGGCCGTATGCGCGATGAAGCGATGACGGAAGGAGAGCGGAACCGATGCGGGACGTACATGAGGGATCCGATCGGCGATTGATCATGATCGTCGATGACGACGCGGCTTTGGGGGAGATGCTGTCCATCGTATTGGACAGCAATGGCTTCGCCACGGTGATATGCCAGGATGGTCTGCGCGCGGTGGAGATGTTCCCGACCATCCGCCCGGATCTGGTGCTGCTGGACGTCATGCTTCCCGGACTGGACGGCGTGCAGGTGGCACACCGCATCAGGCAGGACGCCGATACCCCGATCATCATGCTTACCGCCAAATCCGACACCACTGATGTGGTCAAAGGACTGGAGGCGGGCGCCGACGATTACGTGTCCAAACCGTTCGAAGTGGCCGAACTGATGGCGCGTATCGGCGCGCGTCTTCGCCTGCCGAAAACCGATGCCCCGTCGCATGAGACGCAGTCCGACCTGCCGGATCGGCTGCGTTGCGGTCTTCTGGAGATGAATCGGGTGGAGCACACCGCCTGCAAGGACGGTGCCGACCTGCATCTGACGCCAATGGAGTTCGAGCTGCTGTACACGTTGGCCGCGCATGAAGGCGAGGCATTGAGCCGGGCGAACCTGCTCAAGGAGGTATGGGGCTACGATAGCGGCGGCGACACCAGACTCGTCAACGTGCATGTGCAACGGCTGCGCATGAAGGTGGAGGATGATCCGGAGACGCCGCGAATCGTGCGGACGGTGCGTGGCATCGGCTATAAATTCGTCGCGCCGGCCAAGTAGGCGCCCACCATGAAACCGTGGCATATATGGAAAATATGGCGTTGCGGAAGGCAACGGGTGCACCGGTCGTTGAAGGCCCGAACGGTCGCATTGTCGATGCTGGTGGTTTCCCTGACCGCGGCCCTGCTGTGCTTTTTCTCCATGTACGCCATCAGAGGGTCGATGCAGACCCAAGTGATGGAAGAGTCCCGCAAGGATTTCTCGTCGCAGGTCACCAGGGCGCAGAAGCATCTGAGCTCCGCGAACCTCACCGACTCCAGCCAATACCAACAGCTGGTCGGCAATCTGGCGTCCGAATTGCAAAGCAGCGGACCCAGCAATCTGGTCAGTGTGTACCTGATGAGCCGTGACGGGGACGGCGCGGACGGAAAAACCGTCATACCGGTGTCCACCGATCCGGAATACACGAATCTGATATCCGCTGACATGCGGGACGACCTGCAATCGGAGACGGGCGGCTCGATCTACTACCAACCGGTAAGCATAGCGAAATCCGAGGGAAGCGTGCCCGGCGCCATCCTCGGTTCGGTCGTCTCTTCCAGCGGGTTCGGCGCGTTGGAGGTCTTCGCGTTGTATTCCTACCAGGCCCAACAGCAGTCGTTGATGCAGATCCAGCTCAACATGGCCATCGCCAGCATACTGCTCAGCGGACTGATCGGCGTCATCATATTTCTGGTCATGCGCTCCGCGGTCGAGCCCGTGCAGAACGTGGCGGCCGCGGCCGAAACCATGGCATCGGGCAATCTGGACATCCGCGTGCATGTGGACAGGCAGGATGAGATCGGCGTGCTGCAGCGTTCGTTCAACGAGATGGCGAATTCTCTGGTGCAGAAAATCGATGAGCTCGAAAAGGCCGGCGACATGCAGCGAAGCTTCGTCTCCGACGTCAGCCATGAGCTGCGCACCCCGGTGACGACCATGCGCATGGCGTCCGACATGCTGTCGATGCGCAAGAACGAATACGATCCCGCCACCAAGCGCACGGTGGAGCTGTTGGACGGGCAGATCAGAAGATTCCAGGAGATGCTCGCGGATCTGCTGGAGATATCGCGGTTCGATGCCGGCTACGCGGCGCTCGACCTCGTCGAAAACGATATTCGCGAGCCGATTCGGCAGGCAGTCGAACAGGTTTCGGACATCGCGAAGGCCAAACAGGTGCCATTGGATGTCGACCTTCCGAACGTGGAGGTGCCGGCCATCGTCGACACAAGACGCATCTGCCGCATCATACGCAATCTGCTCGCCAACGCCGTCGATTTCGCGGAAGGAAAATCCGTGGAGATACGGCTTGCCGCCGACCGGCGGACGGTCGTGGTCAGCGTGCGCGACCACGGCGTCGGCATGAGCGCGGAGCAATGCGAAAAAATATTCGAACGATTCTGGAGAGGTGACCCATCGCGTGCGCGCACCACGGGCGGCACCGGATTGGGACTGGCCATCGCGCTCGCCGACGTGAGACTCCACCATGGCGACATCGCCGTGCGTTCCCGGATGGGGGAGGGCACCTGGTTCCTTGTGACGTTGCCGCGGAATCCCGAAACCGGCCAGGTGGACATCGGGGCGGCTCCGATCCATTTCGATCCCGATGACGATGGCCTGTACGCCATCGGAGGATTCGGTATCGCCGACAACAGATTCTCCGATTATCTGACCGGCGAGCCCAATGTCGGAAAAGGGCGGTGACGATGGG
>DKCF01000016.1:16790-24232 GCA_002451435.1 Bifidobacterium sp. UBA6881 | reverse complement strand
TTTTTGTTCTCGCTGAGCACATGGAGTAAATATACTCAGATTCGAAAGGAACGCAACCTTCGGCGTGTCGCGATTGAAAAACCGCCATTTTCCAACGTTTTTCAGCAATTCGCCATTTCGCGCAAAAACCTCGGTTTTTGCCATTACGAACGCCAAAGCCACCAGAAATCCGTAATCCGTCACAATTCCTTCACAAAAGTGGCGGATAGCACGCCGAATACGCCGCGTGGGCATCGCACCTTCAATCCAATGCGACGCCCACGCAACCGGCCATGATTCCCCGAGGAACCATTGAAGCAATCCGAAACCCCGCGAGACGAATCGCTACAATGTCAATCCAAAGCGATGGCCATGCAGTCGTTTGAGCCGAAACCGTTCTCCGAGCACCACGCGCGGCCCTCCTCCTTCGAGCCGAACGTCTCGCCGGAGAGAATCACGTAATAATCGGAAGCGTAACCGTTGCGCGTGTAGTAGTCGTAATCGGAGGCCCACGCCAGCACCGTCCGCGGCCATTTGGCGCGCAGCTCAAGGTATTGCGCGTAGATATCGTTGTATTTCCAGGTCTTGCCATCCACTTCCATGTCGTATTTCTTGCTGGAAAGCTGCGTCGTCGGCGTATCGTACAACGCGGAGACCGCGGAACGGTCATGGTCGAGCTGCCAGCTCAACGCCTGCTGCGCATACCGTTCCACATCGGATTCGGCGATTTTCGCACCGCCTTTCGCTCCGTTCACATCGCCGGCCGCGAAACCCGTAGTCGGCGAATTGCCCTGCACCACCATCGTGGTCGTGGAAGTCCTGATCTGGTCGGACGCGCGCCAGTATTGGCCAGTCGTGTATGCCAGTTTGCGAGTCGCCTCGCCGTTCTCGAACCGTACCGGATCGTTCGTGAAATCATATACGGCGGAGGCAATCACCTCGTTGTCGGAATCCTTGACGGAGATTTTGACGTTCTTGCCTTTCCATGCGGTGTCGCCACATGCGCGCGCCGAGAAATCGACGGTCGCAATCAACACGCTGCCGCTCGCGGACACGCCGCTCAGGCTCGCATCCGGAGTGGCCGCGCAATCCTTGGATTGCTTTTCCTCGGTTTTCGCATTCGATTTCGCGCGCTTTTCGGTTTTGCTCGGATTGGAGACGGTCGTAGTCGCAGTGGTTTCGACGGATTGCCCATGATGGCCGACGAGCATCACGATCCCCACGGCCACCAACGCCACGACGACCAGAGCCGCGATGACCGCGATGACGATATTGCGGTTGCGCTTGCCGCCGGCATCGGCATCAGCGGATTCGCTCCATTCGTCCATCGCGCTGGAAAGCTCCGGCGAATCAGGCATCGGTTGCGCCGGATACGTCGCGGTGGGGGACTTCTTCCCATCGTCGGCGGAGTCCACGCCCCAGGATTCCGCCGCCATGGACTCCGTGGTCACGGAATCGACGGATTCCGTGACCACGGAACCATTGTTCGCGGAAGACGCCGACTTCGCGGCTTCCCGCAATGGCGAACCGCACTGCTGGCAGAAACGCATTTCCGGCGTGATCGGCGCACCGCAAGACGGACATGCCGTCGGAATCGAATCCTTCACCGTCTGATCAGCCTCTTGTTTGGCTCCGCATTCCGGACAGAACCGGTCGCCCTCCATAAGCTCCGTGCCGCAACGAACGCACCGCATAACCTTCTCCTCTGAAAGGGTGTTCTCTTATTCCATACAGTATAAGGAGTTCCATGCCACAAGTCGCATCCTGCTATAGGCCCCTAACTACAATGGACCATAAAGTGCTATGAGGCACGAATCCACATATGAGGAAGGCCAGTCCATGACATGTCCGAACTGCGGCAGACCTACCGTGCAAGGAGCGAAATTCTGCGGCTTCTGCGGTACTCGGCTCACACAGCCAGCCCAAACGCCACCGAACGTCAACGCCGATGATTCCCCAGATGCCCCGACGTCTTCCGATGAACCACGCCAGTCCCCGTCCATAGCCCCCGAGGAACGTCCGACAAGCGAAGAGGCGCCAATCTCCGCGCCGCAGACCGATGCGGAACCGATGGCGAGCGCTCCGCAGGTCCAGCAGCCCGCGCAAACACAACCTGCACAACCTGCGCAGCTCATTCTACAACCACTTGCACAGGCACAGCCCACACCACAGCCTGCGCAATCCATTCCGCAGGTCCAGCAGCCCGCACAGCAACCTCAACCGCAGCCCGCGCAGGCACAACCCGCACAGCCCACTCCGCAGACTCCGCCGGCCCAGCAGCCCTCGCCGTTCCAACAGCCCAACCAAATCCGCCCCACGGCCAATCCCACCGTCGCCGCGCTGACCACGCCCAATGCCATGCGGACCATGGGCATCAGCCTCGGCATCGGTCTGGCCGCGGCCGCGGTGATGGCGCTGCTCGGATCCGTCATCTTCCTCGCCGCGGGAAGCACCCTGAGCAGCGACCTGAGCGACACTCCGCTTTCCGACTTCACCAGTTTGATGGATGGCTCCGGCGCGAGCTACACCACCCCGAACATCTTCCAGGTGTTCGTCTCCATCCTCGTGCTGGGCATTTCCGGATCGTTCAGCCTGAAAACCAGTTCCTCCGGATTCTCCCTGAGCGATTTGGGCGTCAACGTGTCCACGCATACGGGCATGTCCATCCCCGTCGCGCTTCCCGGCATCGCGTTGATGCTCGGCGCGGCGTTCGGCGCGTACATGCTCGCCCGCAGATTCGCGCTGCGGTTCAAGTGGACCGGCGCGATCAGCGCCGGCCTCGTGGGTGTGCTTTCCGGATTGATCATGGTGGTTCTCGCGTCCGTCTTCCCGCTGACCGTCGGTGGATCCTACGGGTCCTACTCCGCGTCCGCCTCGCTTTCCGGCGCGTCGTTCCGCACGTTCTTCATGGCGTTCCTGCTGACCGGCGCCGGAGCGCTTGCCGGCTACGCGCTTGCGCAGTACGCCTGCGATGCCGACAATGTGTTCTCCGCCGCCTGGCGCTGGGCGCACCGCACGCGCGGCTTCGTGCGCACGCTGGTCGAAGCCATCACGGTCTACCTCGCGCTGTTCTCCGTGATCGGTCTGATTCTTTTGGCGATTCTCTCCGTCGGCGAGGAAAACGGCATCGTCGGCTTTCTGTTGCTGCCGTTGCTGTTCCCGGTGTTGCCGTTCATGCTTTGTTCCTTGGCTTCGTTCGGCGGACTTTCCATGTTCATGACCGGCGGAACACACGCCACGTTCACGCTGTTCAGTTCTTCCAGTGACGCAGATGCCAATGGTCCGCTATGGTTCTGCTTCGCGTTGTTCCTGATCGCGACCTGCTATCTCGCGTTCCGCGAGACCGCACGCAACATGTACGACCCGTACTACGCCAAGTGGGAGCACACATGGAAGGCTCCCGTGGCGATGATGGCGTTCTGGCTGGTCGCCGAGGCCGTTTTCACCCCGTTCACGGCCGAATACGGAACTTACCGCGTTTCCATCACCGTGCCGACGTGGTATTTCCTCGTTGCCGGCATATGGATGTTCCTCATCGAAGTGATCGCGATGACGTTCGGTCCGACGCTGGTTTCCGCCGTGCCGGGCTTGTGGAAGCTGTTCGTCGGCGGCACCGTCCGACCGACACCGCAGAACGTGGTCGAATACGTGAGGGCGTGTGAGCCGAAGACCAATGTCAGGGTTCCATTCGGAGCGGGACGGACCGCGCCCGGTGGCGCGTCCGCGGCAGGAGCCGCCATGCCGCAAGCCGAGCAGGGTTTTGCGGCCGGCACGAACGCAGCCGCGCAATCCGCCGGAAACGCCCCGCAATACGCGCAGCCTCATGGAGGCGTTCCGCAACCTCAATCCAACAACACATGGCCGCAATCCGATGCGTCCGCAACCGACGCGCTTGCACGTGATTCGCAGCCCACACAGGCCATACCGACGCATGATGCGCCCGTAGCTGCGCAGTCCGTGCAGCCCGCATCCCAGCAGCCGACCGAGCAGCCTGCGCAGGACCCGCCGGAGCAACAGGCGGTTGAGCAGTCCACGCAGATTATGTCGATACAACAGCCGACACAGACCATGCCGACACAGGTTATGCCAGCGCCGCAGGTTCAGCCGGTCGCGCCGCTCACGCAACCGACTACGCCGATCGCACGTCCAGCGACGCCAGCGGCGTCAGCGGCACCGGACGCGCAGCCCGCTCCGTTCATTCCGCCGACACCGGCTCCGGGGGAAGGCAAGTCGCTTGACCCGAAGACCAAAAAGACGATTCTGATCGGCGGCATCGTGATTGGCGCGCTGATCGTGCTGGGCATCGTATACGGCGCGCTCAATGCGACCGTCTTCAGCGCGAAATCCGTGGCCCAGAACTATCTGACGGCGATCTCGGACGGCGACTATGCCAAGGCCGGCGAAATCGCCGACCCGCAGGTCAACACGCAACAGCGCAAGCTGCTGTCGAATGCCATCGCCAAGGCCGACAACGCGACGATCTCCAATCCGCAGGTCACCGACGTGCGATCCGCAGGCGGTCAGTCCACCGTCACGGTGAGCTACTCCATCAACGGCAAAACCGTCGAGGATTCACTGACCATCAGCAAAAGCGGCTCGCAATTCGTGATCTTCCCCAATTGGAAGATCATGACGCCTCTGCTCAAGTCGATCACCATTTCGACATCCGACACGATCGACTCGTTGAACGTCAACGGTGTGGACGTGAGCGCGAAGAACGCCGAGAAGGTGAGCGACGGCACATGGACCCTGCGCGTGTATCCGGGCACGTATGCGATTTCCACCGGCAAATCGGAGTACATGACCAGCAACACCGTTTCGGTGCATACCAATGAGGATGCGACGGCCCTGGTCAAGGTCAAGGCGACCAGCAAGCTGCAGGAGGCGTTGAGCAACGCGGTGAACGCCAAGCTCGACGAATGCGCGAAATCCACCGATTACGCGCCCGAGAACTGCCCGTTCGGCCTGTACGTGTACGACGAGGAGGATTACCGCAACTTCGCATGGTCGATCAGCGTCTATCCGAAGATCACCGACATCGATCTCAATACGGGTACGTTCTATTCCAGGCAGGGCAAGACGAAAGTCACCTATGAGGAGAAGAACTACGACGATTCCTGGGAGCCGGAGGACGACACCACGACGTTCCACGCCAGTGGTTCCTTCACCATCAGGAATGGCAAGGTGAGCGTCACGCTCGACGATGGCGGATACTACTGATCGTTTCCGCGGGGCATCCGAATCGCCCGTACGAAAGGCCGGTCGAATCCGCATGGCGAAATTCAGCCGGCCTTTCGTATGCATCGCCTTGCGATACGGCGATGCGCACGACCGTTCTACGCGATAGTCATGGCGCTCCGGCGAGAGAACAAATTCCAGCCGGAACAGGAAAATCCCCCGCATCATTCCGATACGGGGGATTTTCCTTGCTTAAGCTCAGACGTGTTTCAGCCTGAAATCATCCATCATCGCGTTGACCACGCGACGGCGGACGGAGCCGAAATCACTCAGCGACAACCTTCACGAAGAAGTTGGCGGTGATTTCCGGGTGCAGGGCGACGGAAGCCGGGAAGTCACCGGTGGTCTTGATCGGCTCAACGGTGATGTTCTTCGGGTTGACCTCGACCTTGGAGGACAGCGCGATGGCGATCTTCTCAGCGGAGATGCCACCGAACAGCTTGCCGGACTCGGAGACCTTGGCGGCGATTTCGACGGTGGTGCCCTCAACCAGTGCCTTGGCGGCAACGGCCTCTTCACGGGTGGCGACGGCCTTGGCCAGACGAGCGCGCTTCATGGACTCGATCTGAGCGGCGGCGCCCTTGGACCAGGCGAAGCCCAGGCCCTGCGGGAACAGGTAGTTGCGAGCGTAGCCGGACTTGACGGTCACGACGTCGCCCGGGTGGCCCAGGTGGTTGACGGACTTGGTAAGAATAACCTTAGTTTCAGCCATTTTTCAAACCTCTCTAAGATCAGCGACCGGAAGTGGCGTACGGCAGCAGAGCCATCTCGCGGGCGTTCTTGATGGCCTTGGAGATCTTGCGCTGCTCCTGCACGGTGACACCGGTGATACGACGGGAACGAATCTTGCCGCGATCGGAGATGAACTTGCGCAGCAGGGCGACGTCCTTGTAATCGATCTCGGTGACCTTGGCGGCCCTCAGCGGATTCGGCTTCTTCTTAAACGGCTTGACCGGCGGCTGCGGCCTCTTGCGTGACATCTTTGATGTTCTCCTTAAAATCTGGAAATTGCTTGTCTCAGCTGCTGTGCGCATCGTGCACAGGCGCGTTCACTGCGCCCGCACGATGCGGTCGGCATGACGGATCAGAATTCCGGTTCGTCGCCGGTTCCGCCGAATTCGGAGGAACCGAAGGAACCGAAGGACGAGGAGCCGGAGTTGTCCGAGCTGCCCCATGGATCCGCGGCCGGAGCCTGCGGCGCGGCAGGCGCGGCGTTGACCGGGGCGGACGCGCCGCCCTGGTATCCCGCGCCACCGGAGTATCCGGCACCGCCCTGGTAGCCGCCGGCGTTGCCGCCGAAGCCACCGTTGTTGGCGTAACCGCCCTGGTTGCCACCGAAACCGCCGTTGCCGGCATTGCCGGACGCGGTCTGGCGGGTGACCTGCGCGGTCGCACGGCTCAGAGCCGGACCGATCTCATCGACACGGAGTTCGACGACCGTGCGCTGGGATCCGTCCTGTGCCTGATAGGAGCGCTGCGTAAGGCGTCCCTGCGCGATGACGCGCATGCCTTTCGCCAGGCTGCTCGCGATGTTGCTGGCCATCGAATTGCTGCGGCCATCCCATGCGGAGCAGTTCATGAACAGCGTGTCGCCATCTTCCCACTGGCCGGAATTGCGGTTGTACGTGCGGGTGGACGACGCGATCGTGAAATTCACGACGGTCGATCCGCTCGCGATGGTGCGCAGCTCCGGATCTCGGGTGAGGTTGCCCACCACGGTGATTACGGTTTCACCTGCCATGATTACCTACTTACCTATGCAGCTTGAAAAGCTTGAAATTACTTACTTGCGAAGAATCTTCGTGCGGATGACGGATTCGTTCAGGTTCAGCAGACGATCGAGTTCGTCGCTGGTGGCCGGTTCGGCGGAGTAGTTGACCACAACGTAGTTGCCTTCGGTCTTGCCGGCGATTTCGTAGGCAAGCTTGCGACGGCCCCAGATGTCGATGTTCTCGACGGCACCGCCTTCCTTGGTGACAGTTTCCAGATACTGCTCGGTCAGCTTCTTCAGACCGCGCTCATCCAGCTCAGGATCGGCAATGAACATCAGTTCGTACTTATGCGCAGACATCACCCACCTCCTTCGGACTATCGGCCATGGACTTTCCATGGCAGGAGTGTGTATGCGTACTGCCTTCGGGCATCATTATGTTCGTATGAATGATAAAGATTCCTTTACGGCAACCTGTTCAGGTTAGCGCGACGTGCCGACGTCGGCATGGCGC
>DKCF01000016.1:15304-16678 GCA_002451435.1 Bifidobacterium sp. UBA6881 | reverse complement strand
GGAGATGCGTCAGGCGTAGATGTTGCGCGGACGCATGTCTTCCGGCAGTCCGTTGAGCAGCGTCGAAACGGAGCCGGATTCGAACACGGAGCGGATGCCCGCCGCGAGCAGCGGGGCCACCGACAGCACGGTCATGTTCGGCAAGCGCTTCGCCTCCGGAACCGGCACCGTGTCGGTGAGCACGATCTCCTTGGCGCCGCAGTCCCTCAGACGCTCAACGGCCGGGCCGGACAGCAGACCATGGGTGGCGACGAGCGTCACGGACTTCGCGCCCGCGTTGTTCAGGGTGCGCACGGCCTCGCAGATGGTGCCGGCGGTGTCGATCATGTCGTCGACGACCACGCAGTCACGGCCCTTCACCTGGCCGATGATGCCATGCGCAACGGCGTGGTTCGGACGGGTGATGTCGCGCGTCTTGTGGATGAACGCGAGCGGCAGACCGCCGAGCTTCGCGGCCCACTGCTCGGAAACCTTGATGCGGCCGGCATCTGGAGAGACGATGGTGGTGTTCTCCAGCGGCATGTGGCCCCGCACGTAGTCGATCAGGATCGGCATGGCGGTCAGATGGTCGACCGGGCCGTTGAAGAATCCCTGCTCCTGCGCGGCATGCAGGTCGACCGTCATGATGCGGTCCGCGCCGGCGGAGCGGAACAGGTCGAACATCAGGCGGGCGGTGATGGGCTCGCGCCCCTGGTGCTTCTTGTCCTGACGGGAATAGCCAAGGAACGGGGCGACCACGGTGATGGAACGCGCGGAGGCGCGCTTCATGGCGTCCACCATGATGAGCTGTTCCATGATCCACTTGTTGATCGGCTCGGTGTGGGCCTGCATGATGAAGGCGTCGGCGCCACGCACCGGCTCGGTGTAGCGCACGTACATCTCACCGTTGGCGAAATCGTAGGCGGTGGTCTCCAGAACGTCGGTGCCGAGATATTTCGCGGTTTCCACGGCCTGTTCGGGGTATGCACGACCCGTCACCAACGCCAGTTTCTTATCCGGAGTGCCTTCGAGAATCGCCGACATGCTTCGCCTTCCAAATGTTCGGTGCGTGAAATTAAGCCAAACTCCAATATAACAATGCGGGTGCCCATAGCGTGCTCTTCGCACGATTCCACTTTTGCCGCAAAATATTGAATCGTGCGATGCGCAACCTCGTTTTTCATCTCCGACACGGCTGGAAACAACGGTACGGGGGTATTTATAGAGCCTCTATAGGGCCTTGCGCGGTCTTGGGTATCGCACAATCCATTTTTCACGCATTTTTTCCAAATCGTGCGAAACCGCAGCGCATAGAAAGGACCGCACTCCCGATTCCGTGGATGTGAATTTTCTCAATCCACCAATCGGAGTGCGGTCCATACGCCCATTTGGGCC
>DKCF01000016.1:8461-15195 GCA_002451435.1 Bifidobacterium sp. UBA6881 | reverse complement strand
TAGGATGCCTGGGCGCCGTATCCGGTGGCCGCGTATGCCGACACGTACGAGGCGAGTTCGGCGGCTTCGGGAAGCGTCATCTCGGAGGCGAGGCCGGCCAGCACGGTTCCCATGAAGGAATCGCCGCAGCCGGTGGTGTCCACCGCGTCGACCCGCACCGGGGCGATGCGGTGGACAGGCTCGTCGGCGGTCGCGTCGAGCACCACGGAGCCGTCGCCGCCCAGCGTCACGATCGCCTGTTCGAAGCCGAACGCCCGCATTTCGTCGAGCACGTGACGCCAATCGAAACCGTCCCAATCGTCGTCCTCCGGCTCGTCGATGCCCAGCAGCTGCGCCATCTCATGCTCGTTGACGAGCAGGATGTCGGCGGCTTGCACGAGTTCGGCCGGCAGCGACGGGACGAACGGGGAGTCGTTCAGCAGCACCTTCACGCCCGCTTCGTGGCACATGCGCGCGGCTGCGGTGACGGTTTCCATCGGACTTTCCAGACACAGGCCGAGCACGGTGGACCCCACAAGGGCGTCGCGCACGGATTCCACGTATTCGACGGTAACCTGCGCGTTGGAGCCGGGCGAGTACACGATGGTGTTCTCGCCATTGGCGTCGACGGTGATGACGGTGGTGCCGGATGGCCCGTCCGCGCGGCGCACATGCGCGGTGTCCACGCCGGCGTCGGCAAGCGCGCCAAGCAGGAGGTCGGCGTTGCCGTCGGTGCCGACGGCGCCGAACATCCGCACGGTGGCGCCGATGCGTGCGGCGGCCGCCGCCTGGTTGCCGGATTTGCCGCCGGGCAGCAGCCGCAGCGGACCGCCGGTGATGGTCTCCCCCGGTCCCGGCAGCCGTCGTGCGGTGACGGTGTAATCCACGTTCATGGATCCGATCACGGATACGGTTCCGTGGATGCGGTCCAGTGCGGAGAGGATTTCGGTCGCGCTCATCTTGTGCCTTCCTTTGTTTGTCACACTTGCCTTATGCGAATGCGCAACGGCGCGTTCGCTTGATTGTCATCGGGTCATCGGTCGACGGCGGTCTTCCGACCCGTCACTTGGCCGCCTTCTCGGTTTCGACCGCGTGGTTGCCTTCGTAGATCTTCTTCCTGAAGCAGAAGAACACGATCAGGCCCAGCAGCGCGGTGGCGCCTGCGATCAGCATCAGGTTGGAGTAGTTCGCGGCCGTGCCGGTGGCTCCGGTGATGGAGCCGCCGCCGAGGGCGTTGGATCCGAGCAGGCTGCCGATGATGGCGATGCCGATGGACGGGGACACGTTCATGGCCAGGTCGTTCATGCCGACGCCACGGCCGGATTCGTCCTTTTCGATGGTTCCCAGCACGGTGGAGACGATCGGGGAGTACATCATGCCGCAGCCGGCGTAGAACACGCACGCCCACAAGGTCAGCACCACGAAGCCCGCGTTGATGCAGAACGCGGCGCCGGTCCATCCGACGAACATGAGGGTGCCTGCGGTCACCAGACCGGCTTTGATGCCGATCCTGCGGATGATCATGCCGGAGCAGGTGCCCACCACGGCCGCGACCACGAAGGCCCACACGATGTGCAGGGAGACCTGGGTGGTGGTCATGTGGTAGAGGTTCGTGCCGATGGCGTTGAAGATCGGGCTCAGGGCGTAGTTCACGAAGTAGAACACGAGGATCAGGCTGATGGCCCGCAACCAGCGGGTGTTCCTGAAGAACGCCGGCGTGATGAACGGGTTGGCGGCCTTGTTGATGTAGACGCCGAACGCCACGTACAGCACGACGGACACGACGAGCATCCACCAGGCCATGTAGGAGAAGAACAGCGTCAGGAACGCGGTGGCGAAGCCGAAGATCACGAAGCCGAGGGCGTCGACCTTCTGGCCGTTGCCGCTCTTGGACGGCAAGGTCTTGAGCAGGATCGGCAGGAACAGGATGGTGACGGACGGAATCAGGAACAGGAACTGCCACGCGATGGAGCTGAGTATGCCTGCGGCGAACACGCCGATAGACGCGGAAAGCTGGTACGCGGCGGTGAACAGGCCGAAGAAAATCACCTTCAGATCGTTGCGCAGGTACTTGGTGGCCACCACCAGGAAGGCGGAGCCGGCCACCTGCTCGCCCGCGGTCTGCAGCACGCGCGCGATGATGACGGTCCACAGGTTCGCGGCGAAGAAGTAGTTGGCCACGAAACCGAAGATGGATCCGACGAACAGGGTGACGAGGCCGACGGTGACGAGTCTGCGCAGGGAGACGAAGTCGCCGAGGGAACCGTAGATGAAGCACACGATGCCGAGGACGATGCTCGGGAACGCGGTGATGAGCGAGGCCTGGTTCGGCGCGCCGACATCGGTGCCGACCTGCTGGAACACGAGGTTGAAGCCTTGCAGGCACAGGGTGCCGAGCACGAAGGTGATGAGCAGCGGAATCAGGGCGCGGATGGCCATCTTGTTGCTGGTCACCGGGTCGTCGAACGGGTCGACGGCCGCCGTGGTGCCGTTGGTTTTGCTGGTAGTCATGGAAATCTCCTCTTGCCTTTGCTTTCGGGTCACTCGGCCTTGGCCGCGAGACCGGAGATGCGGGTCATGAATTCGTTGAGGAAGCGGGGCACGTCGACGCCGACGGCCACCTTCATGGTCTTGTTCGGATCGTTCAGACGGGTTTCGTCGCCGATGGTGCGGCCGCGGGTCGGTCCTTCCACATCAACTTTCATGTTGATGTCGAGTGTGGCGACCAGTGTCGGATCGACCGCCACGCCGACGGCGAGCGGATCGTGCAGGCCGCATCCGCCCAGATGCGGGGATGTGGTCTCGTAGGCCTTGATGTAGAAGTCGGTCATGTCGGCGAGGAACCTGCCGGCCTTGGTGCCGAGGTCGCGCCACTGCCGGGTCTCCTTGTAGGTGAGCAGGGTCTGCAGGGTGACGTCGAGGCCGACCATGGTGGTCGGGGTTCCGGAACGGAACAGGTAGTCGGCGGCTTCCGGGTCCTGGGAGATGTTGGCTTCCATGCAGGCGTTGACGTTGCCGGGCACGGTGAGTGCGCCGCCCATGAGCACGATGCGGCCGATCTCGTCCTTGATCTCCGGAGCCTTCTTGAGCGCGGCTTCGATGTTGGTCATCGGGCCGGTGGGCACGTAGATGAGGTCCTTGCCGTAGGTTTTGACGGCGTCGATGATGAAATCGACGGCGGATTCGGTTTCGACGGAGCGGTTGGAGTCCGGAATCTCGACGTCGCCGATGCCGTTCTTGCCGTGGATGAACGCGGAGACGGGCAGCACTTCGAAGTGGTCGGTGGTGCTGGAGTGCGGAAGTCCTTGGTAGACCTTGACTTCGGGGTGCCCGAGCAGGTCGGTGATGGCCAACGAGTTGCGCACGCCCTGTTCGACGAGCACATTGCCGTAGGTGCCGGTGATGCCGATGAGTTCGACTTCCGGGCTGCCCAGGGCATAGGAGATGGCGAGGGCGTCGTCGACGCCGGTGTCCAGATCGAGAATCAGCTTCTTCATGAGTGTTGCCTTTCGTCATTGACGGGCCCGACAACGGCCCGCCTCCACACGTTCCATTGTCGCCAGTTTTTTCCGCGATTATCGAGCACATCCTCGTTTTCGCTGTCAACATTCATGATAAAACGCTTTATCAAAGAAAGCAAAACCGCCATTACAGCGTGTTGCAAGAATTTTTCCGCCATCCGCTATGCGAGGGACGCTCGCACCAATTTCGGCACAAGCACCTCGACCTGCGGATCGGCGAGCCACGGCCGTCCGTTCCCCGATTCCACCCGCACAGTCGAGCCCATCCGCCCCTGGAGCGTTCTCCAGCAGGCCGAAGCGAGGTCGGTCACGCTCTGCTCGATCGTGGTCATCTGCCAATCCAACCCGAATCGTTTCAGAATGTTGTCGTACCCGATCACCCTCACATCCCCGGGCACATGCAGACCGCGCTCGGCCATACGGTGGCGGAAACCCAACGCCATCACGTCGTTGCAGCAGAACACCGCGGTCGCGCCGGAATCGATGATCCGGTCCGCGGCGCGGTACCCGCCGTCGAAACGATAATCGCCCTCGATGCAAAGCGAGGGATCGAACGTCTCCCCCGCCCGCTCGACGGCGTCCACGAAGCCGCGAAGCCGATCGTCCGCCCCCGTCTCCGCGGTGCCGCCGGTGACGACGCCGATGCGTTCATGCCCCTCGTCCAGCAGATAGCGCGCGGCCAGGCGCCCACCCAGATAATTGTCGAAACCGACCGCATCGCACCATCCGCATCGCACCAGACGGTCGATGAGCACCACCGGGCAGGGCGTGCGGCGCACATCCTTTTCCAGTTCGGCGCCGGAACCGTCCGCGCAGGACTCCCGCGCGGGAATCAGCATCACGCCGTCCACGCCGCGCGACGCCAACCGCTGCATCAAATCATGTTCGGCGACACGCGAATCGTCGGAATTGGCGACGATCAGCGAATACCCCTGCGCCGCGCATTCGTCCTCCACGCATTTCGCCAACGCCGCGAAGAACAGGTTCTCGATGTCCGGCACGATAAGCGCGACGAGTTTGGATTGCCTGGTGACCAGGCTCCGCGCGTTCTGGTTCGGCACATAGTTCAACCGCCGCGCGGCCTTCGCGATGGCCTCGCGCTTCGCCGCCGACACCCTCGCGGGGCGCCTGTTCAGCACCAGGGAAACGGTCGTCACGGACACGCCCGCCTCCGCGGCAACATCCTTCAGCGTCGCCCTATGAGCCATCGAACCCCCTTAAAACGTTTCACCTACCAGCATAAAGGTCGCGCGACCGCAACGCACACAACGTCATGCATGCGGATAATTTTCTTTCATAGCGGAAAATCATCGTCTCTTTTACCCACCAACAACGGTTTGCAGAAATATTTTTTATATACTCGCGGAGTCTTATTGATATCCAAGGAAAGCCGAAGAGAAGAAGTTGCAGAAGAACGACGCCAAGCAAAGACGCTCCATCGCGGCGATCGCCGTAGGCGCGGTGACCGCGATCATTCTGGCTGCGGTGGCCATCATCGCCGTGGAAAGCAGGAAGGAGCTGACGCAGGCGGCCCGCGACACCTGCGCATTGAACGCCAAAGCGCTCGCCGTGCATCGCAGAAGCCTCGACAAGGCGCGCGAAGAGGCACGCGAAGCCGCGCGATACACCATCGACGATGTAGCGAACGGGTCCACGTTGGAAACATTGAAGGACGCGATGCGGCTCGCGGAGGATCTGGACGACGCGCCCACCTGCCCGTCCGGCGGCAGAGTCGGCGATTTCACCAAGGCCACGAACGACATCGAAGCCTATGCCGACGATCTGCGCAACATCACCAACGAATTGGACGCCGCGGCCAAATCGGTGGTCGACAGCCATGAGCTTAAAATCAGTTCGGGAAAGTAGCGCAGGCGCACATGGACGGCGCACCGGCAACGAAGGCTACATGCCCTGCGCCCGGTAGCGCGCTTCGGTGGCGGCCTTGGAAGCCACCCACCATTCGCGGTGGTTCGCATACCAGTCAATGGTGGCGCGCAGACCCGATTCGAAATTCGTATGCATAGGCTTCCAACCAAGCTCCGCATGCAGTTTGGATGCGTCGATGGCGTAGCGCCGATCGTGCCCCGGCCGGTCGCGCGTCCAATCAAAGGCGTCCTCCGGCTGGCCCATGAGCCGCAGGATCATGCGCAGCACCGCGATGTTGCTCATTTCGCCGTTCGCGCCAATCAGATACGTCTCGCCGATGCGCCCGCGCGTCAGAATCTCCCACACGGCGGACGAATGGTCCTCCGTATGAATCCAGTCGCGCACGTTCTCCCCCGTGCCGTACAGTTTCGGCCGGATGCCTTCGAGGATGGACGTGATCTGCCGGGGAATGAACTTCTCCACATGCTGGTAAGGCCCGTAGTTGTTGGAGCAGTTGGAGATGGTGGCACGCAGGCCGTACGTGCGCACCCACGCGCGCACCAAGTGGTCGGACGCCGCCTTCGAAGCGCTGTACGGACTCGACGGCCGGTATGGCGAGCGCTCGCTGAAGCGCGCCGGATCGTCCAACGCGAGGTCGCCGTACACCTCGTCGGTGCTGATGTGATGGAACCGCACATCGTGCCTCCGCGCAGCCTCCAGCAGCCGCATGGTGCCTTCCACATTCGTGCGGATGAACGGTTCCGGATCGGCGATGGAATTGTCGTTGTGCGATTCGGCGGCGAAATGCACGATGGCATCATGTCCGGGCACGACGCGTTCCAGCAACGCGGCGTCGCAGATGTCGCCCACGACCAGTTCGACCCGGGATTCCGGCAATCCGGCGATGTTCTCGGGATTGCCCGCATAGGTGAGCTTGTCCAGCACCGTGACATGCACGTCCGGATGGTTCCGCGCCACATACCGCACGAAATTCGCGCCGATGAACCCACATCCGCCAGTCACCAGAATATTTCGCGGCTCGAAAACGCCGCTGTTCGCCGCCATATTGCTCACCCCTTCAGCATAGCGTCCGGCACCCGACACACACCCAGCGCATGCCCAGCATAGGTATGCATAGACATATAGCATTTACGCTATACTCAAGTATATGAGCATCATCGAAGAACTAAGACAGCAACGGAGCCGACTTGGACTCAGCCAAACCCAAGTGGCGGCAACGATGGGCACCACCCAATCGGCCCTCTCGCGTGCGGAGCGCGGCGGCAATCCCACACAGGATTTCCTGCAACGCTACAGCGATGCGCTGCAAGCGCTCGCCAGTGCGACAGATGGCGCCGCGAAAAATTC
>DKCF01000016.1:6100-8366 GCA_002451435.1 Bifidobacterium sp. UBA6881 | reverse complement strand
CCGACAATCATCGCACCAACGCCAGCATGGTGGAAATCGCCACCATGAAGTTCATCATCGGCAGTATCGCACGGAAATACGGACTCAGTGAAGTGTACGTATATGGTTCCACGGCACGAGGCGACGCCGACGCCGATTCGGATATCGACCTGCTTTACCGAGCCGAGTCGGGCAATCATCTCAGCATGATGCGGCGAGAAGCGCTGCAGCACGAATTGGAAGGCGCTTTCAATCGCGCGGTATCGCTCACTTCACTGGATTCGCTGCAGCGCAACGCGCAGCGCAGCCGAGCAAGCCGACGCTTCTACCTGCACATCCAGCCGGATATGATCAGGGTGGCATGATGGCACGCAGGACACACGCCGACCAACGGTTCCGCGACGAGACGAATCTCATTCGACTCGTCGAACATGTGCAACGAGCACACGACGACGCCTCGGCCGCCGGTTCAGCCGAGGCGCTCGAATCCGATTACATGCGATTCAACTCCGTGGCGATGGACATGGTGCAGGCGCAGGAATCCGCAAGACGACTTTCCGACGAATTCCGTGAAACGGTTCCGCAACTCCCATGGAACGAGCTGCGTGCGTTACGCAATGTCATCGTGCACGAATACGACGGCATCGACTCCTACGCGCTCTACGAATCGGCCACGATCGACGCCGAAGCGCTTCTCGCCAAACTGCTCCCCTACGTCAACGCCATAAAGGATTGACAGCCCATCCTGCCACCCGCCGAAATGATTTTGCCAAATAGCCACATTTGACTAAATTGATTTTCCGTTAAAAGCCGCCACTGCCTCTCTTTTTGATGCACACCAAGGCGGCATTCCTTATTTAAGTACTTTCAAATACCCATTCGCGATATGGGATTTCGATGATTGGCAATCACTTTCGCTATGGCGCAAACACCGCCCAGCTGTCTTGTGATAGCAATGGGTTCAGACCGAACAGATATTTCAAGAATCTCTCCGGCAATATACGGCCTTCCCGATGCCACAATACGATTTAACGGGGTCAAGGTCGGTCAAAAACGCAAAAATGACCCCGTTGAGTTCGGTTATGCTTGAAAACCGCGGTCACACTGCATTTATCGATGCCGAATTCAGCGCATGCCGGTTCCGGAACGATCCGTTCAGCAACCGCTTTCCCGATTCCAACATTACGAACGCGAACAAAGGCGCATAGGGAAGGAAATACCTGTATTGTATACCGTCGACCCCAATCACCCCATCCGCATCATACTGCAGCCATAGCGCCAGGTAGATCAGCAAGACATCCCCGACGCAAAGCGCAATGACCAGCCACGCATATGGCAGAGAAAACCTATCGCACATGCCTTTGGAATCATCGGCCGATCCTACCGCCTGCCGGCGGCTCCGAGCAATGATCTTCAGCATACTTGCCACGGCCAGCATGATTATGGAGACCACAATCGCCGACCAGCACGCGGCAATGCCGATACTGCCGTTCCGATTATTCATATTCGATTGGGCATGCGTTATCGACCATACGATATTCTTTACGACCTCCGATATGGCCGCCGGATCCGTAAGCAGCGCATGCTTGCGCTCGCTCATCTGCTCGTACGAGACCAGCATCGGACAATTCGTATACCAACCATTGGCGCTCAGCCAGAACATGATCCATCCACCAGACAGGACCACGCATGCGGACAATGGTGCGGCCTGGGCGCGATTCACCCGCCATCGGCCGGCAACGCGGTCAAACATCAGCGGGACGACAAGCAGGACCAACGGCATATACACAAACTTGCACATCGCCAGCACCACGCCGGCCACGGCAAGCATAATCGCATTGCGCCGCGACCGCCTGCCGACAATTTCGCGGAACAGCAAACAGCTGAACAATATGACCATAGCTTGGGTAAACGAATCCGCGGAAATGGAAAATGAAGCGAACCGCAGCATCTGGGGAACGCACAGCAACAAACCGATCGGAATGCGCCATTTCGGCAACGCGCGGACCGAACAGAACATAATCAGCGCGTAGACGATCAGCATGCACGCCTCGGCCAACCGGTATGTGGCCCCAGGGCCGAGACCGAACAATCGCCCCAAGGCAAAGCCCGACAATTGCGGAGCATATACGATTGGCGAATTCGTTGCCGTATTGTTGAACGGCAAATCCACCGTCGCCGATGATTTGTCCTCAGCAACGGTATCTGAGATCACGACCGTCGGATCATACCCGTCATATTGCTCCAAGGAATATTGCATCCAGTCGCGATCGACCGCCCCGCCGAC
>DKCF01000016.1:0-6012 GCA_002451435.1 Bifidobacterium sp. UBA6881 | reverse complement strand
TTGAGTATGGAATCGATGCGATAGACATGCGCCCACACATCCGGCACATGGCCCGGTTTCGTGATGGCCATGAAAAACACGCCTTCAAACAGCACGCATAATGCCACGAACACCGGCATGCACCGAAAGAGCTTCTTCCTTTTCATATTGCGACTATCGCACGCACTTTTGACCATGCCGGCATCAGCCTCCACCGCGTTTACCATGCAGACATTCTCCAGCTACCTGCCAGACACTCGATAGTCCAGAGTGAACAACTACTATGTTATGCAGTCAGCTAATTGAAGCCTTGGAATAAGACCGGGCGTAGATACGAGGAACACGATGACGTTTGATGATGTGAACACCAATCGTTTCGAAGTGGGAGGCACGGGAAAGGATTCGGTTCCGCGAATCGGCAAACGACCTCGGCAGCCATATGCCGGAGGTGTCTACCGGCCTTTGACGAATGGCTCGAATACGGAAAAATCCAGCAAGGAGGCGGACGCTGCTCGCACAGTGCCTTCGGATTTCGCCGGTCACCATGGCACACGGCTTTTCGTAGCCAAAGATTCCATTCACCATGAGTCCCCATCCACGCATGGAAGCATCCACACGGGCGCACGTTCCAACGCCGTCCGCAGAGTCAACGAATCGGCCGAAACCGCCCATCGCACAGCAGAGATTATGGTACCGATCGCCGCAGCGGAAACCACCCCGACCGGATCCGCGAGCGCATCGCCTTCAACGGAACCGTCCGATACCGGCTCCAGCTCTGCGACCAGTGCCTCAGCCATCGCAGCAGACGTTCTCAGGCAAGCCGCCACCGGCGCCAAAGCCATCGGACGCACCGCCCGCCGCACCGCCGCATCAGTCAAAAACACGGCAGCAAAGGCACGCGAGGCATGGCATACCTTCACCAACCTCAAGGGCGTGCAATTCGTCATCGCGTTCTTCCGGAAAGTCCATGCCGTGTGGAAGAAGCGTCACCGCTTCTCCTATTCTTTCTATTTCATCATCATCGTCGCTCTCACAACATATGAGATCGCCTTAATCCAATGGGGAACAAATACCAAACCCAAATACCCCAAAGGTGCCGAAATCGATGCCCTCACTTATGTGAGTCAAAGCGTCATGGGGCAGACCGTCAATTTCTTCAGCAAGATATTCCTCAACAATCAATATCAGGCATTACTTAATTTAATCGTACTGAGCTTCATTTATTTAACGGTTGTTTTCATAATAAATCGCTTCTGGGTGGCGACGGCAATTTTCGGAACCGTGATGACAGTCTTCGCAATTGCGAACCACATCAAAATTCTCACCCGCAACGAACCAATCATTCCAGCCGACCTCAACTTCGTCTCCGGCGGAACCACCAAACAACTGTTTTCTTTCATCCCGAAATCATGCGAGACCCTTGTCAACAACGCTGCGACAGGCGTCACTTGGCTTATCATCATATGCATCATCATGCAGTTTGTCGATGGGCGAAACGCCATTATTCCCTGCCATTGGTGGAGGCCGTTCCGCAACGTCAAATCCATGGCAACAACCGCGGTCCGTATTCTTGCCGCAGTATTATCAGTTGCGGTTGTCTATTCATTTACCGCAGGCATCCGCAACGAGCAAAGCTGGGCTTATCAACTGACTCACAATCTGTCAGATTTTCCCGTCATGTGGAATGCCAAAACAGATGCGCAATACAACGGTCCAGCTATTAATTTTCTTCGTCTGTCGAATACCAAGGTCATGGATAAGCCAAAGGATTATTCTCAAACAACCATGGAAAAAATCGCATCAAAGTATGCGAAGGATGCGGTTTCAATCAATCGAAGCCGTGGCGCGAATATGACCGATAGCACCGTCATCATGATTCTGTCGGAATCGTTCTCGGATCCAACACGAGTTCCGGGAATCACCATGACGGAAGATCCGATGCCGAATATCCGTCAACTCAAAGAACAGACGACATCCGGTCTCATGTTGTCTCCCGGTTACGGTGGCGGCACAGCGAATATCGAATACCAAGCATTGTCAGGCCTGTCCATGGCCAATTTTGATTCTTCTTTGTCGATTGCCTACCAGCAACTGGTGCCCAATGAAAAATGGACGCCGACCCTGAATCAGCTTTGGAATGACGCGCATGGCAAGCAAGCGTCAATTGCCTACCACGATTATTACCGGAACATGTATTTCCGCAATACCAACTACAAGAAATTCGGTTTCAACAAATTCTGGGCAATCGACGGTTCGCACAAGCTGAAGGGTCTGACATACATCGACCGCGACTGGACCGCCTCGGATGAATCGCTCTACAACTACATTCTCAACGATGTCCAGCGAACCGATAAAAACCAATTCCTGCAAGTGGCAACCATGCAGAACCATACGCCTTACAACGACTGGTACGACAACAATCAGTTCAAGGACGCTGATATTTCGCAGAATCTCTCAGAGACGGAAAAAACCAATATCGACACCTACGCCAAGGGCGCCAGCTACACTGATCAGTCCACCTTGGCGTTCCTGCATTCTCTCAACGAAATCGACCGTCCCATCACCGTCATCTTCTATGGAGATCACCTGCCGGGAATCTATGACACCGCTTCGGCGAGCAAAAAGAACAGCCTCGCCCTTCACGAAACCGATTACTTCATCTGGTCCAACAACGCATCGCAATCCGCGGGGACTAAGCTCGATAGCGCCTCCAGTGCGTACACGTCTTCAAACTACTTCTCTGCGCAGCTTGCCCAGCATCTCAATGCCAAGGTCAGCCCATATATTGCATTCCTCACCAAGATGCATCAGGCAATTCCAGCAATGTCCGTACCGGCTTCCTCCGGCAGTAATGACAAGCCCACCTATCTTGACGCGAATGGCGACCTCGTCAAAAAAAAGAACCTTTCGAAGCAGGCAAAACGTCTACTGCACGATTATCAGCTCATTCAATACGATATAACCACAGGCAAGAATTATCTGAAAGACACCGGTTTCGTTGATTTGCCAAAGTGATCCATTGCTTACAATTGCTTAAGGTCACGATGAGGAAAGGCTGATTTGCTATGAAGATCGCAGTTGCAGGCACCGGCTATGTCGGGTTGTCCGTCGCATTGCTGCTTGCCCAGCATAACGAGGTTCACGCGCTCGACATCGTTCCCGAGAAGGTCGATTTGCTGAACCATGGCAAAAGCCCGATCGTCGATCCGGTAATCACGGATTTTCTCGATAAAAACGTGTCCGGCGAACGCCCGCTCGACTTCCATGCGACGCTCGACCCGCAGGAAGCGTATACGAACGTCGACTTCGCCGTTATCGCGACGCCGACGAATTATGACGAGAAAAAGAACTATTTCGACACGTCCAGTGTCGAGGCCGCAATCGCAGCCGTGCGCGAGCATGCCCCGCACGCGTGGATCGTCATCAAATCAACCATTCCGGTTGGTTACACGCAGCAGCTGCGCGACACCCTGCATGACAACCATATTCTCTTCTCCCCCGAGTTCCTTCGCGAAGGGCACGCGCTGTCCGACAATCTCCACCCGACCCGTATCGTGGTGGGCGCGCCACAGGACGACGAGGCGTCCGTCAAGGCGGCGCATGAATTCGTGAATCTGCTGGCGCATGGCGCCGACCCGGAGGAAAAGACCCGCATCAACGCCGATGGCAGCATCGGCATTCCGGAGCTTGTGGTCGGTACCACCGAGGCTGAGGCTATCAAGCTGTTCGCCAACACCTATCTGGCACTTCGCGTGGCGTATTTCAACGAATTGGACACTTATGCCGAAAGCCGCGGACTGAACACCCGCGAAATCATCGATGGCGTATGTCTCGATCCGCGTATCGGTGAAGGCTACAACAATCCGAGCTTCGGCTATGGCGGCTATTGCCTGCCGAAGGACACGAAGCAGCTGCTCGCCAACTACAACAAGGTGCCACAGAACCTTATCGAGGCAATCGTGGATGCGAACAGCACCCGCAAGGAATTCATCGCTTCCGACGTGATGGACCGCATCAAGGATGTGGAGCATCCGGTGATCGGCATCTATCGTCTGACGATGAAATCCGGTTCCGACAACTTCCGCCAGTCCGCCATTCAGGATGTGCTGAAGCAGTTCAAGGCGAACGGCATTCCCGTGCTGATTTACGAGCCCACGCTCAATAAGCCAGATTTCCAAGGCAGCGAAGTCACCCGCGATCTGGTGGACTTCAAGAACCGCGCCTCCATCATCGTCGCCAACCGTTGGAACGACGATTTGGCGGATGTAAGTGACAAGGTCTACACCCGCGATCTGTTCCGCAGGGACTGAGATTCGCACATTGTCGCTTGGTTGGCCTTTGACGGACCATCACGCCCTCTGTCAAAAACCAACCAAGCGATTTGCTTACTGCTTGCCCTGCAGCTTGCGTGCAACGACCTTCATGAGTTCGCGCTGCTTGGAGCCGGTTGGGGCGAAGGTGTCCACATACTTGCGGATGGGGCTGTCTTCGGCAATCGCACGCTCGTGGTGCTGCTGCGGGGCAGGACGCTCCACACCACTCATCGCGGCAATCATCTGCGAAACGAAGGGCGTCTCCTGCGCGTAGCTCCAGTACAGCGGGGCGAAGTCGCACCACGGGTTCTTCCAAGGCTTGTCGAATCCCGCATAATGCACGATCTTCGGCGCCTTGCGGGATTCCATATACGCCTTGTACACGTTAGCGGGAGCAAAGGCGAATACGCCGTTGACGCGATCGGCACAATCGTGCATCACGTTCCACGAATAATCAAGGTACGTGACCAGCCCCTCGCATTCCGCATTGAGAATATCCTGATCGTTGTAGATGTATCCCGGCTTGGAGGCGATTTCCAGCCATTCGCGCACCGTGTGGATCTTGCGCATGCGGTCGAGGTTCATCACCAGCACGCCGGCCTGGAAATAGCCATATGCGTCACGCATGTGCAGCTGCCTGTCAACGTATTCCGCGCGTTCGCCGTTCTTCATATTGAGATTGCCGATGAAATCGACGTCCGGTACCGCGGCGATGGCGTTGTCACCCAGCTCGGTATCGAACAGTTCGGCGACGTCCCCGTTGACCACCAGATCGCAGTCGAGGTACAGCAGCTTCGAATAGAACGGCAACGCCTCCTGAATGATGAAGCGGTAGTAGGTTTCCACACTGATGTGCGCATTGCTGGTGGTCAGGTGGAATCCGGCCAGATAGCGGCTCACGTCGAAGAAGCGGATCACCGCGTTCGGGAACTGGGCGAGGAAGCTCTTCACGTATCGCTTGTTCTCTTCGGTGATGTCGCGTTCCAGCACGATCACGTCGTAGGAACGACTCGGCGACGCGTTTTTCAGCATCGAGTAGATCGTGGTGGCGAGCATCGGCACGTAGTTGTTGTCGGCGGCGAACACCACCGGTACCACGCGTCCGTATTCGAGTCCCAGCGGTTCCAATGCGGCGACCGGTTCCGGATGCAGGAAGTGCACGCATTGCAGCTGCTTGATCTTCCAATTCGCGCCGGTGCGCTGCTTGTGCGCGATGAAAACGTTCAGCAATCGTTCGGAAAGGTGGCCGACGGTGCGCGTGGTCTGCACGTCCATCTTGCTGAAATCCGTGGTGCCCGCGAATTCGTCAAGCAGCGGGAACAGCCACTTGTTGTATTCGAAGAAGATCTCCTTCTTCATGATGAACATGTTGCAGAACGCCGCCTTGCGGCCATTGAGCACGGCATCGGCATCGGCTTTGTAATCGGGGTGGCGCGCGCACAGAATGTCGTACATGTGGCGCAGGTCCTTCAAACGCAGATGCTTATCGGCGTCCCAGTGCTGCTTGAGATTCGAGAATCCGCCGATGCGGCGCACGTCGTTCAACGGCGTGGTGACCACATCCCAGCCTTCCACGGCCTTCGCGATCGCCTCGTCAGTGATGCCGTATTCCGCGATCGTGCGATCGTCGATGTACGAATCGATGATTTCGCCGTAATCGTTCTCCTGATGCACGGTGTCGGTGAAATCGAAATAGCGACGGTAGTGGCAGAAGCCGTAG
>DKCF01000090.1:563-6241 GCA_002451435.1 Bifidobacterium sp. UBA6881 | reverse complement strand
TTCGGTCCGCCCGCACTGTCATTGTGCATGCGTTCGTCTGCGGCGCCGAGGATTCTGAAAAGACTGTGATTCCGAAGAGATGAAGAGGGTCTCTCGATTTCTTGGCTTTTCAGAGGAATCATGGCAATTGATTGGATTTTAGGGTGGCGTGTCGCAAACGCTTTCATTGTTTTATAGTGCCGCAAACTATTGAAAATACTAGGTTTTACGTAATTTGATATGGAATGGCTATGCGTGAATAATCAGGCAAAAATGCCTACGTTTGCAAAAAAGGGAGGAATGCGGCACAATAGTACTTGTCGGAAGCCGTGAGGATGCGGCTTCGGAGAAGCTACCGGCATGATGCCGGGGGAGTGACAAGGAAGGTTCGATGATGAATCGCACTATCAAAACGGCAGTAGGCATAATCGCCATCGCGGCGATGTCCGTGGGCACGTTGGCCGCGTGCGGCTCCAGCTCCAGCTCGGATGACGGCAAAGGCAAGGTCTATTACCTGAACTTCAAGCCCGAGGCCAACGACGCATGGCAGAAGCTGGCCAAGGAATACACCAAGAAGACCGGCGTCGAGGTCAAGGTCCAGACGGCCGCCTCCAATACCTACGAGCAGACGCTGAAGTCCGAAATCGCCAAATCCGAGGCTCCGACGCTGTTTCAGGTCAATGGACCGGTCGGCTACCAGAACTGGAAGAACTACACCGCCGATATGTCCGACACGGAGCCGTACAAGCAGCTGATCGACAAATCCGTCGCGCTGAAGGACGGGGACAAGGTCGTCGGCATCCCATATGCCATGGAGACCTACGGCCTGATCTACAACAAGGACCTGCTGGCCAAGTACATCGCCACCGGTGGAGCCAAGATCGCAAGCGTCGATGACATCGACAATTTCGATACGCTGAAGGCCGTCGCCGACGACATGCAGGCCAAGAAGGACGAGCTGGGCATCAAGGGCGCGTTCACCTCCGCGGGCTTCGATTCCAGTTCCGATTGGCGTTTCAAGACACACCT
This sequence comes from Bifidobacterium sp. UBA6881, assembly GCA_002451435.1. Taxonomy (GTDB): domain Bacteria; phylum Actinomycetota; class Actinomycetes; order Actinomycetales; family Bifidobacteriaceae; genus Bifidobacterium. The sequence continues at coordinate 5,233 of DKCF01000090.1, read as the reverse complement.
GGCCAACCTGCCGCTGTACTACGAGTTCAAGAAAGACAAGGTCACCGAACAGCCGGCCACGGTCAAGGGCACGTATCTGCCGCAGTACAAGCAGATTTTCGATCTGTACCTCAAGGACTCCACCACCGAGCCGACCCAGTTGAGCTCCAAGACCGGCGATGACGCCACTTCCGAATTCTCGCTTGGCGAGGCGGCCTTCTACCAGAACGGCACCTGGGCATGGTCTGATCTGCAGAAGAACGGCATGAAGGCCGATTCCGTCGGCATGATTCCGATTTACATCGGTGCCAAGGGCGAGGAGAAGCAAGGCCTGGCCACCGGATCCGAAAACTACTGGTGCATCAACGACAAGGCCTCCGACGCCGACAAGAAGGCCACGAAGGACTTCCTCAAGTGGGTCGTCACCGATGAGGACGGCATCAAGGCGCTTTCCTCCGACATGGGCCTGACCACGCCGTTCAAGTCCTTCAACGACGTCAAGTCCGACAACCCGCTGACCCAGGCCGCCGTGGAGGACCAGAACTCCGGCAAGACCGCGGTCTCCTGGAACTTCACCATGATGCCGTCCGAGGAATGGAAGAACCAGCTCGGTTCCGCATTGCTCGAATACGCGCAGGGCACCGGTGACTGGAACGCCGTCAAGACCGCATTCGTGGACGGTTGGAAGACCGAATACGACGCCGCCCACTGATTTGATGCGGAGGGCCGTCCGGATTCGATCTGATGCGGATCCGGCCGTGTCGACGGCCGGGATTTCGGTCCGTCCATGACGAAAAGGGTGCAATCGTGCGATACGATTGCACCCTTTTCGATGCCTTGCGCCTCGGCGCTGATTTATCCGACGCCTCCGGACGCGGCGTTTCCGGCGGCCGTTTGCGAAATCGTCAGTGGCGTAGCCGCGCCGTCGTCGAACGGACGATCAGCTGCGCCGGGAAGGTCTTGAACGGTTCGTCAATTTCTTTTTTGTCGATGAGGTCAAGGGCCATGTGCGCGGCCGTCCTCGCCATCTCCACAGGGGTCTGGCGGATGGTCGTCAATCCGATGTCGTGCGCGTATGCGCTGTCGTCGTAACCGATGATGGAGATGTCGTTCGGCACCGTGAATCCGCTGCGTTCCAGCTGGAACAACAGCGGGATGGCGATGCCGTCCTCCTGGCAGGCGATGGCCGTCGGCATGCGGTCGAGGCTGAGCAGCTGCGTGACGACCTTGCTGATGTTGTTCTCGTTCTCGTCGGTGACGAGTTCGCGCGGTGTGATTCCGTTGGCCTCGCAGCAGGCCATGAAGGATTCGAAGCGTCCGGCCACGCTGAAATGCAGCGTCACCTCGCGGTCGGTGCGGATGTAGGCGATGTCGCGATGCCCCAAAGTCATCAGATGCCGTGCCGCGAGCTCGGATCCCTGCTTGTCGTCGATGCGCACGGCGGCGTTGAATCCACGTTCCTGGGGCAGGCTGCAATTGATGCCGATGATCGGCACGTTGACCGATTTGAGCTGCTTGATCTCGTTGCCATCGATGTCGAAGGAGATTACGATGACCGCGTCGACGTTGCGGCGTACCGGCAGCATTTCGAAGAATTCACGACGTTCCTCGATGCTGGACATCTGGTAGATGGAGATGTCGTAGCCTTCGTCGTGGAAGACCTGGTTGAGGCCTTCGATGATCGACGAGCTGAACCACAGGTTGAGACGGCCGGAGACCAGCACCGCGACGCGCAGCGCGCGGCCGGTCTTCAACGCCGCGGCTGAACGCGATATGGAGAAGTTCAGCTCATTGGCCGCTTTCATCACCTTGTCGCGGGTGGTTTTGGAAACCAGATCCGGTCGGGTGAAGGAGCGCGAGACCGTCGAAATGGATACATGCGCAAGTTGCGCCACATCTTGAATGCTGCTTTTCATGACTTTCCTTGGTGCCGTTGATGTATCTCGATACCAGTGTATTCCACGATGCTTTGCAAGTATACCATTACAAACGTTTTCATATCGAAAGAAAGATTGTAAAGAGTCCGTTGTTTCAATGGAAAACAACATTTTCAAATGATGACAACGTTGGTAGATGTTGCATATGTAATCGTTAGAAATGACAACGTTTGACATTTTGTTGCGAACCGTTTATCATGGCGAGTGAAAACCAAGGAACGGCGAGGAACGAAGTTGTGAATCGCCGATCAAAGTAACGAATGCAGGGATTCCGCATCGCGCCGTTGCGATACGCGGAATGGAGAACGAGGAAAGCGGGCAGGCTATGATCAGCATGGCTGGCAAGGCGATACGGAAATGGTGGGCGCTGTTCGCGCTGCCGACGTTCGCCGCATTCATCATCGGATTTGTGATTCCGTTCATCATGGGCGTGTACTTGAGCTTCTGCAAGTTCACCACCGTCACCGACGCCGAATTCGTCGGCATCAAAAACTACCAGAGGGCGTTCGCGGACAAGGAGTTCCTGCATGCGCTGGGATTCTCCACCGCGCTGACGGTCGTGACCACGATCGTCATCAACGTGGTCGCGTTCGCCATCGCGTACATGCTCACCAAGGCCATCAAGGGGTCGAACATCTTCCGTTCGGTGTTCTTCATGCCGAATCTGATCGGCGGCATCATTCTGGGCTATATCTGGATGCTGCTGCTCAACGGCATCCTCGCGCACTGGGGTCGCGCGCTGACGTACAGCGCCACCTACGGTTTCTGGGGATTGGTCATTCTGGTGTGCTGGCAGCAGATCGGCTACATGATGATCATCTACATCGCCGGCATGCAATCGCTGCCGACCGATGTGCTCGAAGCGGCCGCCGTGGATGGCGCGAACGGCACGCAGACCATGTTCAAGATCATCATTCCGCTGATGATGCCGTCGATCACCGTCTGCTCGTTCCTGTGCGTGACCAACGGATTCAAACTGTACGACCAAAACCTCGCTCTGACGAACGGCGCTCCGTCGAACATGTCGGAGGGTCTGGCGATGAACATCACCCGCACGTTCTACGGACGCATGGGCTGGGAGGGCGTCGGCCAGGCCAAGGCCGTGCTGTTCTTCATCCTGGTGGCCATCGTCGCGCTCATCCAGAACAAGCTCACCACAAGCAAGGAGGTGGAGGCATGATCTCCGGAGAAAAAACGAAGCACGGCGGATTGTGGACCGTGCTGTTCACAGTAGTTTCGCTCGCATGGGTCTTCCCGATCGTTTTGGTGGTCATCAATTCGTTCAAACAGAAGGCGTATATCTCCCGCAACGCGTTCTCCATCCCCACCGGCAAGGCATTCGTCGGATTGGAGAACTACACGCGCGGTATCGAAACCACGAATTTCTTCGCCAGCTTCGGTTGGACGCTGCTCATCACCGTCGGCTCGGTCGTTCTGATTCTGCTGTGCACATCGATGTGCGCGTGGTGGATCGTGCGCGTCAACAACTGGGCCGCGAAACTGCTGTACACCCTGTTCCTGTTCAACATGATCGTGCCGTTCCAGATGGTCATGTTCACGCTGTCCAAGCTCGCCGACATGCTCAAGCTCAACACCCCGTGGGGATTGTGCTTCGTGTATCTGGGCTTCGGCGCCGGTCTGGCGGTATTCATCTTCACCGGCGTGATCAAGGGCATCCCGCAGTCGTTGGAGGAGTCCGCGATGATCGACGGCGCATCCGTTCCGCGCATCTTCTTCCAGATCGTCGTGCCGATTATGAAGCCGTCCATCGTTTCGGTGGCGATTCTGCAGGCCATGTGGATCTGGAACGACTACCTGCTGCCGTACCTGACGCTCGACCTGAGCAAGTACAAGACCATCTCCGTGGCCGTGCAGTACCTGAAGGGCGGCTATGGTTCCGTCGATATGGGCGCCATGATGGCGTGCCTGGTCATGGCGATCATCCCGATCATCGTCTTCTACCTCATCTGCCAGAAGCATATCGTCAAGGGCGTGATGGCTGGCGCGGTGAAGGGCTGATTCCGGCTGAAAATGCGTGTGGCGCGGATTCCCGTGAATGGGAATCCGCGCCACACGCATATCAGCTATGTTCCACACGCCGTTTCACGCGGCATGCAAAACTACTTCAAGTACCGCTTGAACACATGCTCCAGAATCGGCGAATGCAGCATCAGCATCGTGCCATAGCCGAGCACCAGCAGCAGGAACAGGCCCTGTGGCATGTACAGCCAGCTGCCGATGATTAACGCAATGAACACCGCATCGATGGCGATCAACGCCAATGTATGACCGATATTGCTCACGCCGAACACGAACGCATTGCCCAGCGTGTGCCAGAACGAATTCTCGAAGCGGGCCTGCAGCGCCCAGATCCATTCAAAACCGATCAGCCATACGATGCTCAACGCGAATTTCGGAATCAGCAGCGGCGTGATCTGCAACACGACCCACGAATACACGCTGAACGCGCCGGTGACGCCGAAAATCAGCCAATACCCGGTCGCTTTCGTGAAATTCGAACGGAACGCGGAGAAATAATTGCGGGTCGCCGTGCCTTCTCCGGAAAGCGTGCGGCGGGTGGCGTCATGGCCCGCGGCCAGCGCCGCTCCAATCGTGATGATCGGGATGCTGGTCGCCAGCATGAGTATGTTGATCCAAATCGCGTCGACCGCGTCACTGAGGCCGCGCATAAAGCCGGAATCCGGCGAAAGAAACTTCATATGCCCTAGCTTACCTGATATGTCGGCAATCGTT
>DKCF01000090.1:0-459 GCA_002451435.1 Bifidobacterium sp. UBA6881 | reverse complement strand
GATGCTATCGTTTTCATTAATGGATGTTGCTTTACGGGGAAAGGATGATATGACCGCGAACAACCTTCACGACGATTGGTGGAAACAGGCCGTCGTCTACCAGATCTATCCGCGCAGCTTCAAAGACGTGAACGGCGACGGATTGGGTGATATCGCCGGCGTCACCGAGAAAATCGGCTACCTGCGCGATCTCGGCATCGACGCGATCTGGCTGAGTCCGTTCTATCCATCCGATCTTGCCGACGGCGGATACGATGTGATCGATTACCGCGACGTCGATCCGCGCCTCGGCACCATGGATGATTTCGACGCGATGACGGCCGCCGCGCATGAGGCCGGCATCAAAGTGGTCGTCGACATCGTGCCGAACCACACGTCGAACAGGCACCGGATGTTCCTGGCGGCGCTCGCCGCGGGTCGCGGATCCGCCGCGCGTGACCGCTACATCTTCCGCGAAGG
>DKCF01000012.1:2204-27921 GCA_002451435.1 Bifidobacterium sp. UBA6881 | reverse complement strand
TGGAACGGCGGACTTGGCATTTGGGGCGGTGTCGTTCTAGGAGGACTCGCTGCTTGGGCGTGGTGCCACCACAAGCATTATCCGATGGCTTTGCTCGGCGATGCCGTGGCGCCCGGTTTGCTGGTGGCGCAGGCCATCGGACGTCTGGGCAATTGGTTCAACCAGGAGCTGTACGGCGCTCCGACGACGCTTCCTTGGGGGCTGAAGCTCAATACCACGGGTTCCGCCATCGGGCACAGCGAACAGTGCTATGACGGCGCGACCTGCCCGGTGGGCACGTTGTTCCATCCGACGTTTCTCTACGAGATGATTTGGAATCTCATCGGAGCCGCTGTGATCATCTTCATCGGCGCCAGGGCGATGCGACGTCTCAAAGCTGGTTCGCTGTTCACGGTGTACATCATGTGGTACACGGCCGGCCGCGCATGGATCGAGTCCCTGCGCATCGATTACGCGCATGAGTTCCTCGGCATCCGCATCAACGTCTGGGTGTCCCTGGTGGTGTTCGTATTGGGTGTGGTGTCGTTCATCGCCGTCCAGCAGATGGGCAAGCACACCGATCTGCTGGCTGAGAAGCTTCGGACGGTCACCGAAATCGAGATTCAGGCGTACGGCGGGCAACGCGTTGACGGCTCGAACGAATCCAAAACCGTAACAGCGGAGGTTCCGGCTACGCGAACAACCGATGAATTCACCGACAACAAATGAGACCACGTGTTCGGATGACGGCACGCAGCCAGCATCCGAACGGCGATAGTCTTTCGCCAACCATAGAATGTGAACCATGACTATTCAAATCGCCCCCAGCATCCTATCTGCTGATTTTTGTAATCTTGAGCGTGACCTCAAGGCGATCTCCAACGCTGATCTCGTGCACGTCGATGTGATGGATCACCATTTTGTCCCGAATCTGACCTTGGGCGAGCCGATTGTGGCCCGTATCTGCCAAGTGACCGATTTGCCGGTCGATGTGCATCTGATGATTGAGGACCCCGACCGTTGGGCTCCGGAATACGCCAAGCTTGGCGCGGCCTCGGTCAGCTTCCATATGGGGGCCACCCATGCTCCCGTGCGGCTGGCCCGCCAGCTGCGCGAGATGGGCTGCAAGGCCTGTTTCGCGGTGCGCCCTGCCGAACCCGTCGAGCCTATTTTCGACATCCTCGATGAATTCGATATGATTCTGGTGATGACCGTCGAACCGGGATTCGGCGGCCAGAAATTCCTTGACAACCAGATGGCCAAGGTGCGTCGTCTGCGTGATGAGATCACGCGTCGTGGCTTGGACACCAAAATCCAGGTCGATGGCGGCGTGAGCCCGAAGACCGCCCATATCGTGGCGGAAGCGGGCGCCGATGTGCTGGTTGCCGGTTCCGCGGTCTACGGCGCCGAAGATCCCGCAGAAGCCATCGATTCCATTCGTGCCAAGGCCGAGGCCGCGTTCAAAGCCTGAGCACATAACCAACAATTAAGGACGAGTATGAAAACCTTCGAATCGCTGTTTGCCGAACTGAGCGAAAAGGCCGCCACCAAGCAGGCCGGATCCCTGACCGTGGACGAGCTTGGCAAGGGCACGCATTTCATCGGCAAGAAGATCGTGGAAGAGGCGGGTGAGACCTGGATCGCCGCGGAATACGAAGGCGCGGATCGCACCGCCGAGGAAATGAGCCAGCTTATCTACCATCTGCAGGTCATGATGATCGATCGTGGCATCACCCTCGAGGACATCTACAAGAACCTGTAAGCATATTTTCGGCCATGCCAGTACGGGCATGGCCATTTTTTGGAGGAAGAATGCTGAGAATCGCTGTACCCAACAAAGGCATGCTATCCGAGCCCGCATGGAATATGCTGGCCGAGGCCGGCTATCGTCTTCGGAGCAATTCGCGCCAGTTGGTCGTGGAAGATCCAGACAACGGGGTCGAACTGTTTTATCTGCGTCCGCTCGACATCGCGGTGTATGTCGGCCGAGGCACCATCGACGTCGGCATCACGGGGCATGACCTGTTGCTCAACTCGGGTACGGACGCCAAGGAACACATGAAGCTCGGCTTCGGCGCGTCGACGTTCCGTTTCGCGGCTCCCAATGATTCTCCGATCAGCAGGCTTGAGGACATCGAGGGCAAGCGCGTGGGCACCACGTTCGACAAACTGGTGCATGATTACCTGACCGAGCATGGCATCCACGCCGAAACCGTTCACTTGGACGGCGCCGTGGAGTCCTCCGTGCAGTTGGGCGTCGCCGACCTGATCGCCGATGTGGTGTCCACCGGAACCACGTTGCGCAACGCTGGTCTGAGGGTCTTCTCCGATCCGCTGTTGCATTCCGAGGCGGTGCTGATTCGCTCTCCGCGTCTTGCGGAGGACGATGACCGGCTGACGATTCTGAGCCGTCGGCTGCAGGGTGTGCTCACCGCGCAGCGCAACGTGCTGATGGACTACGACATTCCGGTCGAAAGGGTCTCCGCGGCGGTCGCCATCACCCCGGGTTTCGAGAGCCCGACCGTCTCCCCGCTGCACGACAAGCAGTGGGCCGCCGTCCGCGTCGTCGTGCCGAAGGCCAAGGTCAACCAGCTCATGGACCAGCTGTATGAGGTGGGCGCCCGTGGCATCATCGTCACCGCCCTGCAGGCCTCGCGAATGTGAGTTTGCTCTGGGCATGGGCAAACTCATCATCAAGAAACAGTACAGTCCGGAACCGCGTGATATTTATTTCACGGTTCCGAACTGCATCAGTCTGCTACGAATCATCTCGATTCCGTTCATCGCCGTGTTCGTTTCCCGGCATGAGATGATATATGCGTTGATCATCCTCGCCTTGTCGGCGGTTTCCGACGGGTTGGACGGTCTGATCGCGCGGTCGTTCAACCAGGTGAGCAAAATCGGGCAGATTCTCGATCCGATAGCGGATCGCCTGCTGATCTTCTCCAGCATCCTGGCATTGGGCATCGCCAACATCATCCCATGGTGGATGCTGATCGTCGTCGGATTGCGCGATCTGATCATGGCCGCGTTGATCATTGTGCTTGCGCAGCACGATTACGGTCCTTTGCCTGTGCATTTCGTCGGCAAGGCGGGCACCGCGATGCTCCTGATCGCCATCGTCTCGTTGATTTTCGCCGATATATGGACCAATGACGCGACCAATGTGCTCCATCTGTGCGGACTCGCCACCGGAATCTGGGGAGTTGGCCTGTACTGGCTGGCGGGATATATTTATATCCGGCAGGGCATAGGATTGCTGAAACAGGATAAATAAGGACGTAAGGACGCGGCATGGCGCATGATGCTTCGAATATCGTGGCGTTCCCCGTATCTCCGGAGAACATGCCGGCGAAGCACCGTGCCGTTTTTTCCGCGTCCTTCGCGAATCTGGACTCGCATCACGTACAGCCGGCATCCATCGTATCGATGTCGCGCAGACGGCGTCTGGAGGATGATTCCCTCCGTCTCATCGATGATCTGAGCAACCGTCCGATGGATGTGCTGTACACCGATTCGCGGTTGTCGAACAAGACGCCTTCCACGGTTTCCATTTGGTTCACCCGTGTCCTTGTGTTTCTCATTTGCATCGCCGTCGGTACTGCGGGAAGCGTGTTCGTGCGTCAGCTGAGCACGGATCCGCGCAAGGAAGTGCGCAAACAGCTGGCGAGCCAGCTTACGCAATCGACGCAGAAGGTCGATGAACTCACCAAAAACGTGAACGATCTGCGCGCCCAAGTGGAGGATGAATCGAAATCGGTGTCGAATTGGTCGTTGAACCAAACGGTACGGGACGATGAGATGGTCAACGGCGTGCTTCCCGTTCAAGGCGAGGGCATCACCCTCACCATAGCGAATCCGATTTCGGTGAGCGGAGACAACGCGGACTCCTCGCTTCCCAGGGAAAACGGCAGCCAGATTCGCGTGGTGACCGACTCGGATCTGCAGGTGCTCGTATCGCTGCTCTGGCAATCGGGCGCAGAGGCCATAGCGATCAACGGTTATCGTCTTGGAGTCCAGACATCGATCAGAACAGCGGGAACGACGATTCTCATCGGGGTGAATTCGGTGCAAAGCCCCTATAAGATCGAGGCGATCGGCAATTCCGGCGCTTTGGCCAAAGCCGTCGGCAAGAACACGCAACGACAGCTGTACGATGATTTCAAAAAGGCCGGCATATATCCCCAAGTCAGTAAATCAAAAACGATTACACTGGAAGCCGCGGTGACCGGCGAGGTGACCTATGCGAAGGGAGACAAGTAATGGCAGCCGTTCTGGGACTCATCATCGGTGTCGTTGTCGGCGTGTTCGTGCGTCCGGACATCCCCATCCAGCTTCAGCCTTATCTCCCCATCATGGTGCTTGCCGCCTTGGACGCGTTGTTGGGCGCGGCGCGCGCGTATTTCCAGCGCAGCTTCTCCGATAAGGTGTTCGTGATCTCCTTCTTCTCGAACGTCATCACGGCGACATTGCTGGTGTTCCTCGGCAATCAGCTCGGTGTCGGCTCGCAGCTGCAGACGGCGGTGATCGTGGTGCTCGGCATCCGCATCTTCACCAATGTGTCATCCATCAGACGCTTTATTTTCAAAGGATGATGCCGCGTGCCCAGACACAACCGTGAATCAAAGGACATGCTGTCCAAACTTCATGAGCAGATCGTCAAGGACCAGGACAACGACAGTACGCAGACCGGTTCCTTCCCCGTCGTCAGGCGCAAGCCGAGGCGTATTTCGCTCAACGCGAAATCGACGCGTGCCCGGTTGTATTCGAGCGTGCTGGTCACGGTGCTGTGCGCGCTGTTGGGATTCGGATACGCCATCCAGCTGAACAACTCGACCTCCACCTATGAGACGATGAGCGAGGACGAGCTCACCAAGCTTATCAGCGAGACCAACGCGCAGGCGCAGAAGCTCGAACAGCGCAAAAGCGAACTCACCAGCCAGCTCAACTCGCTGAAGGACACCGCCGACAAAAACGCGAAGGCCGCGGAAATCGCCAAACAGAACGCGGAATCCAACGGTATCCTGTCGGGGCGCCTTCCCGCCTCCGGAGAGGGCGTGGTCATCAAGATCTCCCGCGGCACCAAGCAGTCCATCGACGCGTCGATTCTGTTCACCTTGTTGGAGGAATTGCGCAACAGCGGTGCCGAGGTCATTGAGATCAACGATGTCAGGGTGATCACCAGCACGTACATCAGCGATACCGACGACGGACTTGAGTGCGACGGCATCTCGTTGAAGGCGCCGTACGTCATTTCCGCGATCGGGGACCGCAACAATCTGCAGAACGCGGTCAATCTCGCGGGCGGCGTGGGTTCCAGACTCAAGGTGAAGTATGGAGCCTCCGTATCGGTCAAACCATCCGACAACGTGCAGATCAACGCAATCCGAAAGGCGCCGCAGTACACCTACGCGCATGTCGTCGGGCAATAGCGCTTCGTCCCTGGCGCCCTCATGGGTTGTGCATGCCGTCCATTCCTTCGACGGCGTCCATGCGGCGGCGCGCGTCGATGTCGGCACTCGTTCCTATCTTGTTCATCGTTGACACACAGTCCAGGCCTGCACATTGGTAACGCGGACCCCGATAGCAAAGGACAACCCATGGCTGAACAAACCATCTCTATTACACTCAACGGCGAAGCGAAGGAGGTGGCGGCAGACCAGACCGGCGTCCAGCTTTTCGCGGAAGACAAGAACATCATCGCGGTGCGTCTGAACGGCGAACCTCGTGACCTTTACACCGAACTGCACGATGGCGATGTGGTGGAGTCCATCGCGCTTGACAGCGAGGATGGTCTGGCCATCATGCGTCACTCCGCGACCCATGTGATGGCTCAGGCCGTCCAGGAGATTCGTCCGGACGCCAAGCTCGGCATCGGACCGGTCATCAAGGACGGATTCTACTACGATTTCGATGTGGAGACCCCGTTCACCCCGGATGACCTGAAGGCCATCGAGAAGCGCATGCAGCGCATCATCAAGTCTTCCCAGTCCTTCCGCCGCCGTGTGGTGACCGAAGAAGAGGCGCTTGCCGAAGAGGCCGACCAGCCGTACAAGCTCGAGCTCATCAAGGACAAGGAGGCGCATCTCGATCCCGAAGCCGCCACCGAAGTCAGCGGTAAGGAGCTGAGCTTCTACGACAACGTCGACCGCGAAGGCAATGTGGTCTGGAAGGATCTGTGCCGCGGCCCGCACCTGCCGAACACCCGTTACATCAAGGCGTTCAAGATTGAGCGTTCCGCCGCCGCATACTGGCGCGGCAGCGAGGCGAACCCGATGCTTCAGCGCATCTATGGCGCGGCCTTCGCCACCAAGGAAGACCTGAAGGCGTACCAGACCCGTCTGGAAGAGGCCGCCAAGCGCGACCACCGCAAGCTCGGCGCGGAAATGGATCTGTTCTCCTTCCCGGATGAGATCGGGCCGGGACTGGCGGTGTTCCACCCGAAGGGTGCCGCGGTCATCAACGCGATGGAGGACTACTCCCGCGAAATGCACCGCAAGCACCACTACAGCTTCGTGCAGACGCCGCACATCACCAAGGGCGGTCTGTACGAGACGTCCGGACACCTGCATTGGTACAAGGACAGCATGTACCCGCCGATGCGTCTGGACGAGGAGAAGGACGAGAACGGCAATGTCGTCAAGCAGGGCTTCGACTACTACCTGAAGCCGATGAACTGCCCGATGCACAACCTGATCTTCAAGTCCCGCCAGCGTTCCTACCGCGAGCTGCCGCTGCGTCTGTTCGAGTTCGGTACCGTCTACCGTTACGAGAAGTCCGGCGAGGTGCATGGTCTGACGCGCGTGCGTGGCCTGACCCAGGATGATTCCCACATCTACTGCACCCGCGAGCAGATGAAGGATGAGCTCAAGAGCCTGCTGAACTTCGTACTGGGCCTGCTCAAGGACTTCGGTCTGGACGACTTCTACCTGGAGCTGTCCACCAAGGATCCGCACAAGTACGTCGGTTCCGACGAGATCTGGGAGGAGGCCACCAACACGTTGGCCGAGGTCGCCAAGGAATCCGGTTTGGAACTGGTCGACGACCCGTGCGGCGCGGCTTTCTATGGACCGAAGATCTCCGTGCAGGCGCGCGACGCCATCGGACGCACCTGGCAGGTCTCCACCATCCAGCTCGACTTCAACCTTCCGGAGCGTTTCAAGCTCGAGTACATCGCCGCCGACGGCACCCACAAGCGTCCGGTGATGATTCACCGTGCGCTGTTCGGTTCCATCGAGCGTTTCTTCGCCGTGCTGCTCGAGCATTACGCCGGCGCGTTCCCGGTGTGGCTCGCTCCGGTGCAGGTGCTTGGCGTTCCGGTCGCCGACGAGTTCGCTCCGCATCTGCAGAAGTTCATCAGCAGCTTGGAGGAGGAGACCGTCCGCTGCGAAATCGACCTGTCCGATGACCGATTCGGCAAGAAGATCCGCAACGCGTCCAAGTCCAAGACCCCGTTCATCCTCATCGTCGGCGAGGAGGACATGAACAACAACGCGGTGAGCTTCCGCTTCCGCGACGGCAGCCAGCTCAACGGCGTGCCGGTGGCGGACGCCAAGGAACAGATCATGAAGGTCATCAAGAAGCGCGTCCAAGTCAACAGCGTCGACGATTTCAAGGCCGCCATCGCCGATTGATCGTTACGCTGGTTCATGGTAATACGCTAGAATCATGAACCATGGAAAACGGTATGCACGAATTCACTGTTCGCGCATACCGTTTTCGTTTTTCGAATGGGAATAAGGAGCCCGACCATGTTGGAACACCTTCGCGCACCGTTTAAGAGACTCATCGAGCCACTGGCCAAGGCGCTGGTGGGCATTGGCCTGACTGCGAACATGATCACCGTCATCGGTGCGGTCGGCACCATAGTCGTGGCCATCGTCACAGGACTGACCGGTCGGCTGTTCATCGGCGCCGTGGTCCTGACATTGCTTGTGCTCGCGGATTCGCTGGATGGCTCGGTCGCCAAACTCACCACCGGGGGCACTGAATTCGGCGCGTTTCTAGACTCCACGCTGGACCGTATCGCCGATTGGGCGCTGTTGGCCGGAGTGATGCTGTTTTTCCTCCTGCATGGCGGCCAGTGGCAAGGTACTGCGATGGATTCTCCGGATTATGTGAGTCTGATCGGCATCGGCGCCGCGTTGCTTTCCATAATGACCTCGTTTGTTACCTCCTACGCACGCGCGCGTGCCGAATCCGTCGGATTCGAGGTGAAGAACGGCATCGCCACGCGCGCCGATCGTCTGGTCATCATTCTGGTGGGCATGGCCGTGGCCGGGGTAAGCCATCAAGAGGTGTGGCTCGCCGTGGCGATGGTGCTGTTGGCCTTTGTGGGCGTGATCACAGTGTTTCAGCGGATTCTCGAAGCTCGCAGGCAAATGGCCACCGGAACGAAGACATACCATCGCTGATGGGCGCTTTTGCGTCGCCGGAGCATTGACGGGTGTTCTTTCCATGGCGTTTTCGGTACTTTGTCTTAGAACCGCTTTAAAATCATTTCGTTTGAAAATATTCGCAACCTGCCTAGGAGCATTATGTCAGGTCATTCCAAGTGGGCGACCACCAAGCACAAGAAGGCCGCCATCGACGCAAAGCGTGGCAAGCTGTTCGCCAAGCTGATCAAGAACATCGAGATCGCAGCACGTCAGGGCGGTGGCGATCCTGACGGTAACCCGTCCCTGTACGACGCCATCTACAAGGCCAAGAAGGCTTCCATGCCGGCCGACAACATCAAGCGCGCCGTCAAGCGTGGCTCCGGTGAAGAGGCTGGTGGCGCCAACTATGAGGACATCGTCTATGAAGGCTACGCGCCCGCCGGCGTCGGTCTGATCATCGAGTGCCTTACCGACAACCGCAACCGAGCCGCCGCCGAAGTGCGTTCCACGCTGACCAAGGGCAATGGCTCTCTGGCCACCTCCGGTTCCGTGAGCTTCAACTTCGAGCGCAAGGGCCAGATCATCGTCCCGTCCGAAGGCGTTGATTTCGACAACCTGTTCGAAAAGGCCGCCGAGGCCGGTGCCGAGGACGTGACCGAAGACGGCGATGTGTTCACCGTCGTCACCGATCCGTCCGACATGATCGACGTGCGCAAGGCTCTGCAGGATGCCGGCTTCGACTACGACTCCGCGGATCTGGTCATGATGCCGAAGAACGAGGTCGAACTGACCCTCGAGGATGCGCAGAAGGTTTCCAAGCTTATCGACAATCTTGATGATCTGGACGATGTGCAGAACATCTATTCCAACTGGACCGCCTCGGACGAGGTCATGGCTCAGCTTGACGAGGAGTAATCGGGAGTGATTATTCTCGGCGTCGATCCCGGGCTGACGCGTTGCGGGGTCGGCGTGATTGAAGCCGGCGCATATCGCCGGCTTTCTTTTATTCACGTCGATGTCGTGCGTTCGGACCCCAAAACGTCGCAGGATCTCAGGCTGCTGACCATCTATAACGGTTTGGTCGAGAAGATCGAGCGGTTCGTTCCCGATGCGGTTTCCATTGAGCGGGTGTTCGCGCAGGAGAACCGCAATACCGTGCTGGGCACGGCGCAGGCGGCCGGATTGGCGATGCTCGCCGCCGCGCAGCGTGGCATACCGGTCGCGCTGCACACGCCGACGGAATCGAAACTCGCCATCACGGGCAATGGCAAGGCGGAGAAAATTCAGATGGAACGCATGGTCGCGCGTATCCTCGGACTGAACACCCTGCCCAAGCCGGCGGATGCCGCGGACGCCTTGGCCATAGCGATATGCCATGCGTTGCGTCCTGCCGGCGCATTGCAGGGAGGGGAGCGTGAGCAGCATCTCACCGCGGCGCAACGACAGTGGGCGCTTGCCTCACAGAAGGCCGCGCGTGGACGGGGAGTCCGCAGAGGCATGTAGCCTGTATCGAACAGATGTTCTATAGTATCGTTTATGGTTGCGCGAAGGAGGTTCCCGCGTGATAGGTATGCTTCATGGCCGGGTCGACGTCATCGACGCGGCCTCGGCGATCGTGGAGGTCGGCGGAGTCGGCTACGAGCTCAGGATGCCCTCCGCTGATTTGGCGTCCATGCATGCCGGCCAGACGGTGAAGGTGTACACGTCGTTGAGCGTCTCTCAGGACGCCATCACCTTGTTCGGTTTCTCCACGGCGGCCGCGAAACGCATGTTTCTGCAGTTGCAGAAGGTCAGCGGCATCGGCCCCAAGGTCGCGCTGTCCCTGCTCTCCACATTGCCGACCGATCGTCTGGCGCGTGCAGTCGCCGATGGCGACGCCACGGCGCTTTCCAAGGCCCCTGGTCTGGGAAAGAAGGGCGCGCAGAAAATCATTCTCGAACTCAAAGGCTCCATCGACCTCAATCAGATCGAAGGAGCCGCGGCCGACGCTTCCGAAATGCGCGATACCGAGGCGGAACAGGTGGTGGAAGGGCTGGTCTCCCTTGGATGGCGGGAGCAGGATGCCGTGCATGCGGTACGGACGGTCTGTGAAGGCAACGGCATCGCGGTTCCGCTTGCCAAAGAAGACGTACCGCGTGTTCTGAAACTGGCATTGGCATCCCTTGATCGAGGCAGGTGAGACGAATCAGCATGACGAACGACCGGAATCCCGAGCAGGTGAACACCGGCGCCAATGAGGAATCGCTGCGCATGGTCTCCGCGTCGCCCATGGGCAATGAGCCCGTCAGCGATGAGGAGCTGCGCCCGCATGTTCTGGACGGCTTTATCGGCCAGCCGCGGCTCAAGGCGCAGTTGCAGCTCTTTCTGGATGCGGCGCGCAAACGCGAGGTGCCACCGGACCACATTCTGCTGGCGGGGCCTCCCGGACTCGGCAAGACCACGTTGGCGATGATCGTGGCCAACGAATTGGAGGTGCCGATTCGCGTCACGTCCGGTCCGGCGATCCAGCATGCCGGCGACCTGGCGTCCATCCTGAGTTCCCTGGACGCGGGCGAAGTGCTGTTCATCGACGAGATCCATCGTCTTCCTCGCGCGGCCGAGGAGCTGCTGTACATCGCGATGGAGGATTTTCGCGTCGATGTGATGGTCGGCAAGGGTCCGGGTGCCTCATCCATCCCTCTGACATTGCCGCGCTTCACCGTGATCGGAGCCACGACGCGCGAGGGCATGCTGCCGTCTCCGCTGCGCGCCCGATTCGGCTTCACCGCCCATCTCGACTTCTATCCGCACGAGGAGCTCGAAAAACTCATCGAACGGTCGTCCAAGGTCTTGGGCGTCCAGTTGGAGGACGGCGCAGCGCGGCAGCTGGCGATGCGTTCCCGCGGCACGCCGCGTATCGCCAACCGTCTGCTTCGCCGCGTGCGCGATTGGGCCATCGTGCATGACCTCGAATCGGTCGAACCGGATGACGTCAAGGAGGCTTTGGCGCTGTACCAGATAGACACCGAGGGACTTGACCGATTGGACATCGCGGTGCTCAAGGCCATCGTCACGAACTTCAACGGCGGGCCGGTCGGTCTGAACAATCTGGCGGCCATGGTCGGAGAGGAATCCGAAACGGTCGAGACGGTATGCGAGCCATATCTGGTCCGTGAGGGGTTCCTGATGCGAACGCCCAAGGGCCGTGTGGCCACGCGCAAGGCGTGGAAACATCTCGGTCTGGTTCCCGATGATTCCCAGCTTGATGTCAGCAAGCTGGCATAGAATCTTCTGCGATTGGACTTTGCGGTCCTTGTGATGTGAATTTCTCTATATAAGGAGTGTGCTGTGGATCCCAGCTCCCTGTTTCTTATCGTCATTGTGGTCGTAATGATCGGCATGATGTTCTGGCAGTCCAAGAAGGCCAAGCAGCAGCAGGCTGAGCGTAAGGATTTCCGCGCGAATCTGCAGCCGGGCACTGAAATCATCACCATCGGCGGCGTGATTGGCAAGGTCGTATCCGTCGACACGGAGTACGAGGAGATCGTCATCGATTCCGAAGGTTCCAAGATTCGCTTCGGTTTCAATGCCATCAGCCGTGAATATGTCCGTCCGGCGTATGTGCACGATGATGAGGTCGACGAAAACGGCAACCCGCTGCCTGCGGCCACCGAACAGGAGGCCCAGCCGGTCGATGAGCCGCAGACCGATAAGGTCGAGGAAGAGTCGAAGAACGTCTGAGGTTGGACGCGGGAAGGGCGAAAATCTCATTTTTGGGGTTTTCGCCCTTCTTTTTCGTAAGACGAACATATAATTTGTATTGCCGCAAACCAAGGTAGAAGGAAAACCACTGTCATGGCAACATCGGATATCACCCTCTCCGGTCTGAAGAAGATCGATGCCGAGGACGCCGAATACCTTATTTCGAAGATCAACACCATTCCCGGATTCCCCAAAGAAGGGATTCTTTTCCGCGACTTCATGCCGGTTTTGGCGGATGCCAAGGCTTTTGGGATTCTGATGGACGCGCTGGAGAGGACTTTGCCCGTCGATGTCGATGATTTCGATATGATTGCGGGACTTGAGGCACGCGGTTTCCTGTTCGGTCCCGCGCTTGCGGCGCGGTTGGGCAAAGGCTTCATCGCCGTGCGCAAGGCGGGCAAGCTTCCGCCGCCCACCGTTTCCGAAAGCTACGATCTCGAGTACGGACAGGCCGTCGTGGAAATCGAGACCGATGCCGTTCGTCAGGGGACCCGTGTGCTCATCGTCGATGATCTGATCGCGACGGGCGGCACCGCAAACGCCGCGCGCGCCCTGATCGAGAAACGCGGGGGCAGCGTCGCCGGATTCAGCTTCGTCATGGAGCTTACCGGCATCGACGGCATGAAATCTTTGGGGGAGTATCCGACCGGTTCGTTGATCACCATGCCGGCCTGATTGTCGTTCTGTATTAATTAATTCATTAATTAAACAACATAAAGGGAAGAATCCATGGATCTCTATGAGTACCAGGCCAGGGAACTGCTTGAGGAGCAGGGCATCCCGACGCCGAAGGCGATTTTCGCGCAGAATTCTCATGAAGTCGCCGAAGCGGCCGAGAAGATCGGTTATCCGAACGTCATCAAGGCGCAGGTGAAGATCGGGCATCGTGGTCAGGCTGGCGGCGTCAAGCTTGCGAAGACCAGGGATGAGTCCATCCTCGCTTCCGAGGACATCCTTCCGATGACCATACACAAGCACAAGGTCAGTGGTGTTCTTGTCGCCGAGGCCAAGAACATTCTGCACGAATACTATGTTTCCATTTCCGTGGATCGCTCCTCCCGAGATTTCGACGTGCTCGCCACCGCCGCGGGTGGAACCGAAGTCGAGGAAATCGCCAAGGAGCATCCGGAATCCGTAAAGCGTCTGCATATCGACGCCCTTGAGGATTTCGACATCGAAGCAGCCACCAAGATGGCGCAGAGCATCGGCTTCTACCATGCGGATGTCGATCAGGCGGCGCAGATTCTGCTCAAGATGTGGAAATGCTTCAAGGAAAACGACGCGACGCTTGTTGAGATCAACCCTCTTGCCAAAATCGGCGATCCCGATGACGAATCCTCCAAATCGCTGTGCGCGTTGGACGCGAAGATCTCCCTCGATGACAACGCTGCGTTCCGCCATGATGGATGGAAACGCTTCGCCGATACCGTGCATACCGATCCGTTCGAGGCGAAGGCACGTGAACACGGACTGCACTATGTGCACCTGCATGGCTCGGTCGGCGTCATCGGAAACGGAGCCGGTTTGGTCATGAGCTCGTTGGACGCCGTTTCCGGTGCGGGCGAGGATCAGGGAACCGGTGTCAAGCCGGCCAACTTCCTCGATATCGGCGGCGGAGCTTCCGCCGATGTGATGTGCAGCAGTTTGGAGATCGTGCTTTCCGACCCCCAGGTGGAATCCGTGCTCGTCAATGTGTATGGCGGCATCACTTCCTGCGAACAGGTGGCCACCGGCATCTTGGAGGCGCTTGACAAACTCGGAAGTCTGAAACCGCTTGTGGTCCGTTTCGACGGCAATGCCGCCTCGGAGGGTCTGCGCATCCTGTCGGAGGCGAGGCGTGCCAATCTGCATGTCGCACAGACCATGGAGGAAGCCGCACAGCAGGCCGCGCGTCTCGCGGCCAAAGGCAAGGAGGTTCGCTGAAAATGACGCTTTTCATTGAAGATGGCGCTCCGGTCATCGTCCAAGGCATGACCGGGCATCAGGGCATGACCCATACCGCTCGAATGCTCAAGGCGGGCACCAACATCGTCGGTGGGGTCAATGCGCGCAAGGCCGGGTTGGATGTCGTCTTCCCCGCCGCCAGGAATGGCCAGGATGCGACCATGCACGTCTACGGCACATGCGCCGAGGCCGTTGAGTCGACGGGAGCGGTTGCCAGCGTGGTGTTCGTTCCTCCGCGTTTCGCCAAGGACGCCGTGGTCGAGGCCATAGACGCCGGCATCAAGCTGATCGTCGTCATCACCGAGGGCATCCCCGTTGCCGACAGCGCGTACTTCGTCGAACTCGCGCTGCGCAAGGGCGTGCGCATCATCGGACCGAATTGCCCTGGCCTGTTGACGCTGCCTTCCTCCGAAGGTTCCCACGGCTGCAATCTGGGCATCATTCCGGATGGCATCGTCTCTCGTGGCCCGTTGGGTCTGGTATCCAAGTCGGGTACGCTGACGTATCAGCTGATGGGCGAGCTTTCCGATATCGGATTCACCGCCTGCCTGGGCGCCGGCGGCGATCCGATCGTTGGAACCACTTTGCAGGAGGCTTTGGAGGCGTTTGAGAACGATGAGGCCACAAAGGCCGTCGTCATGATTGGTGAGATCGGCGGCAACGCGGAGCAGGATGCCGCCAAATGGGCCGCCGAACACATGACCAAGCCGGTCGTCGCCTACATCGCGGGCTTCACCGCCCCCGAAGGCAAGCAGATGGGTCATGCCGGAGCCATCGTCTCCGGTGGCAAGGGCACTGCGAAAGACAAGAAGGAGGCGCTTGAGGCCGTCGGCATCCGTGTCGGCCGCACTCCGGGCCAGACCGCTGAAATCATGCGAGAGGTGCTCGCTTCCACGTCGCTATGATGGCAAACCTGAAGTATTGGTTGAAAGGGCTTGCCGTTGCGGCAACGTCCATGATTGTGTATGCCGTTGCCCTTGGCTGCTATATGGCGCTGATGCTTCTGGTCATTTCCATGGAGGAGGGCGGAGACAACCTTTCCGCCCTCTCGGTTCCCCTGACCGAGGCCATGGTGCTGCTGAGCCAAGGGAGCGGTTTCAAAGACGGTGCCATCGTCCTTACCATTACGCCGTTGCTGTTGACCATGTCGGTTATCGCGCTTGTCGCTTCGCTCGGAAGACGTTTCGGAACGAGCCTGCGCGGATTGACCTCAGGTCTGTTGTTCTGGGAATTGATGAACGCGTTTTTCGCGCATGCCGTCAATGTCGAGCTTGTCGATTCCATCGGCCTTCTCCTGGCGAAGACCGCGGTCGTGTTCCTTATCGGCTATGCGATTGCGGCGGTCCCGCAATCGGCGTTCATCCGGGAACGCCGTGATTGGCTGGCACAGCACATCTCCATGCCGGTGCGCAAGACCTTGGTCATCGGCACGGTTCTGGGTCTGCTGCTTCTGACCTGCTACCTTGTCGCCGGCGCGGCCGCGGTCGTGTATTGGATCGTGGACAACCAGACGGCCATCGTCAAACTGTATGCATTGTCCGGTATGCAGACCGGCTCGCGGATACTGACTACGATTTCCGCCTTGGCGTGGTTGCCGAATCTTGTGGTTTGGGCGGTTTCCTGGTTGTTCGGAGCCGGTTTCTCCATAGGCGATCTCGCCTCGTTCAGTCTATGGAGCGGGCAGGGGAGTTCATTGCCGGCATTGCCTCTTTTCGGCATGCTCCCTTCGGCGGTGGAGACGGACTGGATTCGCATCACGCTGCTATGCGTTCCCCTCGCTGTTTCGTTTATCGCCGGCATGGTCGTGATGCTGTTCAACAAGGGATTCCGTTTCAGATTCAAAGGCGCCGACGACGATCGCGATGCAAAACGCGTCGCTTTGAGGTTTGCGTACCCTGCAGGTGCTTTTTGCATTTCCTGCGCGGTGGTTTCGCTATGCGCCAGCGCGCTGTTCTCCATTTCCAACGGAGCGTTGGGCACGAAACATCTTGCCCGCGTCGGTGTGGACGTGATTGCTTCGGCACGTAAGGTCGGCCAGCCCACTGCTGTGGGACTGTTCTCATCATGGCTGCTCATGCTGGTGGTCATGTTCTTATACTTCGGAACGCGTCTGGCAGTCAGACGGTTCCGTGAGGGCAAGAGCGGGAAATCCGTCTCGAACTCCGAAGAGGATAATCGTGAATCCACCGGCGTTGCGCGTACAGTGGTTTCATCCATCAACAACAAGGAGGAGCAGGGTGACAACAACCTATCGACCGATACGACGGGCTCTGGTATCAGTCTTCCATAAGGAAGGCATCGAGGTGCTCGCCAAGGCATTCATCAAGGCGAATACCGAGGTGGTTTCCACCGGTTCCACTGCGAAGCGTCTTGCCGAGCTTGGCGTCAAGGTGACCGAGGTCTCGGAGGTCACTGGTTTTCCGGAGTGCCTCGATGGCCGCGTCAAGACCCTTGACCCGCATATCCATGCCGGCATTCTCGCCGATATGACGAACAAGGACCATGCCGCGCAGTTGGAGAAGTTCGGCATCAAGCCGTTCGACCTGGTTGTCGTGAATCTGTATCCATTCGCGGATACGGTCCGTTCCGGTGCGGATGAGGCGGCCACCATCGAGAAGATCGACATCGGCGGACCGTCCATGGTTCGTGGTGCGGCGAAGAACAGCGCCACCGTGGCGATTATCACCGATCCCGGTGACTATGCGCTGGTCGCCGCGCGCATCGAAAACGGTGAAGGCTTCTCCCTTGAAGAGCGTCGTTGGCTGGCAGGCAAGGCATTCGCCCACACCGCCGCGTACGATGCCACCATCAACGAGTGGACTTCCAAGCATTGGCCGAAACCCGCGACCATCGAGCAGTCCGACTCCGACGAGACGCCCGCACTGAATGAAGCCAAATTCCCGGCGACATTCACCCGCACCTGGGATCGCGCGCATGTGCTGCGTTACGGGGAGAACCCGCACCAGCAGGCTTCCCTGTATCTCGACCCGCTCGATCAGAACGGCTTCGCCCACGCCGAGCAGCTCGGCGGCAAGCCCATGAGCTACAACAACTATGTCGACGCCGATGCCGCATGGCGCGCCGTGTGGGACTTCGCCCCACAAATCGCCGTCGCCGTGGTCAAGCACAACAATCCATGCGGTCTGGCCATCGGCGCCACGGTCGCCGAAGCGCATAAGAAGGCGCACGCCTGCGATCCGATGAGCGCATATGGCGGTGTGATCGCCGCGAACAGCAAGGTCACGATGGAAATGGCCGAAAGCGTTCGTCCGATCTTCACCGAAGTCATCGTCGCTCCCGATTACGACGCGGATGCCCTTGAACTGCTGCGCACCAAGAAGAAGAACCTGCGCATCCTCAAGGTCTCCGAACCGCCGAAGACCAAGACGCAGTTCCGTCAGATCGACGGTGGTCTGCTGGTGCAGTCCACAGACCTGATCGATGCTCCGGGCGATGACCCGAACGCTTGGAAGCTGGTCTCCGGCGAGCCCGCGGATGCCGATACCGTCAAGGATCTGGTATTCGCGTGGAGGGCCATCCGTTGCGTGAAATCGAACGCCATTTTGATTGCGCACGATCAGGCCACCGTCGGCATCGGCATGGGTCAGGTGAACCGCGTGGATTCCGCGAATCTGTCGGTTGAACGTGCCAACACGCTTGCCGATGGCACGAACCGCACCAAGGGCGCCGTCGCCGCTTCCGACGCGTTCTTCCCGTTCGCCGATGGCGCCGAGATTCTGATCGACGCCGGCGTCAAGGCCATTGTGCAGCCTGGAGGATCCATTCGCGACGAGGAGGTCTTCGAAGCCGCGCGCAAGGCGGGCGTCACCATGTATGTGACTGGTACGCGCCACTTCTTCCACTGATTCGATGAGCCGCCATTGCGGCTTGTCGTGTCGAACGAAAAAATAAGGCGTGGCGTCCGGACCGCTTTGGTCCAGACGCCACGCCTTATTATGATTGCTATCCGGTATCACCTTAAGAGAAAGGCCCTGCGCAAATGAGCCATCCTTACGTTTCGGAAGACCACGAGGGCAAACCATGGTTCGAATGGATCATCGCGATTGTGGTTTTCGTCGCGACGGTGCTCGCGTTCCTCGGATATACGAAGACCGCCACCGTGGTGATCGCGGTGGCGGCCATCGTCACGGGGCTGATCAGACTCGTGCTACGCGAACGCAGCCCTTGGAAGGTGCGCTCAGTTTCGTTCGACGCTTTCATCGGCATCAGTCTGGGCGTCGGATTGTTCATCCTGCTCGGTCTGCTCCCCGTCGGCCTCTGATTCGGCATCGGCGGTTTCGCCATCGCTTTCCGCGGCGTTCCCGGGGACATCATGCTTTCGCGCTCCGAGCATCGAGGCGATGATGACCACCAGGGACACGACGGCCGCGGCGAGGACCGGGCAGATCCAGAACACCCAAAGCTGCTGCAATGGCTGCTCGTTCAATCCCTGATTCTGGGCGAACAGCGCGATTCCGGTGGCACGCGCCGGATTCAGGGCGGCACCGGTCACCGGATAGGCGATTGCCGTGGCGACGCCATATGCCAGTCCCATCGCAAGACCGTGATTCACATTGGACTCGTCGTCGTCCATGACGCGAAGGGCGCCTGCGATGACGATGACGCCGGCGACCAGTTCGACGATGATGGCCGTGGTAATGCTCAGCGTCACGCCATAATTGCCGAGAGCGGAGTAGGAGATGGAGTTCTTATCGAAGCCATTGACCGCTTGGGCCAGCCAGATCTTCAACGTCACCTGTTCGGAAGTCGGCAGCAGGAAACGGATGACGGCGCCTGCCGCGATGCCGCCAAGCACCTGGGCGATGATGTACAGCACGCCATCGATGATTCCGGTCTTGCCGGTGAGCATCGCGGCGACGGAAACCGCCGGGTTGAGATGCGCGCCGGAGATCCTGCCGAAAATCACGGTCGCGGCCGCATAGATGGCGCCGGTCAGCAGCGCGATGAACGCCATGTTGACGCCGTATACGGCAGTGCCCAGCGTGCAGATCGCATAAATGGCGAAGCAGACGACGAAGCTTCCGACAAGTTCCGCGCCGACACGAAGCGCCAGTGGTTTGCTGTGTTCTTTCTGGAATGTGAGCGTTTGCTCAGCAGCAGTCATAGTCTTTCCTCTGTTTTATAATAATGTGGTTGCGATTTTCATAATCGGCAAACGACTGCAATAGTACCAGCAGTCCCTGTAAGTATTCAGTATTATCCGGCCACGTTGGGAGAACGATGCCAAACGCATATTCCCGCGCCATGAAGGCGCACAATCACGACAACGAAGGTATTCGCCTGCAGAAGCTTCTGGCCCAGGCGGGATTCGGGTCGCGTCGCAAATGCGAAGAGATAATCACCGATGGGCGCGTCGAGATCGACGGAGAGCTCGTCACCGAACTCGGCACCCGTGTCGATCCGAAGCATCAGGAGGTTCGCGTGGACGGCTCTCGTGTACGCGTGAACCCAAACCATGTCACGCTTGCCTTGAACAAGCCGAAGCGCGTGCTGAGCGCCATGGACGATCCGAAGGGCCGCTACACCCTGCGCGACATCGTCGGCGACAAGTACGAGCGTATTTTCCATATGGGCCGTCTGGATTACGATTCGGAAGGTCTCATCCTCATGACGAACGACGGCGAACTGAGCCAGCACGTCATGCACCCCAAGTACGAGGTGGAAAAGACCTATATCGCCACGCTGGAGGGCCGCATCAGCGGTCAGGTGTGCCGACGGCTGGTCACCACCGGCGTGCAACTCGATGACGGTTGGATCAAGCTCGATCGTTGCGCCATCCTCGACGCCAACCGCGAGGGCACCTTGGTCAAGGTCGTGCTCCACTCAGGCAAGAACCGTATCGTGCGCCGTATCTTCGGGTCCATCGGATTTCCCGTCCGGCGTCTGGTGCGCACGCAGATCGGCCCGATCAAACTCGGTGATCTGAAGCCTGGCAGCTATCGCGTGCTTTCGCAGACCGAGGTCCGTTCCCTTTCCAAGGAGGTCGGACTGTGATCCGCGTAGCCATTGACGGGCCGGCCGGCGTCGGCAAGTCGTCCACTTCCAAGGCTCTGGCCAAATACTACGGTTTCGCCTACCTCGACACCGGCGCCATGTACCGTGCATGCGCGTGGTGGTGTCTGCATCAGGGCATCGACCTGGATGCGGAAACCGTCGACGAACGTGAAATCACGGAGGCGGTCGGCGAATTCTTCACCGACGGCCATTTCGACATCAGCGTGAATCCCGATGATCCGCGCGTGTATGCGGATGACGAGGACATCAGCGAGGCCATTCGTTCCTCCGAGGTGTCCTCCCATGTTTCCAAGGTGTCGGGAATCGTTCCGGTGCGCCATGTGCTGATCGCGGCCCAGCGTGCGTACATCGCGCGTGAGACCGCCGTGGATTCCTTCTCCAAGGGTGCGGGCATCGTCGCGGAAGGCCGCGACATCACCACCGTCGTGGCACCGGATGCCGAGGTGCGCGTATTGCTCACCGCCCGCGAGGAGGTGCGTCAGGCTCGTCGCGCGGGGCAGTCCACGGCCGGGGTCGGCGCCGACAACGTCGCCGCAAGGGATAAAGCGGATTCCAAGGTCACGAATTTCACCTCGGCCGCCGAAGGCGTGCTGACGGTCGACAATTCCGACCTTGACTTCAGCGAGACCCTTGACGTGCTGATACGCATCGTCGATGACGCCATCGAAGAGCAGCAGTACCGCCAGTACGTCTCCAACCTGGACGATTACGAGCTCGATGAGGGCGATGAGGGGCTGATCGACGGCTCCTCGTTCGTCGGCGGAAGCCGTCAGTCCGGACCGAAGCCGGTTGGCGTTCTCGCCGTGGTCGGCCGTCCGAATGTCGGCAAGTCCACGCTCGTGAATCGTATACTCGGCCGTCGCGCGGCGGTTGTGGAGGACACCCCCGGCGTCACCCGTGACCGTGTGAGCTACGACGCCGAATGGGCCGGCACGGATTTCAAATTGGTCGATACCGGTGGTTGGGAAGCCGATGTCGAGGGCATCGACTCCGCCATCGCCTCCCAGGCCCAGGTCGCCGTGCAGCTGGCGGATGCCGTGGTCCTCGTCGTCGATGGTCTGGTCGGACTGACCGATACGGATGCGCGTATCGTCAAGATGCTTCGCGCATCCGGCAAGCCGGTCACGCTTGCCGTGAACAAGGTCGATGATCGTGAAAGCGAATACCTTACCGCCGAATTCTGGAAGATGGGATTGGGCGAGCCATACGGCATTTCCGCGATGCACGGCCGGGGTATCGGCGAATTACTCGATGCGGCGATGGATTCGCTGAAGAAGGCCGAGAAGACCTCCGGTTTCCTCACACCTTCCCATCTGCGTCGTGTCGCGCTCGTCGGCCGTCCGAACGTGGGCAAGTCGTCCCTGTTGAACCAATTGGCGCACGAGGAACGTAGCGTCGTCAACGATTTGGCGGGAACGACGCGCGACCCCGTCGACGAGGTCGTGAGGGTCGATGGCGATGACTGGCTGTTCATCGACACCGCAGGCATCAAGCGCCGTCTGCACAAGCTGTCCGGTGCTGAGTATTTCTCGTCGCTGCGCACACAGGCCGCAATCGAACGCGCCGAGCTCGCTTTGGTGCTGTTCGATGCCTCACAGCCGATTTCCGATCAGGATCTCAAAGTGATGAGCCAGGCGGTCGATGCCGGACGATGCATCGTGCTGGTGTTCAACAAGTGGGATCTGATGGACGAATTCGACCGTCAGCGCATGGAACGCCTATGGAAGACCGAATTCGAACGCGTCACATGGGCCCAGCGCGTCAATCTGTCCGCGAAGACCGGATGGCATACGAACCGTCTGGCACGCGCCATGCGTGGTGCCTTGGAGTCTTGGGACAAGCGTATTCCCACAGGCAAGCTCAATGCGTTCCTCGGCAAGATCCAGGCCGCGCACCCGCATCCGTTGCGTGGCGGCAAGCAGCCGAGAATCCTTTTCGCCACCCAGGCATCAACGCGTCCGCCGCGTTTCGTCATCTTCGCCACCGGATTCCTCGAGCATGGTTACCGGCGCTATATCGAGCGCTGTCTGCGTGAGGAATTCGGATTCGAGGGTTCCCCGATTCAGATTTCGGTGAACATTCGCGAAAAGAAGAAACGCAAGTAGGCAGAATTCGACGAGTGAATTTGTGGGGGTGTCCGCGCATGCGGACACCCCCACAAACAATATTGGCGTGGAACGCGCGTTCTAGAACAGCGGACGTTCCGCCTTGTCGCGCTCCTGTAGATAGCCGGTCACGGCGCGGCGCGCCAATGAGCTCAGGGAGATTCCATCCCGTTTCGCCTTGTTTCGCGCCCTTTGGCCCAGTTCGTAAGGAAGTTTGATCTTCCATTCGTCACCGAGCTGTTCGCGGCCATTGCTGTTCTTGGGCATGCGTCCGGGCCGTACCATGTCCGTGCCTTCGTCGGCGTCATCGCGTTCCAAAGCCCTGCGCGTCAATTCGGTGAGCGTGATGCCGTCGTGTTTGGCGCGTTCCCTTGCGTCCAATCCCAGTTCGCGTGGCAGCCGGATCTTCCATTCGTCTTCGCGGGCCGAATCGTCGAACACATGGGCCAACTCATCGACGTCATCGAATTGCGGTTGGTCGTTCACCGGTTCCATGGACAGTCACCTCCCGGACGAGAAAGGGTCTCATAAAGCATCCAGCAATGGGAATGTTATCACTTTCCGCGTGGTCGTCCATGTTCGGTGCCGAACGGCAGCGGCACCGCGGGGACATGTCGTGAGAGACCCGTGAGCGATGATGCGCAACGCATTGAGGATTTGCCCATCGATCTTTGGCGAAAATCGTATCTGCGCGCATACGTGGCTGTATGCGGGGAGGAAAAAGAAAAAGCCTTGGAACCGAGATCCCAAGACCTTTGAAAGTCGGACCAGCGGGATTTGAACCCGCGACCCCTTGACCCCCAGTCAAGTGCGCTACCAAACTGCGCTATGGTCCGAACGGTGCAAAAGCACCGAAAAGAAAATCTAGCATAACGTCTTGCCAATGGCAAATCGCGTCGTGTCGTAAGGTGAACGGCATGCGTCTATTGCACTAAGAATTCTCCTTTTCCGACGTAAACACCCCCGTTGAAAAAATGTTGTGTAAGATGGCTACGAGGTATAACGACAACACGCCCGCATGGAAGGAACAGAGATTGACTGAGGACGTATTCGAACATTCCGCAGCGAAGATGCGCGAGCATGGCATGAGCGACATGGCCATCGCGCAGTTCAAGCGTCTATATGACGTTTGGCGCACCGAGGAATCCAGCAGCTGGATTCGCGAGGACACCGTCGAGCCACTAGTGGGTGTGCCGAGTTTCCACGATGTGTATGAGACCATCAACCACGACAAGGCGGTCGATGCGTTCGCCAAAACGGCGTTTCTGAAGCTCAACGGAGGCCTGGGCACCTCGATGGGACTCGATTGCGCGAAGTCCCTGTTGCCCGTCCGCCGTCACAAGGCACGTCAGATGCGCTTCATCGACATCATCATCGGCCAGGTGCTCACCGCACGCACCCGTCTTGGGGTGGATCTGCCGTTGACCCTGATGAATTCGTTCCGTACGTCCGAAGACACCATGAAGGTGCTGCACGCCAACAAGAAATTCCACCAGGAGGACATCCCGATGGAGATCGTGCAGCATCAGGAGCCGAAAATCAGCGCGGCCACGGGCCTGCCGGTGAGTTTCCCGAAGAACCCGGGACTGGAATGGTGCCCGCCGGGACACGGCGACCTGTTCTCCACGATCTGGGAATCCGGATTGCTGGATACTCTGGAGGCCCATGGGTTCAAGTACCTGTTCATCTCCAATTCCGACAACCTCGGCGCGCGCCCGTCCCGTACCTTGGCGCAGCACTTTGAGAACACCGGTGCTCCTTTCATGATCGAGGTGGCCAAGCGCACTCCCGCCGACCGCAAGGGCGGGCATATCGTCCGCGACAAGGCCACCGGCCGTCTGATGCTTCGCGAGATGAGCCAGGTGCACCCGGACGACAAGGCGGATGCGCAGGATATCGACAAGCATCCGTATTTCAACACGAACAGCATCTGGATTCGCATCGACGCCTTGAAGTCGAAGCTCGCCGCTTGCGATGGTGTGTTGCCGCTGCCGGTGATCCGCAATAAGAAGACGGTGGATCCGACCGATCCGACGAGCGAACCGGTCATCCAGCTGGAGACCGCCATGGGCGCGGCCGTGACGCTGTTCGACGGCGCCACATGCGTTTGCGTGGACCGCATGCGCTTCCTGCCGGTGAAGACCACCGACGACCTGTTCATCATGCGGTCCGACCGATTCCATCTGACGGACCAATATGAGATGGAGGACGGCAACTACATCTTCCCCGATGTGCGTCTTGACGCCCGCTATTACAAGAACATCCACGATTTCGACGCGCATTTCCCGTATGGGGTTCCTTCCCTCGCCGCGGCGAATTCCGTCAACATCAACGGCGACTGGACCTTCGGCAGGGATGTTATCCTGTTCGGCGATGCGCAATTGCCGAACACCGAGGAGCCGAGCTATGTGCCTAACGGCGAATATGTTGGCCCGCAAGGCATCGAGCCTGACGATTGGGTCTGATTCGGGGGTGTCCTTCCAAACGAAAACGATGTTTTTTCGGGAAAAAGACACAAACTGAATGAAAAACCTCTATCATAGAGTGAAGTGTGCGGCGTCATATGTCGCACACACTTTAATGAAACGTTAACGAGACGTGAGGACTAATGGCAGAAGGCAGTAACGGAAGACGTCGTTTTTCCGACAAATGGGGCAAACACGAACTTGATGTTTTGGCCGTGCTTTCCTCAGCTTTCCCACAATGGCTTACCTCCCGTCAGATCGCCCAGCGTGTGAAGGCATACGCCGACTCGTACGGCGAGCTGGCCGATCAGGCGGCGAAAGCGGCATTCGCCAAGCAATTTCAACGCGACCGCGCCAAGCTCGCGGCGATGGGAATCGCCATCGAATCACGCCAACCGGAATATTCGTCCAAATCCGAAGGGCAGGATTTCGCCTCCTATCGATTGCAGCTTGGCGATGAGCCACGTGTGCGCCTGCTCTTTGGAGACGAGGATCTGCCGATTCTCGCCGCGGCGAATTATCTGGCCAGGTCCATGTCCATTTCCTCCGCTCCCGCACATGAGACGCAGCATACGTCGCGTACCGCGCCACGCGTGCCGCAGACTCCGGTGCCGGGACTCGGATTGGATTCCATCGCTCCGGGGCTCGGCACCCAATCCATCCCTCCGGAACTGGTCAAGGTGGTCGACCAGCGTCGTTTTGCGGCGACGGTCGATGTGGATGGCGAACATCTGAATGTCGCCTACACCGATTCGGACGATCTGGCCATGTATGTGCTGTCCCATCCGGGCGCTTCCATCGTCAGCCCGCAGGAGGCCGTCGATGCGTTCAATCGCCGCTTGAACGCGGCGGCCCATTTCGTGCCGGCAGATGATTCCACCGGTGCCGCCAGTTCCACGGTGGTTTCCCCGGAGATCAACCGCAAGAGCGCGGACGAGGATGAGGCCGAAGAGCTCAAGGGACGCGCGAAGAAGAGTCCTGCGTTCCAGACCGGCAGTGAAGTGGACAGGCGTCTGCGTCTGATGCTGTTCCTGTCCGCACACCTCGGCGAGGAGTACTCGTTGGAGGA
>DKCF01000012.1:0-2063 GCA_002451435.1 Bifidobacterium sp. UBA6881 | reverse complement strand
GAGATGGCGGGAAGCCAGTTCTTCGACATCGACTGGTCGCTGCTGGATGCCGAAGGCATCGTGTCGGCGACGAATTCTCTGGGATTGGAGCGTCTCGCGGGCATTTCACAGCAGTATCTGAGCATGCTGACCGCGTCCGTGAGCTACCTTGCCCATTCCTCGTTGTTGCCGGACAAGCTCCGTGAGCAGGCTGATTCCCTCTACACGCGTCTTCGCCAGCACGTCAAGCCGGGTGACATGCCTTGGCTGAGCCTCACCGGCTATGAGATGGAGCCGCGGAGCTTCTCGATTGTGAAGAGCGCCATCTCCAAGAGCAAACTGCTCGATATGGAATACACGGATGGCGCCGGTCGCACGCATCGCAAGCTCGTCGCCCCGGACAAGATCTTCGTCGATGAGGGCGTCTTCTACGTCGCGGTCTGGACCGATGTCGCCGCCGCGGCTCCTGCGGACAGGGCGCAATACGTCAAGAAGGACACCGCCATCAACAAGGCGACCGGAAAGCCTCGTATCTGGCAGGTGCTGCGCATCTCCCGCATCGAGAAGGCCGAACTGGTGGAACCGACCGCAAAGCTCGACATTCCCGATGTTCCGGCATCGGAATTGCGCGAGTGGAGCTTCGAAAACGGCACATCCGCGGTGTTCATCACCAATCAGGAGAACCTGTCGTTCATCGACAATCTTTCGGGCGCGAAGGTCGAGCAATGTGGCGAAGGCGAGAAGGTCCATCTTGTCGTATCGTCCGACTCCTGGTATGTGGCCTTCTGCATCGCGCATGCGCGGCACATCACGGCCGTCGCGCCGGAGACCTTGCGAACCATGATCGTGGCGCGTGCGCAGCATGAGCTGAGCATCGGCGACCATGATGGCGAAGAACGGTAGGGGAGAGACCTATGCCTTGGTGGATTTGGCTGTTGCTTGCCCTGTTCATGCTGGGCATGTTCATCGCCGGCCTCGTCTTTGCCGGTATGCATGGATATCGTGCGATCAAAGGTATCATGCATGTCGGCCGGCAGGCTACGGAGCGTTTTTCGGATATGGGCGAGTCTCCGTCGCAGACGGAGGTGAAGAACGAGGCGCCATGGTTCACCCGGCCTTTGCAGGATGCCGCCGACTGCTACATCGATGCGCATGCGCAGGTCATCGAACGCCAAGAGGCCAAACGCAACCGGCATAGGCGCCAATGGGCGAATTGGAAACATTTCAACGACTGATTCGAAGGAGCCATGACACATCATCGCCGCCGTCGCAATGACGGAAACAGTACGTCGAAGACCAACGAGACGGGTGTCTTGTCACCCGCGCAACGGTACGCCGCATTCCGTGAATCCCAAGCCAAACGCCAGTCGGTTGCCGCGAGGTTCGCGCAATCCATGCCGTTCGAACTTGATGATTTCCAGTTGCGGGCGAATGATGCGTTGGAGTCGGGAAACAACGTGCTTGTCGCGGCTCCGACCGGCGCCGGCAAGACGGTGGTGGCGGATTTCGCCATTTATCTGGCGCAGGAGCATAACGTCAAGGCTTTCTACACGACGCCGATCAAGGCGTTGAGCAACCAGAAATACCATGATCTCGTGGATCAATATGGTCCGGACAAGGTCGGATTGCTCACCGGCGATACGTCGATCAATTCCGAAGCGGATATCGTGGTCATGACCACCGAGGTGCTCCGCAACATGCTGTATGAGCATTCCGTGACGCTCGAAGCGCTGCGGTATGTGATTCTCGATGAGGTGCATTATCTCGCAGATCGTTTCCGTGGCCCGGTATGGGAGGAAGTGATCATCCATCTTCCGCAAAGCGTGAAGATCGTCGGATTGTCGGCAACCGTCTCGAACGTCGAGGATTTCTCCAAGTGGATAGAATCCGTCCGTGGGGATACCACGTTGGTGGTGTCGGAAAAGCGTCCGGTGCCTTTGGAACAGCATGTCATGGTGCAGGCGGACGACCACACGGAACCTGAACTCATCGATTTGTATCGCCGTGACGCGAATGGCGAACAGACCGTCAAACTCAACGCGCATCTGGTCGACAGGCTCGACCAGCTCGACCGTCAGGCGGCC
>DKCF01000113.1:5882-7463 GCA_002451435.1 Bifidobacterium sp. UBA6881 | reverse complement strand
AAGCCGGTGCGGCATCCGAACGGCGAGCAGTCGATGTATCCGGGGATGCGTTCGCGCAGCAGCACGGCGATGGTGTGCTCGATGGTGTGCAATCCGCCCGTGGGGATCGCGTTTTCGTTCGGCTGCACCAAACGCAGATCGTAGTTGGAGATCACGTCACCGTTCGGACCGGTTTCCGTGTCGATGTAGCGCACATACGGCGCCTTCACCTTGGTGTGGTCCAACTGGAAGCTTTCAACGACCGGTTTCTCCTCTGCCATCGTCGGGTTCCTTTCCTTGAGTTAAGATAAGCGTCCTTTTATACTGTCCCGTTTCGGCCATGACGGCAACCCCGTTGCCATACGTGTCGCTGATAACGTGTTGCAGACACATGACGTCATGCGAACTCCGGCATACAGGATCTCCACTGGCATTATGCGGAATCGGAACGCCACGGCGCCCGAAACCGATGCGATGCCGTTTCCTGGATTGGATGCGGCACTACGCGAATTCGCGGATGACCTGCATGAACCGTTCGCCGTATTTCGCGAGTTTGCTGGCGCCCACGCCGTTCACGGAGAGGAACATCTCGTCATCGACCGGTTTGACTCGCGTCATATCGCGCAGCGTTTTATCGGAGAACACGATATACGGCGGCACCTTGTTCTCCTGCGCGATGGCGAAGCGCACGCCGCGCAGTTTCTGGAACAGCGCCTCGTCCCCGTCGTTCTCGGGCGTATACGAGCCGAGCGGACGCGGGGACACGCCTTCGACGCGGCTTGGTCGCCCGCGTTTGATGGTTTTCATCTCATAGTGGAAGTCCGGCGAGGCCGTCTTCAGGGAATCGTGGGTGAATCGGACGATCGGCAGCCTCCCCTCCGTAATCTCCAGAAGGTCGTCGGTGACCATCTGGTTCAGCACGTCGCGTATATGCGCCTCCGACTGGTCCCTGAGCATTCCATAGGTCGGCATGCGTTCAGGATTGAGCGAGGCGATGTCCTGCGCTTTGGATCCGCGCAGGACCTTGACGATCTTCCCGATTCCGACGCTTGCTCCCACGTCATGCACGCAACGGCTGATGGCACGCGCCGTGTCGGTGACGTCGGTGGTTTCGATGGACTGCCCGCAGTTGGCGCAGCCACCGGCGCACATGCCGTCGTCGCCCTTGGAAACGCCGCCGTCCTCGCCGAAATAACGGGTCATGTACTCGTGCAGGCAATCCGTCGTACGGCAGTACCCGACCATGGCGTTGAGCAGACGGTGCTTGGACGCGCGGACGGCGTCCTGCTCCTGTTGCGTCAACCTATCGTTGTCGTAGTCCATGTCGAGCAGTCTTCGTCTGGTGACGATGTCCGATTCGTTCCACAGCAACGTGCATCGGCTCGGTTCGCCGTCTCGCCCGGCTCGGCCGGCTTCCTGATAGTACGCTTCGATGGATTCGGGCATGTTGTAGTGGATGACGAACCGCACGTTGGATTTGTCGATGCCCATGCCGAACGCGTTGGTGGCCACGACGACCGGCACGCGGTCGGTCACGAAGTCGCGTTGCGCGCGGTTTCGCATCTCCGCACTCATGCCGCCGTGATACGCCACTGCGATGGG
>DKCF01000113.1:1609-5784 GCA_002451435.1 Bifidobacterium sp. UBA6881 | reverse complement strand
GGCGTTCAGCGACGCGGCAAGCGCCTCGGTTTCCTTGCGCGTCGCGCAATACACGATGCCGGATTCGTCGGGATGACGCGCGATGTACGATGCGACCCACGCCGCTTTGTCTTTGTTCTGCAGATTGATGACGTCGAAATACAGGTTCGGCCGATCGAATCCGGTGACGGTGACCATGGGATCGTTCAATTCAAGCATCGAGGCGATGTCGTCGCGCACACGTTGCGTCGCCGTCGCGGTGAACGCCGCGACCGTCGGCCGGACGGGCAATCCTTTGATGAAATCCTTGATGCCGAGATACGACGAACGGAAATCCTGCCCCCATTGGGAGACGCAATGCGCCTCGTCGACCGCGACGAGCGAAATCGGCACGCGGGAGGCGAAGTTGCGGAATCGCCCGGTCTCCAAACGTTCCGGCGCCACGTACAGCAGCCTTATCCGCCCTTGCAACGCTTGGGCGAGCACCATGCCCTGTTCGTCCATGTCCTGGGTGGTGTTGATGAACGCGGCGGGAATGCCCAAATCGTTCAGGGCGTCGACCTGGTCCCGCATCAGGGAGATCAACGGCGATATCACGACGGTGATTCCGGGAAGCAGCGTCGCCGGAATCTGATAGCACACGGATTTGCCCGCGCCGGTCGGCATGACGCCGAGCACATCCCGTCCGGCGAGAATCGCATCGACGATGCCGGATTGCCCCGGGCGGAACGAATCGTAGCCGAAATACCGTTTCAGCGCGTCCAGCGCCCGGGAATCATCATGGAATACCATGTCTCACAGTGTAGCAATCATCGAGTTCAGATCTGCTTGAGCGCCTGCTCCAGATCGGCGATGAGATCATCGGCATCTTCCAGACCGACGGACAGGCGGACCAGATTGGCCGGGACCTCCAGCGTGGTTCCCGCCACGGAGGCGTGGGTCATGGCACCCGGGTGCTCGATCAGCGATTCCACGCCGCCCAAGGATTCGGCGAGGGTGAACACCTGCGTGGCGCCGGCGAACTTCTTCGCGGCTTCGAAACCGGCAGCGAGCTGCACGGAGACCATACCGCCGAAACCGCCGTGCATCTGGCGCGCGGCGATGTCGTGGCCCGGGTGCGATTCGAGACCCGGGTACCACACACGCTCCACTTCGGGACGGGTCTCCAACCACTGCGCGACCTTCAGCGCGTTGCGGCTGTGCTGCTTGACGCGCAGGTCGAGGGTCTTCAGACCGCGGATGTCGAGCCAGGAGTCGAACGGGGACGGGACCGCGCCGGCGGCGTTCTGCAGGAACGCGACCTCGTCGCGGGTCTCCTTGTCGTTGACCACCACGGCTCCGCCGACCACGTCGGAGTGACCGCCGATGTATTTGGTGGTGGAATACACGACCACGTCGGCGCCGTCGTCGAGCGGGTGCTGCAATACCGGCGAGGCGAAGGTGTTGTCCACGACGACCTTGGTGCCGTGCGCGTGCGCCACCGCGGAGGTGGCCGCGATGTCGGTGATGTTGAGCAGAGGGTTGGACGGGGTCTCCACCCAGATGTACTTGTACTGCTTCTTGGCGAGCGCCGCGGAGACGGCGGCGGTGTCGGTGATGTCCACCACGTCGAGGCCGACGCCCCACGGCACGAACACCTTGGAGAGCAGGCGGTAGGTGCCGCCGTACACGTCGTTGCCGAGCAGGATGTTGTCGCCCGGCTTGACGGTGGCGCGCAGCAGCACGTCGATGGCCGCGAGTCCGGAGGCGAAGCTCAGCGCGTATTTCGCGCCCTCCACGGCGGCGAGCTGCGCGTCGAAGGAGTTGCGGGTCGGGTTGATGGAACGGCTGTAGTCGTAGCCGTTGCGCAGTCCGCCGACGCCGTCCTGCTTGAAGGTGGAGGTCATGTAGATTGGGGTGACCACGGCGCCGGTGGTCGGGTCGGGCTCCTGGCCCGCATGGATGGCGCGGGTGGAGAGGGCGCTGGCGTTGAGGGCTTCGGTGTTGGTCGCGATGGTCATGATGGGAACTCCTTGGAAATATCGAATGGTTTGCGTGGTGTGGATGATTGTCATATTGGATGGATGGTTTACAGATATTGTTCGGCGAGACTTGGCTTGGTGGTGCGTTCCACGACGTCGGCGAATCCGTTGGCGCGCATCCAGTCGTCGTTGAAGATCTTCTCCATGTAGCCGCGACCGGAATCCGGCAGCAGCACGACGACGAGCTGGTTTTCGTCGAGCTTGTGCTCGCGGGCGTATTTGACCGCGGAGACGACGGCCATGCCGGATGAGCCGCCGACCAGCAGTCCTTCCTCGTTGGCGAGGCGGCGGGTCATTTCAAAGGCTTCGGCATCGGTGACCTGCACGATCTCGTCGGGCAGATCGCGGTCGAACGCCTTCGGATAGAAGTCCTCGCCCACGCCTTCGATCTTGTACTGGTGCACGTCGTTCGGATCGGAGTAGATGGAGCCTTCCGGATCGGAGCCGATCACCTGCACCGCACCGTGGGAGACGTCCTTGAGATAGCGTCCGGTTCCGGAGATGGTGCCGCCGGTGCCGATGCCGGCCACAAAATGCGTGACCTTGTGGTCGGTGGCCTCCCAGATCTCCGGGCCCGTGGTGTGGTAATGGCTTTCCGGTCCGTTCGGATTGTCGTACTGGTTCGGGCGGTACGCTCCGGGAATCGTCTTGGCCAGACGTTCGGCCACTTGGTAGTAGGAGCGCGGATCGTCCGGGCCGGCATCGGTGGGGGTCACAATCACTTCGGCGCCGTATGCGCGCAATACCGCGCGCTTGGCTTCGGAGACCTTGTCCGGCAGGGTGAAGATCGTGCGGTAGCCGCGCTGCAATGCCACCAATGCCAGTCCGACGCCGGTGTTGCCGGATGTCGGTTCCACGATCACGCCGCCCGGCTTGAGCTCTCCGCTGCGCTCGGCCGCGTCGATGATGCGTTCGGCGATGCGGTCCTTGGAGGATCCGCCCGGATTGAAGTATTCGACTTTCACCGCGATGGTGGCGTTGACGTCTTCGGCTACATGGTTGAGTTTGACGAGCGGGGTGCCGCCGATGAGTTCGGCGAGCGAGTTGTGGATGGTCATGGCGTTTCCTTGGTGTGGTGCTTCGTGGTGTTGTGAATGTTCCGATGGATGATTTCACATTCCGAGAAGTCCGCGGCCGCGTTCGCGCAACGCTGGAAACAGGACCTTGCACCGGAGTTCGATGCTTTGCGCTCATGGCGTCCATCGCATCGATGATGCGGGTATGCGCCTATGAGAATTCCTTGATCGCGAAGAATCTGATTGCATTCCGCCTGCTTGCGGATGCTCTGAGGAATGTCCTATCTCAAGTTATGCTTCGATGAACCGCGCGCCTCTCGGGCGGGTGGTCAGCGACAGCAACAACATGAGAAATTGAACATGGCTCATACAATAGCACGCCCACCGGCGGCGAAAACCAATCGGTGTCCGAATGGCGGACAGTATGGTTACACCGTCGGCGGCCGTCCATCATATCGAGGCGGCGTCGATCAGCCGTTTCGTATAGTCGTTTTCCGGATTCTCCAATACCTGCGCGGACGTTCCGGCTTCCACGACGTACCCGTCGTGGACCACCATGATGCGGTCGGCGATATGCTGCACGACGCCCAGATCATGGGACACCATGATGAGCGCCATGTCCGGCTCGGCCTTGCGGATCGCCTCGAACGATTCGAGGATCTGCACGCGCGCGGCGACGTCGATGGCGCTCATCGGCTCGTCGGCGAGCAGCACCGCCGGATGGTCGACGATGGCCCGCGCGATCGCGGCGCGCTGCGCCTGGCCACCCGACAGGTCCATGGGGAATCGGCCGGCATACCGCCCAGGGTCGAGACTCACCATGCGCAGCGCGTCATCGACGCATTCGGCGATCCGTTCGGACGGCCAATCGCGGTGGTGAAGCCGAAGCGGTTCGGCGATGGAACGTTCGATGCGCCATCGTGGGTCCAACGAATCGAATGGATTCTGGAACACCAGTCCGGACATGCCACGCAACCGTCGCACGGTTTCCCCGCGCAGCGGATCTCCCTGATAGCGGATGTCGCCGGCATCGGCCTTCTCCAAGCCGAGCAGCACGCGCGTGAGCGTGGTCTTGCCCGATCCGGAGCCGCCGATCACGGCAAGGCACTCCCCCGCGTGGACCGTGACGTCCACGCCGAACAGCACCTGTTTGCATTGC
>DKCF01000113.1:0-1556 GCA_002451435.1 Bifidobacterium sp. UBA6881 | reverse complement strand
CATCATCGTCCTCCTTCGATGTCGAGCGACAGTTCCCGCGCGGCACGGACCAGATGCGCGGCCTCGGGCGTTGCGGGACGCGCCAGCAGCGCGTCGGTCGCCCCGGATTCCACGACACGCCCTTCCGACAGCACGTAGCAGCGCGTGGTGGCGCGTTTGAGCACCGAGAAATCGTGGGTGATGAACAGCATGGACGCGCCGGCGTCGTCGACCAGCGAAGTCAGCAGATCGACGATCTGCCGTTGCGTGATCGAATCCAAGGCCGTGGTCGGCTCGTCGGCGATGATCAGCCTTGGCGAGGTGATCAGCGCGGTGGCGATGCCGACGCGCTGCTGCTGTCCGCCGGAAAGCTCATGCGGGTATTTGAGCAGCACGTCCTCGGCGAGTCCGACCTTCGCCAGCATCGCCTTGACGCGCTCCACGCGCTCTTCGAGCGTCAGGTCGTAATGCAAATACAGCGGCAGGCCGACCTGCTGCGCCACCGTCATCACGGGATTCAACGCGACGGATGGATTCTGGAACACCATGCCCATGTAGCGGCCGCGCAGATCGGCCATGGTCTCGTCGGTGGCGCCGACGGCATGCGTGCCATCCAGATCGATGCCGCCGCGCACCCGCGCCGTTTCGGGAAGGATGCCCATCATGGCCTTGGCGATCATCGATTTGCCGGAACCGGACGATCCGATCAGTCCGACGCGTTCGCCGTCCGCGATGGCCAGTTCCACATCATGCACGATCGGATTGCCGTTGATGGAGATATCAAGGTTGTGAATATGCACGCTCATGCGATGTTCCTCAATGCCGGATTCGTCAATGGGTCGATGGCGTCACGCAGCGCGTCGCCGAAGAGGTTCAGCGCGATGACCACCACGGTCACCACCAGGCCGGGCCAGAGCACGGCCGTCGGATAGATGCTGATGAACCTGACCGATGTGGCCAGGGAGTGCCCCCAGCTGGGAACGCCCGAGCCGACGCCCACGCCGAGATAGGTCAATCCCGCTTCGGCGAGCAGCGACGTGCCCGCGCTCATGGAAAGCTGCACGCTGAGCACGGGCAGGGTGTTCGGCAGAACATGCGTGAAGAACACGCGGATCGGCCGGGCACCGGCCCACAGCGACGCCTCGACGTATGGCGAGCGCGCGGCGAGCAGGGCCGCGGGGCGCAGGATCCTCGCCAGATTCATGCCGTACGCGAATCCGCAGGAAACGACGATGACGGCGGCGGATGCGCCGAACGGCACGGTGAGGATCAATGCGATCAGCACGGTGGGCAGGGAGATCAGCGCATCGACGACGACCACCGAGGTGGACGCGAACGCGCTGTTGCGCGACACCATGGCCGCGACGAGCAGCAGGCCGAGCGCGGCCGCGACGCATACGGTGAGCAGGGCGATCGCCAGATTGGTGCGCGACCCCGCCATCAGCCAGCTCAGCACGTCGGAGCCGACGCCGTCCGTGCCCAGCGGATGCGCGGCGGATGGCGAGGACCACACATGGTAGCCGTCCGTCGCCAGCAAGTGGTACGGCGTCCAGAACAGCGATACGACCGATACGGCG
>DKCF01000021.1:10049-11280 GCA_002451435.1 Bifidobacterium sp. UBA6881 | reverse complement strand
GCGGCATCGTGCAATCCGAACGCGCATCCCGGCAAGTGCCCCACCATGCCGGACCGCGGCGTCCGATCACCGCAGCCGTCCGCGCCCATGGATTGGCCGCGGACGGGCCGGTTCACCGCTGCGGCCTGTCGAGGCGCGCGATCTCATCGCGCAGTTGGTCGACGGTGGCGGTCAGCTCGTCGACGCTGGCCTTCAGCCGTTCCGTCTCGTCGTTGGACTTGTCGGCGCGTTTGCCGGCCTCGTCGCTCACCCGGTCGACGATCCACGAGGCGAGCGTCGCCGTGATGACGCCGATCAGCGCGATGCCGGCGAGCATCAATCCCACCGCGATGCACTTGCCTTCCCAGGTGACCGGCGCCAGATCGCCGTATCCGACGGTGGTGGCGGTGACGAACGACCACCACAGCGCCTTGCCGAAATCGGTGATGTTCGCGCCCGGCGCGTACCGTTCCACGTCGAGCACGGCCAGCGATCCGACGTAGATCAGCAACGTCACGCTGGAACATACGTACATGGTGATGCGGCCGCGCACGGCCATGCCGCTGGTGCGGTTGAGCACGTTCAGCACCGCCACCAGCCTGATGAGGCGCAGCGGGCGGAATATCGGCAGTATGATCGAGGCGAGCAGCAGCAGATTGTTCTTGAACCACGTCTTCTTGTCGTCGGCCACGCTGATCGACACGACGTAGTCGATGACGAACACCACCCAGATGACGTTGATCGTCGCCTCGCACAACGCGATGTGGCTTTGCGCGAGGATCTCCCACGAATACGCGAAGAGGAACACCAGCGCCAATACCGTCAACGGCCATTCCGTCGCCCGTTGCCATTTGCCCAATGTCAATACCTTGTCTGCTTTTTCCACGCATAACATCATAGGAAGCGTGGACGGTAAATCAGGGTTCATTTCAGGGTATCACTGATTTTCCGCGCCTCCGTATCCGTTAGGATTGCACTATGAGACTCATCGGCAATATTCTGTGGCTGGTTTTCGGCGGCCTGGCGATCGCCGCCGCGTGGGCGTTCATCGGTCTGGTCCTATGCGTCACGATCATCGGCATCCCGTTCGGCATCCAGGCGTTCAAGATGGCCGGACTGACATTGACGCCGTTCGGCAAGACGGTGCGGTACGGCGGCGGCATCGGCTCGCTGCTGGTCAATATCATCTGGTTCTTCGTGGCGGGCGTCTGGCTCGCCCTCGGCTATGTGGCGGCTGGCCTAATCAACTGCG
>DKCF01000021.1:4195-9978 GCA_002451435.1 Bifidobacterium sp. UBA6881 | reverse complement strand
CTGAAAAAGCCCTGTGGCACCTATGGCAGGAAACCATTTGCCCATTCGGCCGCCACGCATGCCGGTCGCGCGTGTCCGCCTTGCGTGGCGGCGCGGTTTTTCGTTTGCCCAGCCTGTGCGATGCCGTTTCATTCGAGCTGCGCGTGCACTTCGAAGGTGCTGTACGCGGGCAGATCCGCGGTCGGCTCCATGATGGTGAACGATTGGCGTCGTCCATCGGAGGGAAGCGGCACGTACGTCAAATCCCCATACACGATGGAACCGTCCTTGCCGCGCAGCACCAAGGAGACGCGCACTTGGGACCCATCCGACCCGTCCCCGCGCGAACCGACGCCGATCTCGCCGGAGAAGTTGGTGGTGCCGTCGCCTTGGTTGGCGTGCAACGCGCTCGTGGTGAACCGCCATGCCTTCTCGTTCTTGTTCTCGGTCATGTTGTCGGCGGACGGATCGGCCGTCCGGAACGTCACGCTGGCGGGGTTTTCCCCGCCGTTGCCCGCCTGTCCGGTCACCCACACGGTTTGTTCGGGAAGGATGCGCATGCCCACGTAGTCTTCGGAGAAGAGGATGTTGCCGTTGCCGTCCTTGCCGACGGCGGTCACCTGCGGGAATGCGACCACCGTGCTGGCGCTGGTGTTGCGCAGCTCGTACGCGTAATGCACGTATCCGCCGTTCGCATGCCATCCGGATTCGCCGATGGCCAGCGGATTGCCGGTCGCCGCGCTCCGGCTTTTCTCCGATTGCGCGACATCATTCCGCGATTGCGATGGTTCCGATGTGCCTTCCTTGTTTTGCGACGTGCCGGAAGCGTCGTCGTTCCGCGCGGTTTCGGCGGCGTTGCCTGCCCCGCTGGCCGCGAAATGGCGGTACACGCCCATGGATACGCCGGCGAGCAGCGCGATGACGAGCGCGGCGCAGACCAGCATCGCGCAGATGCATGCGACGCGCGTCGTGGAAGGCATCGCCCGCATTTTCGACCGAAGCCGTTTGACGAACCCGTCTTCGGCGGTGCTCCCGCCCGTGGTTTGCCGTGTATCGGCGGCCGCGTCCCGTGCCATCCGCGAATCCGTCCCGTCTTCGGATTCGGGAATCGGCGTCTTTCCCGAAAGCTCGTCGACGAATTGCCCGACCGTCTGTTGGCGGGCGCTGGGTTCCAATGCGCATGCGCGCGCGATCACCGAACGGGTGTGCGCGTCGACCACGGTGTCGTCGTCGAGCAGACGTTCGTATTCGGAATCGGTCGGATAGCATCCCGTCAGCGCGTAGCCGAGCAGACGCCCCATGGAGTAGATGTCGGAGCGGTCGTCGGTCTGCGCGAAACCGTATTGTTCGGCGGGTGCGAATCCCCATGTGCCAAGGATCGTCGTGTCGTGGCCGCCCGTATGCTCCGCCCGCATGCGCGCGATGCCCAGATCGATGATGTGCGCGCCGTCCGCCGCGATGATGATGTTCTTCGGGGAAAGGTCGCGGTGGACGATGCCATGCGCGTGCAGTTCGCCGACCGCCTCGCCGATCTGCCCCATCAACGCGATGGCGTCGTGCAGGGCGAACCTGCCGCGCCGGGACACCACGTCCTCCAGAGGGTCGCCTTCGACGTAGTCGACCACCACCACGAAACAGTCGGGAAGCTCGTAGGTGGCCTCGACATGCGGCAGACGGCTGCCGGAACATTCGCCAAGCGTCGACCAGACGTTGCGCCGCGCCAATTGCAGGGGGATCTTTTTGCGCACGAACGGTCCGGTCCCGCCGATGCTGACGATTTCGGTGACGCCGCCGGCCCCGCGCGCGAGCACGCGTTCGACGTGGTACGCGTCATCGAGGCTCATGGCGTGCATGACCTGTTTGTCTTCCATGTGGATTACCGGCTTTCCGATCGACCGTGCGCGCCGCGGCATACGGCGCCGACAATGCCAGTAAACCATATTTCGGCGTTCCATGGCGTCCGTCGCATCATCATGCCGCCCACCCATTCGTCGTGTTCCGCCGGTCCGCGGGCCGCCGCATATCAGCTTGCCGACGATTATGGCGCGGGGACGGCATCGTTCGCGGCATGGTTCCAGATCCGAAACATGGCCTGAGAGCCTCAGGGAGTCGCGTGGATCCCGCGCGAGATTCGCATCATGAGGCTACTTGGGCTGCAGCAGCGGCCTCTCCCCCATGCGACACAGTTCGTTGTCGGTGGCCAGACGGTCGAAGGCCTTGTTGATGCACCAGATGATGATGGCGTCGCGGCGTTGCTTGCACCATAGTTCCGCGGCCCCCGCGAGACGCAGCAGCCGCTGGGTCTCCTTCAAATCGCATTCCAGGCCGAAGGCGATCATGATGGCGTGGTCGCGTCCCGGCCTGCTTTTGCCGGCGAACACATCGTATACGACCGTCGCGTTGACGCCGGAACCGCGCACCACATCGGCGCGGGTCAGCCCATGCGACTTCATCAGCGCGAACAGGTAATCCGTCAGATGGTATTCATGCACCGCCTGGCTGTCGAGATACTCGGCGATGTCCGAGCTTGCCAGCAGACGTTCAAGCAGTTCTTCGGTCAGGTGTTCCACGTCGGTTTATCTTAGAGTACGTTGGCATCGGCGCGTTCAGTTGCCAACTGAAAAAGGCATGCCGATACGTCCATGGAACGCTTCGGCATGCCTTCCACAATCACCCTTCACAGTATACCCGTGCCTTTTCTC
Organism: Bifidobacterium sp. UBA6881; assembly: GCA_002451435.1. Taxonomy (GTDB): domain Bacteria; phylum Actinomycetota; class Actinomycetes; order Actinomycetales; family Bifidobacteriaceae; genus Bifidobacterium. The sequence continues at coordinate 7,297 of DKCF01000021.1, read as the reverse complement.
GGATCCCGCGTGCGGGACTCGCATGCATGGGGCGCTCAGCCCTTGAGCGGCACGCGGTTGTCGAGCGACTGCCCGTTGGCGTAGCAGCGCACGTTGCCCAATGCGATGGCGATGATGCGTTGTTCCGTAATCGCCAGATGGTTGCCGCCCGCCACATGCGGGGTGATCAGGCAGCGCGGCTCCTTCCACAGGGGCGAGTCGGCCGGCAACGGCTCCGGTTCGGTGACGTCGAGCGCGGCGCCGCGGATACGGCCTTCGCGCAATGCGTCCGCGAGCGCGTCGGGGTCGACGGCGTCGCCGCGGCCGGCGTTGATGACGATGGCGTCGGTTTTGAGTTTGGCGATGCGTTCGGCGTTGAGCAGGTGGTGGGTGGCCGGCGTGGACGGCACGCTCATGGCGACCACGTCGGCGTATTGCAGCACGTCGTCGAGGGATTCGAATCCGACGATGTGGTCGACGCCTTTGGCTTCGACGCTGGGGTTGCGGCGGATGCCGATGGTTTCCATGCCGATGGTCTTGCATAGGCGCGCGAAATGGGAGCCGACGTCGCCGGTGCCGATCATGAGGGCGGTGAGGCCTTCGGGGCTGATGGCCCGTCCGGCGTCCTGCCATCGGGCGTCGGCGTCGCCCGCGGCGTAGATGTGCAGGTTCTTCATGATGGCCCACATGCTGGCGAACATGTGTTCGGAGACGCTTTGGCCGTATGCGCCGGAGGCGTTGGTGAGCATGGATCCGGGTTGGAGGACGCCGGGTTTCTGGTAGCGGTCGACGCCGGCGCTCCAGGTCTGCAGCCATTCGAGGTTGGGGCATTGCGCGCATTCCTCGGGCGCGATGTTGCCGATGACCGCGGTGGCGCGTTCCTTGAGTTCCTCGGGGATGTTGGCGTGCCATTGCATGTCGCCGCGTTGCGATGGGTCGCCTACGAATTCCTGCGGCACGCCTTTGGCCGCGCGCGTGAACCGCGCCTGTTCCGATGGCGTCAACGGCAGGCAGTTGACGATCAGTTTGCGATTGTTTTCGATTCCCATGTCTTTCACCCTAGGTCAAGCGCCGGATAACCTTTCGCCGGGAGACGTACCGTTCTGCATGGCGTCCGGTGCGGTGCCGCCGCGTCTATTCCGCGTCCGGCCGGACGAGCGCCGGCGCGTGGTCTGCCGGGCGGTTTGCCCGGGCGGTGTTCCGTTGGCCGGCGTCGTCGGTCATATGCCGAGTTCGTCGGTGTCGTAGATGATGGTGACGGGGCCGTCGTTGACGAGATTCACGCGCATGTGCGCGCCGAATCGTCCTTCCTTGACTTCGAGGCCTTGCGCGCGCAGCGCGTCGTTGAATTCGTGCCAGACCTGTTCGGCGTGGACGGGTTCGCCGGCTTTCACGAAGCTTGGACGGTTGCCTTTGCGCACGTCCGCGTACAGGGTGAATTGCGATATGGAGAGCACGCTGCCGCCGACGTCGTGGATGGAACGGTTCATTTTGCCGTCCGCGTCCTCGAAGACGCGCAGGTTGGCGATCTTGCGGGCGAGCCAGTCGACCTGTTTCGTGCCGTCGGCGTCCTCCACGCCGACGAGCAGCACGTAGCCGTTGCCGATGTGCTGTGGGTCGAATGTGGGGTCGGCCTCTCCGGTGGTCCCGTCGGCGACGTCGACGGTTCCTTCGCTTACTTTCTGCAATACGATGCGCATATGTCTTTCATAGCGCATCGTCTGGCCATGGGAACCTTGGGGGCATGGGCCATATCGTCATGCCGTCATGCGCGGATCCATGCGCCGGAGCGTGCGCGCAATCCGTTGAACAGCGCGCGCAGTCCGACGAACAGCAGGTTCACCGCCAGCCAGAGCGCCGCCATGCGCATATGGCCATCGGCGTCCCATACGTCGCACAGGTGCCCGAGGCCGGCCAGGCATGCCAGATATACCGCGGCGGTGGCCGTGCAGGTGGCGGCGAGGTACCGGTAGTCGCCGGCGCCGATGAGGATGCCGTCCAACGCCCACATCCATCCGGCGAGCGGCAGGGTCATGCCGACGACGACCATGCCGACCGTGATCAGGCCCCGTATCGTTTCGTTCGTGGTGAACAGCGCCGGTGCGGCCAGACCGCACACGACCAGTCCGCAACCCACGATCACGCCGCCGAGGAGTCCCGCATGGCTTGCCGCGCGCGTCATGGCCATGGCCCCGCGTTTTCTTCCCGCGCCGATTTCGGTGGCGACCAGGGTCTGCCCCGCGATGGCGATGGAGTCGAGCATGTTCAGCACGAAGTTCCAGGTGGAATTGACCGCCTGGTATGCGGCGAGCACGCGCGTTCCCATATGCGCGGCGAGGACGACGGTGGCCACCAGGCATGCGCGCAATGCGAGCGTGCGGACGAACAGCACCAGTCCGTCGCCCGCGCTCGACAGTATGGCCGCGGGATTCGGCATGACGCGGGCGTCTTCGCGGCGCGCCCAGACGAGGGCCGGCACGACCAGCATCAAGGCCATGATCCACTGCGCCGCCAATGTTCCCAGGCCGGAGCCGAGCACGCCCATGCCGCAGCCGACGACCAGTATCAGGTCGAACACGGTGTTCAGCACCGCGCCGGTGATGGCGGCGAACAGGGTGATGCCGATCTTCTTCAATCCGCGGAAGATGCCGTTGGCCGCGTAGACGAGCAGCATGCCCGGAATGCCGCATGCCACGGACCGCACATAGACGGCGGCGTTGTCGAGCACGGCGCCGCGCGCGCCCATCATCATGCAGAGCGGCCGCGCGAACATCAGAAGCGCCAAGGCTATCGCCACGCCGATCGCGAGCGCGAGCCATAATCCGGCGACGCCCGCCTCCAAACCTTCCCTGCGCCGGCCGGCGCCCAGCAGCCGCGCCACGTTCGATGTGGTGCCGTATGCGAGGAAGACGCATAGCCCCACCACGGTCAGCACGATGGTGGAGCCGATCGACAGTCCGGCGAGCGCGGCATCGCCGACGTGCCCGATGATGGCGGTGTCGATGAGCACGAAGGCCGGTTCGGCGACCAGTTGCCCGAAGGTGGGAACGGCGAGCGCGAGGATGCGTTTTCGGGCCGTCGCGTCCTGTGTTGCGTGCGTTGTCGTCTGTATCGTCACGTCCC
>DKCF01000021.1:1351-4059 GCA_002451435.1 Bifidobacterium sp. UBA6881 | reverse complement strand
TGTATGCGGGATGGTTCAGCCGGCGTAGTCGACGATCGCCTGGGTGACCTGTTTGAGGTAGTCGAGCGACGTGTTCCAGTCGTCGGGCGTTTCGATGGAATGGTTGGCTCCGGCGAACGTGCGCACATGGCTGGTGAGCAGGCATGCCTTGCGGGCGTCGAAGTACGGGTCGGCGTCGCCCGCGCAGATCAGCGGCATCGGATATTTGTTCGGCGCCGGCAGCGGCGCGGGGATGATGGACTTGTGTTTGTCGAACGGCGGCGGGTTGAGGACCGGCGTGAGCAGCACGACGCGCAGTCCGAGTTTCGCCGCGTGCGGGAACGACAGTGTCGACAGCGATTTGGTGACGACCAGCAGTCGTGGCTCCTCACCGGATTCCGCGGCGTGTTCGCGCGCGGCAGTCGACCATTCGTCGATCACGCGTTCCATGCACGCGATCATTTCGGGAAATTCCACGCTTTCGGTCAGTTTGAGGTCGAGCCGGTCGACGAACCAGCCGTCGGCCGCGAGCGCCTGCGCGGCCCAGTACAGCAGCGGCCGGTCGACGGTGTATCCGATGCCCGGCATGATCAGCACGTGTTTGCCGGTTTCGGTCTCCTTCACGCGGTTCTTGCCCCATGGGGTCACCGCGGGCGTCACGTTCGCCTTGCGGATGGTGTTGCTTGTTTCGCTCATCATGTTCTTTCGTTTGGCCGATCGGCTTCATGCGGCCGGATCGGGCTTGTGCCGCCGGTCGGCGTGATGATGGTTGTTTGCGTTCGCTTCGCATAGTAAGGCGCGCCGAATACAATGCGGTACGGCTGGCGTTCGCGGCATCCACGTTCATGGCATCCGCGCTCGCGGGGTGTTGCCGTGGATTCGGTTGCAGGCCTGCAACGGGACACCTGCAGTTGTGTTGGATCGCCCCGCGCTGCCCGTTCCGCAATCCGCGCCGGATGCTTGTGTTCCGTGCCGATGTCGGTCGCAGGCGTTCCGCGTCGGTTGTATATGGTCGTTGTGTTTTGGAGGATCGTTGGAAAAGCGTCAGAAGCGTCATGGATTGTTCCGTGTGTTGTCCGCGTTCGTGGCGGTGCTGCTGGTCGTGGCTGCCGGGTGCGTCTGGTATGTCAACGACTACTATCATGCGGTCGGCGTCGGTTCCGCGTTGCGTTCGGATGATGCGGTCAGGGTCTCCGACTTCGAACATGGGTGGGAGTTCGATGGTCCCGGCACCGAGGATGCGTTGGTGTTCTACCCGGGAGCGAAGGTGGAGGCGAGCGCCTACGCGCCGCTCATGCATGAGGCCGCGGCCGCGGGGGTCGACTGTTTTCTGGTGAGGATGCCCGCCAATCTCGCGTTCTTCGGCATCGACCGCGCCGAAGACGTACGTTCCGCGAACGCGTATGGGTCGTACAGGCATTGGTATCTTGCGGGCCACTCCCTTGGCGGAGCGATGGCGGCGAGCTACGCCGGCAAGCATGCGGACGCGTGGGACGGACTGGTTCTGTTGGCCTCCTATTCGACCGCGGACCTGAGCGGCACGGATCTGCGTGTGCTTTCCCTTTATGGGAGCGACGATGGCGTGCTCAACCGCGCGAAGGTCCGCGAAGCGCGCAGGCTCATGCCGAGGGCGTATACCGAGCGGGTGATTCGCGGCGGCAATCATGCGCGGTTCGGCAGCTATGGCCGGCAGCGGGGCGACGGCGAGGCGACCATCAGCGCGGCGAGGCAGCGCGCGCGGGCAGTCGCGGCCATCCGCGAATTCGTCGCATCGGGCGAATAATTCGACGTCTGTGAGCGTGATGATCTGTGGTCTTGACTTATGTTGATTGGAAAGTGGGTGGATGATGAGGGTTTGCGCGCAACGCGTCGCCGAGGCGAGCGTCACCGTGTTGAACGAGTTGGGTACGGTGGACCCGACGTTCGATTTGCGGCAGATCGGCCCGGGATTGCTGCTCACCGTCGAGGCGGAGCCGGACGATGACGGGTCCGCGATCTCCAGGATGGCGCATCACGTGCTGACCTTGCGCTGCTTCGACGGGCCGCAGGGGCGTTTGACGTTGTCCGTGCAGGAGATGCGCGGCGAGATCCTGTCGGTTCCGCAGCCGCTCACGTCGTTGCGACGCCAGTCTGTGGGACGACCGCGGTTGGTTTCGCACGATGCCGACGACGAGCATGCGAATCTGACGTGGATCCGATTCAACGAGGCGTTGCGTTCGGGAAACGTTCCCGTATACGAGGGGCGTTTCGGCGCGCGCATGCGCATCGGCTCCATCGCCGATGGCCCCTTCCAATTCACCTTGCGGGAATGAAAAATATCCGTGCCAGCAAACGTCTTTCCGTATCAACTGATCCACAGAAACGACATTTCTTCCAAAATCCCCGACACCAGTCAGACGAATCCTAAGGCACAACTTCAGAGGGAATTCTACGCGGAGGATTCCTCATCAAAGTCAAAGCATTATGAAGGATTTGCCTAGATATTTCACTCACCTTCAGAACTGCGGTTCAAATCTGCATCAACCGCCAAATATCTCCTCATGACTGCCCGTGCGAAGAAACCAAGCCGTACCATCTTCCCGAATCCAAACAGCGAGCCAGTCACCGGCATTGCCGACGTGACATTCAATCACGCGCTCCCATTCGCCACCTTGCAAACGATGCGCGCGATGACGTCGGCGGAGCGTTTCCTTCGCCTCATCCGTGTCTTCGAGCACCAATCGGATGAC
>DKCF01000021.1:0-1309 GCA_002451435.1 Bifidobacterium sp. UBA6881 | reverse complement strand
CCGTGAAATCAACATGTTTGCGCTTCAAACGTTTGATGTCACGCTGAAACGCCTTCGTGTATTCCGCATTGAGCATAATCAGATTCCCAAGGAATCGAACATCTCATCGGCCGTATGGAACCGCGGATTGCTCTTCGCGGAACGCTCATGGGCCTCCTGCAGAGCGGAAAGCGTCTCAGTCGGAATCGTGCCCTGGTACGAAAGATTCAGTGGGATGCGCTTCTCGCGAACAATCTGCCGGTAGAAGGCGCGGGTCACGCTGGAAAGGTCGAAACCGAAGTCCTCCGCGATATCGGAAGCCCTCTGCTTGGTATCAGAATCCACCCGAACCGTCACTGATGACATCGTCATAGCTCCTCCATTCATCCAATACTTAATATTGTAAGACAATCAACTACTATCATCTTACATCGTTCATCATATTCGTTTTTTGGAATCTATCAGTTGCAATGGTCGGTCACGCGGACAACGGCATCGTCCAAGAGTTTCCTCGCGGTAACCAAGGCACTTTATCGTGCGCTCTTCCGTCATATGGTTTTGCGTCCTATGATTTGAAGCGAGGCCTGTATGGGCCATGGGCGAAAGAACAATGCCATGATCAATCACGTGACCGTCAAGGTGAAGGATTTCGAGAAGGAAGAGGCGTTCTACGAGGCCGCTTTGGCTCCGCTGGGCTATGGCAAGGGTCCGGCGTTCCCGGGTGTCCAGGCTTTCGTGGCCAAGGATGGTTCCGCCGTGTGGGTGAGCACCGCCGCCGATGGCGATGCCGTCTCCCCTATTCATGTGGCGTTCCAGGCGGCCGACGATGACGCCGTGAAGGCGTTCTACGAGGCCGGTCTTGCCAACGGAGGCACCGACAACGGCGAGCCCGGTCCGCGCCCGAACTACGGTCCGACCTACTACGCCGCCTTCGTGCATGATCCGGAAGGCAACAACATCGAGGCCATGCTCGTCTGAGCGTTGTCGCCATATGCCGGCCGCATGATGATAACGCCAAAGGCGCGTTACCGAGTTAATCAACGAATAATCCCGCCGCGCGGAATGTATTCCGCCTGACGGGATTCGTATTATTCGTGTCGAAATCAAACATCACAAAGGCTCCATGGAAGCACCGGCGATGCGCTCCTTCATCGGAGGCTTGCGTGCAGGTGACCGCGGACTCTACGTCTCCACCGGAGGATTCACCAAAGAGGCGCGGTACGAGGCGGACCGCGCTAACGTTCCCATCCGGCTACTCGATCTCGATGGATTCGTGCGCCACTACGTCGACGTGTACGACAAAACCGACGAGGAAACACGCGACATCCTG
>DKCF01000019.1:4588-4747 GCA_002451435.1 Bifidobacterium sp. UBA6881 | reverse complement strand
GTCTCACCAAACGGACGCCTACATACGCTCAGCGACCACACACGGAGATAAACCCACACAAACCTCTCCAATCGGACGCTTGGTCACGCTCAGCGACCCTACATAGAGAGGAATGCCAAATGAATCTCCTCAAACAGTCGGCGGAAATTCCCAGCGACC
>DKCF01000019.1:4246-4512 GCA_002451435.1 Bifidobacterium sp. UBA6881 | reverse complement strand
ATGGATGACGGCAGCGCCCGCCGGCAGCGCATGGAACGCGGTACCGCATAGAAAAACCTCCCGCCGCATTGCGAACGGGAGGATGGAAACAGGTTAGTCACCTGCGATTGAGGACTCGGCCACGAACAAACCGAGAAAACACCCAAACGTCAGTCGACCTTGCCGCCTTCGACCACGATGTCATCCGGGCTGACTTCGTCGCCGTACACCGGCTTCAGGGTCTTCTCGTAATCCTTGTGGAAGAAGTTCTCCTTGCCGAGCTTGTC
>DKCF01000019.1:3328-4225 GCA_002451435.1 Bifidobacterium sp. UBA6881 | reverse complement strand
CGATCTCATCGTTGATCCAGTTGAGCAGCTCCTTGTTGCCCTTCTGGACCGCCGGCGCGATGGTGTCCTCATCGCCGAGCTTGGTGATGCCGACCTTGAAGCCCTTGTTGGACTTCGCCCATGCGAGCACCTCGGTGTTGTCGGTGGAGAACGCGTCGCCACGACCGTCAAGCAGCGCGTTGTAGGCGTCGGCGTACTGGTCGTACTTCTGCAGCTTGACCTCCGGGTAGTTCTTCTCGAAGTAGGATTCCGCCGTCGTGCCCTTGGCAATGATCAGGGTCTTGCCCTTGAGCTGGCTCACGTCGGTGATCTCGGCGTTCTCCGGAGAGACGACGCCCAACGCGACCTTCATGTACGGCTTGGCGAAGTCGACCTTCTCCTTGCGCTCGTCGGTGACGGTGAAGTTGGCGAGGGTGATGTCGACCTTGTTGGAGGTGAGCACATCCACGCGGGCGGCCGGATCGACGGAGGTGTACTTGACCTTCACGCCCAGGTCCTTGGCGAGACGCTCGGCGAAGACGATGTCGTAACCGGCGTACTTGCCGTCCTTGTCGACGTAACCGAACGGTGCCTTGTCGGAGAACACGGCAACCTTGAGCTCGCCGGACTTCTTGATCTGATCCAGCGTGCGCGCGGTGGTCTTGGTGGAGCTGGAACCGCTCGACGAAGACGCCTCGTCGCTCGGCGTGGCTGCGGACGGACCGCATGCGGCCACGGAGGCCATCATAACCAGCGCGGCTCCTGCGGCCACGATGCTTTTCACTGTTCTGCTGATGATTGATGCGGTCATGGTTTCTCCTCTCTACAAGATGACTGCCATCAAAATTTGTTTGCGGTGCCGGCACCGGTAGTCCCGTGATGGTGCCGGCTCCGGCCGATTCACCCACCCGCACGACG
>DKCF01000019.1:0-3282 GCA_002451435.1 Bifidobacterium sp. UBA6881 | reverse complement strand
TCCGCCGAATCACATGGATTCGCGCGTCGCTCAGGCTTCGCCGTTCGCGCGATGTCTGTTGAATTCGAAGGTGTGCAGGAACTGCTTGGCGCGTTCCGTCTGCGGGTCGGTGAAGAACCGCTCCGCGTCATCGGATTGCTCCACGATGCCGCCGCCGTCCAGCATGATGATGCGGTCGGCGATGGCACGCGCGAACGGCATCTCATGGGTCACGATGAGCATGGTCTGGCCGGAATCCGCGAGTTCCAGCATCACGTCGAGCACCTCGCGCACCATTTCCGGGTCAAGCGCCGCGGTGACCTCGTCGAACAGCAGGATCTCAGGATGGAGGATCAGCGCACGGCAGATGGCCACACGCTGGCGTTGACCACCGGAAAGCTCATGCGGCCACGCGTCCTTTCGGTCGGCGAGGCCGACACGTTCAAGCAACGCGACGGCCTCCTTTTCGGCTTCGGCCTTGTCGCGCTTCTGCACAAGCGTCGGCGCGAGCGTGATATTGCCGAGCACGGTTTTGTTCGGGAACAAATCGTAGCTTTGGAACACCATGCCGACCTTGGTGCGCAGTTCGCTGCTTCGTTTGCTGCGTCCCGCGGACTCGGTGCCCGGCCTGCCGGTTTCAATGACATCGCCGTTCAGCGCGATCGTTCCGCCCTGAATCGGTTCAAGCCCCGCGATGGTGCGCAGCAAGGTCGACTTGCCGGAACCGGACGGGCCAACGATGACCAGCACCTTGCCATGCGGCACGGTGAAGGAGATGTCGTCGAGCACCGGCTTGCTGGCGTTGGCGTATCGCTTGACCAGATGGCTGACCTCAAGACTCACCCCACCGGTTTGTCCGGCATGCTCCGCCTGCCCGGTCCGTTCCTTGTTCGCCACGTCAGTCATGCGACCACCTCTTTTCCAATCGGCGGGCCACAATCGACAGCGGCCAGCACACGATGAAGTACATGAAGAAAATCACCCCGTAGATCCACAGCGTGCCGTTGGGGTATTGGAAACGGTTCGCGTCGATGATCTGCTGGCCGACCTTGATCACTTCGACCACGCCGAGCAGCACGGCCAGCGACGTCGTCTTCACGATACGGGTGGCGAGGTTCACCGACGCCGGAAGCAGACGACGCAACGCCTGCGGCAGAATCACCTTCACGAAGGTCTGCCAGCCATTGAGTCCGAGCACATACGCCGACTCATACTGCACCTTCGGAATCGATTCCAGCGCGCCGCGCACCAGATCGCCCAGCTCGGCCCCGCCCCACAGCACGAACACCAGCACGCAGGATCCGGTCGCATCCAGATTCCAATTCCATGCGCGCGCGAAACCATAGAAGGCGATGAACAGCAGCGCAAGCTGCGGCATGATGCGGATGAAGTCCAAGTAAATGCGGGTCAGCACGCGAATGACGGGATTCTTCATCGTCATGAGCCAGCCGACGACCAAGCCGACCGGAACGGACAGCGCCACCGACACGACGGCGATCCACACGGTGACCCACAGGCCCTGCAGCAAGCGCGGGAACACGCCCGGCTGAAGCAGAATCTCAACGCCGCTCATAGTCGAACCTCCGTTCCAGCCAAGTGCCGAACAGGGAGATCGGCAACAGGATGATCAGGTACGCCACGATCAGCAGGAACAGCGATTCGTAGGTGCTGTAGTACATGCCGATAAGGTCCTTGGCCATGTACATCACGTCGGCGAGCGCGATGGCCGACACGACGGACGATTCCTTGACCAGGAAGATGACGTTCGCCACGATGCCCGGGATGGATGTGCTGATCGCCTGCGGCACGATCACGCGGCTCAGGGTCTGCCATTGGCTCAGTCCGAGCACATAAGCGGATTCTCGCTGCACGTTCGGAATGGTCTCCAAACCACCTCGCATGGCCTCGGCCATATACGAGCCGCCGAGGAATCCGAGTCCGGCGATCGCGCATTGCTCCGACGACCAGACGACGCCCAGTTTCGGCAGGCCGAAGTACAGGAAATACAGCTGCACGAGCAGCGGGGTGTTTCGGCTGAGCTCGATGTAGACGCGCACGATCTGACGAAGCACCGGAATGCGGGCGATTTCAATGCCCGCGCACACCAGACCGATCACGATCGCAAGCGCGATGCCGAATACGGAGATGAACAACGTCATTTCGGCGCCGGTGACGAAGAATGGCGCATAGTGCGTGATGAACGACCAGTCGAGCATGTGCCGCCTCCCTTCGTGTTCTTTCGATTGCTCCGCACCGATCGGCGCACGCCTGGCACGGTCATGTCGGCCGATGCCGGACATGGATGTCACGATTGTACAAACGCGCCTATGGTACCGCGTTCAGCGCGGCCAAAGGAGCCGTTCGTTATCGGTTTTTCGTATAAGCGCTTATCGGATGCCGTAAAACCGGCTTTTTGATTATGCCACGATATCGCATGATCGCGGTTTTTCTTTGCCGGCATATACCGAATTGTGGAGATTGGGTAGACCTTGCGAGAAAGTATGCTCATGCTCATTCGACATGCAACGATGGAGGACCTGGACGCTATCGAGGCGGTGGAGGCGGCCTGCTTCCCGCCGGCGGAGGCGGCGAGCAACGAAAGCCTCACCGCGCGCGTGGCCACGTATCCCGATCATTTTTGGCTGCTGATCAGCACCGACGCCGACGACGTCAGCTTTCCCTCGGCCGTCGAAGAGGGCACGTTGGTCGGTTTCGTCAACGGTATGACGACGAACGAACCGGATCTCGCCGACGTCATGTACGACGACGCGTCGATGCATGACGGGCATGGCGATTGGCAGATGATCTTCGGCGTGGACACCGTGCCGGAATTTCGTGGCCGCGGCTGCGCGGGGACGCTTCTGCAAACGGCCATCGACGCGGCGAGGAAGCAGGGTAGACGCGGGCTCGTTCTGACCTGCAAGGAACGGCTGCTGGCGTATTATGCGAAATTCGGCTTCGTCAATGAGGGCGTGTCAGTCTCGACGCACGGCGGCGCGACGTGGTATCAGATGCGGCTGACNNCAGATGATCTTCGGCGTGGACGTGGCGCCCGTGTACCAGCATCGTGGCTGCGCCAGCCATCTGCTTCGGCGTGTGATTCTCGATGCCACCATCGCGGGACGCAAGGGTATCGTGCTCACCTGCAAGGAACGTCTGATCGGCTTTTACGCCCGTCTGGGCTTCGTGGACGAGGGCGTCTCCGCCTCGACGCACGGCCATGTGGTCTGGCATCAGATGCGTCTGCCGCTGGTCCACGAAGCAGTGGGCTCCGAACAGGCCACCGCACCACGCACGCGGACA
>DKCF01000022.1:19051-36268 GCA_002451435.1 Bifidobacterium sp. UBA6881 | reverse complement strand
CATTCCCGCCTTTGCCGGGGTCATCCCAAAGGCATCCGCGAATGCCGGTGATGAGCGATCTCCATCCGGAATCCGACCCGAATCCTGTTTCAGATACTACGGCCGAAACGATTTCGGTCCATCCGTCTCTGAACGGACCGAATCCTCCGATGGGTGACATGATGAGCAGATGGTCTGTCTCGCGGTAGTTCGAAACCTCCAGCGAATCTCCGGCTGATTCCAGCGGGTGGGTGATTCGCCCGCCAGAAGGGCCTCTGACCGCCCGAACCACTCGGCAAGTGGCGGAATCCACCCATTTGGCGGCTCTTCAAAAACCGAATCACCCAGTGGCTGGAGAAATTCACCCGCCGAACACCGTCCCAGTCGACCAAATCATCCACGAACTGGCGGAATCCACCCGCCGAAAGCCCTTCCAGAGAACCAAAACATCCAGTGGATGGCGGAATCCATCCACTGGGTAGCCCCGTAGAGGGCCAAATCACCCAGTGACTGGAGAATTTCATCTTCGGAATGCCGTTCCAAACGACCAAACCATCCAGTGGATGGCGGGAAAGAGACGCGTAGCCGCCGTTCAAAAGCCCGAATCATCCAGCCACTGGATGAAAGGGACGCTTGCGCCTTCGTAAGGAGACCAAATCATCCAGTGATTGGAGAAATCCACCTGCTTAGCGGTCTCTCGGGAAACCAAACCATCCAGTCAAAGGTTTGTCATCCCCATTCGCCCATGTGATGCGATGTGATGTTCTTCACGCTGCGCGAACGTGCGTCGGAATCGTCATTGACGTAGGCTTGAAACCGCGCCTTATCGTGAAGGCGCAGATTTGGGAAAGGATGGGCAATATGGCGAATCTCACCGCTGATATGAAGGAATTCCTGAAGGACAACCTCGCGTGGATCGTGACCGTCGGCAAGGACGGTCAAATCGATTTGGGTCCGAAGATGAGCATCTTCGCGTTGGATGACAACCACCTCGCATACCACGAGCGCACCGCGGGACAGATGTACCGCAACCTGCTCGACGGCAGCCAGCTGGTCGTCGCCGTCGCGAACCTCGCTCAGAAAAAGGGCTACCGCTTCCGCGGCAATGTCGTGCTGCACACCGATGACGACCTGTACGCCGAGCAGGTCAAGCTCGCCGAAGAGCGCGGCACCAAGAAGCCCGTGGCCATCCCGGTGCTGGAGATCACGGAAATCCAGGACCTGGCGTCCGGTGCGACCGCAGGCAAGACCATCGTCAAGGACTGACGGAATCCGGTCGTTTCCAATGGGCGCGGGGATGTTTGACGACATTCCCGCGCCCATGCGCTTTGCGCTGGCTATTTTCGTCGCACATGCCGGCCGGCAATATAGGGGTCGTCGGCATGCATCTGCGTCCACGGCCGCCAAGGGCATGATCGCTGTGGATTCCACGGCAGATTGAATGGTCCGGGTCTTATTCCATGGCGCTATAAGAACCTCGGCGCTTTCCATTCCCAATCACCGTCCAATCAGGCCCCGCCGAGGCATTCACCAACGAGCTGTTGGAATCGCAGAATCAACAAAGACGTCGCGCGTCTCAATAAGTACCGGGGCAGGGGACGGGAAAATCACCAAACTGCAATCAAAGACATCTGACTTGAAAACGGGTGTTGCGCTTGCACATTGAATCCGACCCGCCGAAGCGTTCGCCGACGAGCTACTAGAATTACCGGACCAACATGGGCGTTGCATTGCTCAATAGACAACGGGCCTGCACACGTGGTACCCGGTCTACGCCTAGAATAAAACCATGATCGACGAAGTATTGTTCCTCCGGCACGGACGCACCTCCTACAATCTTGCACGACGATTGCAGGGGCAGATCGACATCCCACTTGACATCGTCGGTCGCTGGCAGGTCGATCAGAGCGCATACGAACTCGCGAAAACCTATTATTGGGCGAAAGTCTCGCGCTTGGCCCGACATCATGAACTGCTGACGCAGCCGACGGGAAACGACGCGCGCGCCGCCGATCTCAGCGAGGTGGACGAGGCTCCTGCGGCGTCGCGCCGCATGGTCGTTATCTCCTCCGACCTGTTCCGCGCCCAACAGACCGCCCACGCGTTCGCCGACCTGATGGGACTCGACGTCACACTCGACAAGCGGCTGCGCGAACGCAGCTTCGGCGAGTGGGAGGGCATGACCCGCGAGGAGATTCTCGAACGTTACGAGGAGGACTACCGTTCCTGGCGCGCCCATACCGGCGGGGAACTCAAACATGGCGTGGAAAGCCGCGCCCATACCGGACTGCGTGGCGCCAAAGCCATCCGCGACATCGTCGAAAGCCATCGCGGGGACGATGTTCCGACCACACTGCTGGCGGTCGGCCACGGCTCGTGGATCGTCGCCACCATCGAAACGCTGATGGGCATGGATCCAGACAATCTCAGCAATCTGGGCGCCATGCGCAACGCCTTCTGGGCAAAGATGACGGTGTCCGAAACATCCCATGGTGCGCAATGGCACCTCGGCGCATTCAACCAAGGGCCGGCGATCGCCGCGCTTGCGGATTGGGAAAACGGCCCGCAGGAGCTGCGCGGTCCGAACATGCCCATATGGAAGCCGATCGTCCAATAATCTTTGCGACTCGTTCTGGGATGGGAACGCAACGAAGCGGAGAACCGGAAGCCGTTCGCCCAATGGGACGCATCCTCGTCCGTGCCATTCGCGCCGACCATGATGTCGGACGGTGTCGGAGTCCGATCGGGGAAGGCGCGGCCGCACGCGTTTGCATCCGTGGTGATCGCGGTGCACCGGATGATGCCGGAGATGCCATTGCAGTCACGCCACAATATGAACGCTCGATGAAATCTCGCCCATGCGCGGCCGAAATTCTGAAGGTGGGACTATCCTTGAGAAGGTTGTGTGCCCGGACGGTTGCGATTCGGGCCGCCGCACAGCGAAGGAAAAACGCGAAAGGCGGGTGAGAGACATGTTGAGAATGTTCAGAACGATTAACGGCCAGGTGGAGCAGATCCAAAAACCCGAGAACGGATCCTGGCTGTGCCTTTCGGAACCAACCGATGTGGAACTCGCCAACGTGGCCATGGAAACCGGCATCGATTTGGCCGACCTGCGCGCGCCTCTGGATGACGAGGAACGCTCGCGCGTCGACGTCGAGGACGACTACACGATGATCATCGTCGACATCCCGACCGTGGAGGAACGCGGCGGACGCGACTGGTACGAGACCATCCCGTTGTCGATCATCATCACGCAATCGACGATCATCACCGTCTGCATGCAGGACACGCCCGTGCTGCATCCCTTCATGGAGGGAACGATCCGCGGGTTCAACACCTACATGAAGACGCGGTTCATTCTGCAGATCCTGTACCGCAACGCCACCATGTACCTGCGGTATCTGCGCATCATCGACAGGGAAAGCGACAAGCTCGAATTGAAGCTGCGCCATTCCATGCAGAACCGTGAGATCCTCATGCTGCTGGAGCTCAGCAAGACGTTGGTCTATTTCACCACCTCGCTGAAATCGAACGAAATCGTGATGGAGAAGCTGACGACGCTGCCGCGCATCAAACAGTATCCGGAGGACGAGGACCTTCTCGACGACGTCATCACCGAAAACAAACAGGCAATCGAAATGTCTAACATCTACAGCGGCGTTCTTGCCAACATGACCGACGCGTTCGCCTCGATCGTGTCGAACAACTTGAACAACGTGATGCGCATCTTCACCATCATCTCCATCACGTTGTCGATTCCCACGCTGATCTTCTCGATGTACGGCATGAACTTCCAGGAGGGCATGCTCGGCATGCCGCTGACCGACAAACCCTGGGGGTTCCTGGTGATCATCGCGATCTCGCTGGTGGCGTCCGGCATCGTCACCTGGTTCCTGACCCGATCCCACATGTTCAAGTGAGATTCCGTCCATGCCAAGCATGCTGAAAAGGGCTGCGTGCCTTCTATGCTCCGTGGCGGTCGCATTCGGCGCATCCGCATGCGGCACGTCCATTTCCGTGGTGACCAATGGCCTTGCGCAGGGGCCGACCATCACCATCGGCGTCGCGGCCGACCAGCCCGGTCTGGGCTATCTGCACGGCGGCGAATACTCGGGATTCGACATTTCCGTCGCGCAATACGTCGCGAAGATGCTGGGATACGCGCAAAAACAGGTCGTCTTCAAACAACTGACTCCGGCGGCACGTGTCTCCGCTTTGACGGACGGCAGCGTCGACATGGTCGTCGATTCGTTCACCTCCGATGACGCCGCAGGCAAGGACGTCGCCGTTTCCAAATCCTACCTTGCCGTGCACGGAACGTTGCTGGTGCGCGCCGACGGAACCAGCGGCATAACGAAAACCCGGGACGCCAACGGGAAAACGGTCTGCGCGACCAAGGGGACCGCGGTCGCCGACAGCCTTCGGAACGTCGCGGCCGGCGTGGCCATCGAGGAACGCGACACCTATCCCCAATGCGTCACCGCGCTGATGATCGGCGAGACGGACGCCGTCGCAACCGATGACGCCGTCGCGGCCGGACTCGCCTCCGACGCGGGCGACGAATACGTGAAGGATTCCGGCGCGACGTTCGGCGATGACGAGTATGTGATTGCCGTGAGGCAAGGACGGGACGAGCTCATCGGTCAGATCAACGCCGCGTTGCGGTCGATGGTCTCCGACGGCACCTGGAGACAGGCGGCGGAAACGATGCGCCAGCGGATCGGTTATAAGGCCGACGGCGCGGGCGACGCATCGTGATGTGCGACGGCCGGGGAAGGCGCGGCGCCCGAGCTTCTTGGATAATGATTATCCCCTTGCGCAGTGTCCAGTTGCGCGGCTAATTTCATGCATTATGAGTGACACCGAGAAAAGCGCGCAGGCGCAGTCGAACGAGTCCGCAGAGCCGACGTTCCGCTACAACGCGAACATGGCGCAGGACATCGAGGAAAAATGGCAGAAGATCTGGGATGACAAAGGCACCTTCTGGGCCGCCAACGTCAACGGCGATCTGAAGGACGGCGAAGGACGCAACGCCGAAGGACGCCCCTCCTACTTCGCGATGGACATGTTCCCGTACCCGTCCGGCAAGGGTCTGCATGTCGGCCACCCGCTGGGCTACCTCGCCACCGATGTGGTCAGCCGTTACCACCGCATGAAGGGCGAGAACGTGCTGCACGCCATGGGCTATGACGCCTTCGGCCTTCCGGCGGAACAGTACGCCGTGCAGACCGGCCAGCATCCGCGCATCACGACCGAGCAGAACATCGCCAACATGCGCCGCCAGCTGCACCGCATGGGCCTGAGCTTCGACAACCGCCGCACCTTCGCGACCATCGACCCGGGCTACGTGCGTTGGACCCAGTGGATCTTCTCGCGCATCTACGACGCCTGGTACGACGAGGACGCCACCAACCCGTCCGGCTCCAAGGGATGTGCGCGCCCGATCAGCACGTTGGTCGAACAGTTCGCATCCGGCAAGCGCGCCATTCCCGGTTTCGAGGGCAAGGCATGGAACGAGCTGACCGAGGCCCAGCAGGCCGACGTGCTCAACGAGTTCCGTCTGGCGTACATCTCCAAGTCCCCGGTGAACTGGTGCCCGGGACTGGGCACCGTGCTCGCCAACGAGGAGGTCACCGCCGAGGGCAAGTCCGAACGCGGCAACTTCCCGGTGTTCCAGCGCGAGCTGCGCCAGTGGTCCATGCGCATCACCGCATACGGACACCGTCTGATCGAAGACCTCGATAGCATCGACTGGCCCGAGAAGGTCAAACTCATGCAGCGCAACTGGATCGGCGAATCGCATGGAGCCTCCGTCCACTTCGAGGTCGAGACCCCGAGCGGCGTCAAGGACATGGAGATCTACACGACGCGTCCCGACACCCTGTTCGGCACCACGTTCGCCGTCGTCTCCCCGGAACATCAGCTGCTGGAGGACGTTCCGGCCGCATGGCCCGACAACACTCCGGAGAACTGGAAGGGCGGCTACGCCACCCCGGTGGAGGCCGTGAAGGCGTACCGTCTCGCGGCCGAAGCCAAGACCGCCAAGGACCGCGTGGACGAGGCGGGGGAGAAGACCGGTCTGTTCACCGGCCTGTACGCCACCAACCCGATCACCGGAGCCAAGCTGCCGCTGTTCACCGCCGACTACGTGCTTATGGACTACGGCACCGGCGCCATCATGGCCGTGCCTGGCGGCGACCAGCGCGATTACGATTTCGCCGCGAAGTTCGGCCTGCCGGTCATCTACACGGTCAAGCCGCTTCCGGGATCCAACGACGACCTCGCCAACTACGAGGGCAAGGCGCCGTTCGTCTCCCATGACGGCATCGTCATCAACTCCTCCGTGGAGGCCACCAAGGCCAAGGGCGACGCGCTGAGCCTGGACGGCCTGCGCGTGGATGAGGCCATCGACAAGGTGAACGCATGGCTGGAGTCCGCCGGCGTCGGCAAGGGCACCGTCAGCTACCGTCTGCGCGACTGGCTGTTCAGCCGCCAGCGCTACTGGGGCGAACCGTTCCCGATCGTCTACGGCGAGGACGGCACCCCGCATCTGCTGCCGGACGAGCAGCTGCCGATCAACCTGCCCGACGTGCCGGACTACAGCCCGAAGACCTTCGATCCGGAAGATGCCGAATCGAACCCGGAGGCTCCGCTGAGCCGCAACGAGGACTGGGTCAAGGTCGAACTCGACCTGGGCGACGGCAAGAAGACCTACTACCGCGACACCAACACCATGCCGAACTGGGCCGGCTCCTGCTGGTACTACATGCGCTACCTTGACCCGACCGACACCAAGCACATGGTCGAGAAGGACGAGTTCGACTACTGGATGGGTCCGGAACACAACAAGACCGCGGGCAAGTCCGGCGGCGTCGACCTGTACATCGGCGGCGTGGAGCACGCCGTGCTGCACCTGCTGTACTCGCGCTTCTGGCACAAGGTGCTGTTCGACCTCGGCTACGTGGATTCCTCCGAACCGTTCCACAAGCTGTTCAACCAGGGCATGATCCAGGCCTACGCCTACACCGACGACCGCGGCCAGTACGTGCCCGCGGCGGAAGTGGTCGAAGGACCGGCCGACGCCGACGGCGAACCGACGTTCACCTGGCACGGCCAGCACGCCAACCGTGAGTTCGGCAAGATGGGCAAGAGCCTGAAGAACATCATCACCCCGGACGACATGTACAAGAACTATGGCGCGGACACCTTCCGTCTGTACGAGATGGGTATGGGCCCACTGGCGGAATCCCGTCCGTGGAACACCCGCAACGTGGTCGGATCCATGCGTTTCCTGCAGCGCCTGTGGCGCAACGTCATCGACGAGACCACCGGCAAGACGCGCGTCACCGATGGTGAGCTCGACACGAAGACGCTGAAACTGCTGAACAACACGATCGCCGACGTGACCGTGGAGATGGAGGCCATGCGCCCGAACACGGCCATCGCCAAGCTCATCGTGCTCAACAACCATCTGACCGGCCTCAAGTCCGTGCCGCGCGCGGCCGTCGAACCGCTGATCCTGATGCTTTCCCCAATCGCCCCGCACATCTGCGAGGAACTGTGGAGCAGGCTCGGCCACGCCGAATCGCTGGCCCATGCGCAGTGGCCGAAGGCCGACGCACGTTATGTCGGACAGGACAGCGTCACCGCCGTCGTGCAGATCAAGGGCAAGGTCCGCGCCAAGCTCGAGGTCTCGCCGGACATCGACCCGAAGGAACTGGAGAAGAAGGCCCTGGAGGCCGTCGCCGACCGTCTCGGCGGCAAGGAGCCGCGCAAGGTCATCGTCAAGGCTCCGAAGATCGTCTCCATCGTTCCCGCGGAATAGTAGGGAACGATCCCGGAGGAAGCCCCGACCGTATGGATGCGGATAGGCGCAGCCGCTTCCGCATCCATACGACACGCCGAACCTGTGGATAACCCATGTCCTTCGACCACAGGGGCCGAACCGACTGGACAACCATGCCCATGCACCCACATCGTGGAACGCATGGGCATGTTTGTTTCTCGACACGACCGCAGGCAATCAGGCCGGACGCAGACAGCGCGCCGGCTGCGGGAGTACGCGGCGTGCGAACGCGGCGTCCCCGTTCAATGCGACGACCGTGCCGACATGGACGCGATGGAACCGCGGAACCAGCCGACGGCGGAAAACCATGGGACCGTGGAGCCGCGCAGACCGGCTCCGGACGACACGCGGACCTGCCCGACGAAGCCGACGCTGGCGGCGCTGTCGGGCGTCAAACCATCGGACAGGCCGACCGAACGGGACATGCCGAAACGGGACCGTCCCCGAATATCCTTCAAACCATTCCATGCGGTGATCGCCATACTCACCCTGACATGCGCCCTATGCGCAAGCCTGACCATGCTGCTGCAGCAGGCCGTCAATTACAGCGCGCTGCAACGGGAACAGACCATGCAGACGCAATCGACATCCGAACAGCCGCGATCGAGCCAATCCAACGAACCGCAAACCCAACGGCAAAGCGAGCAGGCCACGCAAACCGATTCCGAAGGGCAGAATGGCCAACCCGCCGCGCCCGCCGAAACGGAATCAAACAAACTGGACCTCAATGCCGTCGGCTCGGAGGAGCTGCAGACGATCAAAGGCATCGGGCCTGTCACCGCGCAACGCATCCTTGACTACCGCAGTCAGATAGGCGGATTCACCAACGTCGAACAGCTGCTGGAGATCAAGGGCATCGGCGCGAAGACGCTTGACAAGATACGCGAACAGGTGTGCGTGCGATGAACGGGCATGCAGGCGGACATGCCGGCGAGCAGGCATGCGGGCGGACGGGGCGCGGTCGCGCGCGATGCGAATGGGTGTTACGGGAACAGGGAAGCAGGGACCATCGTCTACTGCCGCCCACGGTCTGCGGGTGGGCGGCGAGCCTCGCCATGCACGAATGCGCCGAACGGTGCCTGAACCACGATGGCGTCATCGGCATGCTTCCGCTCGTTCTGGTGCTGGCGGCGCCTCTGCTGGCGGCGTGCGCGGGCGTATCGTCCCTGCTGCCGGCGAGGTTCCGTGTGATCGCCCTGCGATGGCATTGGATGATGATCGTATGCGCGGCCGCGGCGATCGCCTGTGCCACATGCACGCTGACCTACGACCTGCTGCAATGGCGGGACGCCGCGTTCCGACTGGCTTCTCAAAACCAGCGGCAGGCGATTGTGCGCGTCACGGCCTCCACGCCTGCGATCAATGCCGACCGTCGTGCCGCGGACTGCCGGATCGACGCCGTGGCGACGGCGTTGTCGGCGGACGGCGTGACGCAGCCAAGCGCCGCTCGCATGCGCGTCTACGCGGATGGCGATGATTGCGCGGCATTGAAGCAAGGCGGCGAATATCTCATCGACGGAACCATCCAGGAATCGGAATACGGCGCCATGCCGTTATGGCTGACCGACGTGACGCGCGTCGAACGCGTACGCGCGCCCAACCTGCTGTACCGTGCTGTCGATGCCATGCAACAGGCGTTCCTCTCGCAGACCATGAGACTATCCGACCAGGGAAAAGTGCTGGTGCCCGGACTGACGTTGGGAATCCTGGGACAGGACCACATGCCCACGGGGAAAGACGTCACCGCCATCGACGCCGTGTACGCGGACCGGGTCGAAGACGCGTTCCGCAGATCGGGCATACTGCACCTGATGGCCGTCAGCGGAGGCCATCTCGCGGTGGTGGCCGCATTGACGCGTTCATGCTGCGCCATGCTGCTTCTGCCCAGACAAGTGGTCGCGGCATCGGTCGCGATGGCGTACACGTTGCTCGCGGCATGCATGTACCCATCGGACTCGGTATCGAGGGCTTTGATGATGGGATACGCGGGAGCCATCGGCCTGCTCATAGGCCGTCGCACGCAGGCTCTGGCGACATTGAGCTGGACGACACTGCTGATGCTGCTGATCCGCCCTCATATGGCGCGCAGCTTCGGATTCGCGCTTTCCTGCGCCGCCGTGCTGGGCATCGTGCTTTTCGCGCAGAAGCTGAACGACCGGCTCGCGCCGATCATGCCACTGCCCATCGCGCAAGCCGCATCCATGACCATCGCCGCACAGGTGCTCACACTCCCCATACAGGTGCTCATCGAGCCGGAAATACCGATGTTCTCCATCCTCGCCAACATCGTGGTGACGCCATTCGTCGGATTCTCGACGTTGGCGGGATTGGCAAGCCTGGCGACATCATGGCTATGCCCGCAGCTCGGACTGTCACTGGCGCAGCTGGCGAGCATGGGAACCGCGGTGATGGAACTGGCCTCCCGATACCTTGGTTCCGGCGAACACGCCGTCCTCGCATGGCCGAACGGATTGCGAGGCGCCCTCGCCATCTGCCTGATGGAAGCGGCATGCGCCCTCGCCGTATGGCTCAGCCGATTGCTGCTGCGCAAAACACTCACCCAGCACGAACACATGCCGGGGCAACGGTTCCTGGGCAGTCCCGCGGAACCGATTCGCATGTGGTGGGAACGGACCCTCACGGCATTGCACGACATGCAATGGAAAACATGAGCTTTGTCCACAGATACGGCGAGATTGAATACTATGCCGAAACCATCCGCAGCAAACACGCCGATCCACCTCGTCTACGGAGGCGACTCGTACCTGAACAGCCAGACGGTGCGGGACCTGCGCCATACGGCGGAACGCAAACACCCCGATGCGGAGATCATCGAACTCGATGCATCCAACGCGGACCACTACGCCTTCGACGAGGCGGTAAGCCCATCACTGCTCGCCGAACGATCCATCGTCATCGTCACCAATCTGCAAAACGCCGACGAAAAACTCGGCGAAACCATCGTCTCCTACTGCAAACAGGCATGTGCGAACCCCACGGAGGCAAGCATCGTCATATGCCAGCACGAAGGCGGCATGAAAGGCAAACGAATCGTCGACCAACTCGTCAAAGCCGGAGCCCACAAAGACGCAGTCGCCGACCTGAAAAAACCAGAAGCGAAACTGAACTTCGTCATGCGCTGCTTCGAACGACGCAAACGCCGCGTCGACCCACTGGCGGCACAGCAACTCGCCGTGGTGCTCGGTGACAGAACCGGCGAACTCGCCGCCATGGTCGAACAGCTCTGCTTCGACTTCGACGACAATCCAATGAGTCTGGAACGCGTCAACCAATACCTTACCGCCAACCCGCAAGTGGACGGCTTCCGCGTCGCGGACCTGGCCCTGTCCGGGAAAACCGCCGACGCCATCATCGCCATGCGCTCATCGGTGGAACAAGGCACCGCACCCGTGGCCCTGATCGGGGCGCTCGCGGTGAAGCTGCGCACGATGGCGAAGGCCTCCGCGGTCCGCGCCGGCACCATCACCGCGGCGGAGGCGAAGGCGAGCCCATGGATTCTGCGCAACGCCACCAGGCAACTGGGCGGATGGACGTCGGACGGCATGAGCCGTTGCATACAGATGCTCGCCTGGGCCGATGAGCAAAGCAAGACAAATGGTTCGGACCCGGTTTATGCTTTGGAACGGTGCATCGAACTGATCAGCAACAAAGGACGCGTCATCTGATATGAGCAACACCATCACCGTCACCGCCGCCACAAGCGATGACATGCGGGACTTGGGCAAACGACTGGCGGGACTCGTCAAGGGAGGCGACGTGCTGCTGCTGTCGGGTCCCCTGGGAGCCGGCAAAACCACGTTCGCGCAGGGTTTCGGCGCGGGTTTGGGCGTCGCGGAGCCCATAGTCTCGCCGACGTTCACCATCGCCAGGGAACTTCAGGGGAGGTTCCCGAACGGCGCTCCGGCGCGGCTGGTGCATGTCGACGCCTACCGTCTGGGCGGGAACGCCTACGCTCCGGGACAGGACACGGTCGGCCGGCTGCTGGACGAATTGGAATCCCTGGGATTGGACGAGGAGCTGGAGGATCCCGGCGAGGACACCGTGGTGCTGATGGAATGGGGCGAGCAGATGGCCGCGGCCCTGGCCGAGGAACGGTTGGAGATCCACATCGACAGGCCGTTGGACCTCACCTCGGCAGGTCATGATGGCGAACTGACCGGCGATGGCATGCGCACGGTGACGTTCGCGCCGATCGGCAGTGCCTGGGAGTCCTTCGACTTCGAACGCGGTACGCGCTGACCGCACGGCTTCTAGCGCCGGTTGTACAGTAGTGGGCAGTTTGGGCACAAGGAGTTTTCATAAGATGCAGACATTGGTGATTGACACCTCATACGGTTCGACGGTCGGCGTGGTCGGGCACGAACCCATCGTAGAGACCGATTCGCGCACGCACGTCGAGAAACTGCAGGTGAACATCGCCGAAGCCGTTCGGCGCGCGGGACTCGGCCCCAGCGACATCGATCGCATTGTGGTCGGCGTGGGGCCAGCCCCGTTCACGGGATTGCGCGCGGGCATCGTCGCCGCCAAGGCGCTGGCATTTGCCACGGGCGCCCGTCTGGTGGGGCAGGATGTGCTGTCCCCACAGGTCCTGGTACGTTCCTCCGACGCGGATGGATGCCACCACCTGACCCTCGCGGTGAACGACGCGAGGCGCAGGCAGCTGTATTTCACACTGCTGGACGGTTCGGAGACGCCGCGTACGCTGATCGACATGGACATCGACTATCCGGACTCCATTGTGGAGCGCGTCAATCGAACGGTCGCGCGGCTGAACGAGGAACATGGCGAGGACTACGTCATCGATGTGGTCGGCCATGGCGCCGTGAAATACGCGCAGGCATGGGACGCGCTCGAGGCGCGCGGAGCAGTGGATGACCGGGCGCTGCTCGACGAGGGCGTTTCGGGATTGGAACGGTTCGCGGACTTTGCCGCGCGGAACGCCGATGATTCCGCCCAGCGTCCCGTCGAACCGCTGTATCTGCGCCGCCCGGACGTCTCCGTGCCCAATCCGCTCAAGCATGTGCTCAATCATGCGGGCGCCGAACGGACGGAGTGAACCCGAACATGATTGTTGATCGCACCGCGGTTGAGGAGCGGGCGGCCATCGCGCAGATCGCCGCATTGGAATCCGACCTGTTCGGACGCGGGGCATGGAGCGAACGCTCCATCGAACAGGAATTCCACGCTCCGGCGCGCACGTATCTGCTGGATGTCGCAGATGGCGCGGATTCATCGGCACGGCCCTTGATCCGCGGTTATGCCGGATTCTGGTACGACGGCGACGACGCGGAAATCATGACCATCGGCGTGGGGCGACAATACCAACGCCGGGGAATAGCGGCCCGTCTGCTCGGGGCGCTGATCGCGGCCGCGCGGGAACAAGGCGCACGCCGCATGCTGCTTGAAGTGCGCGTCGACAACGCGCCGGCATTGGGATTATACGAAAAATACGGTTTCTCCCGCATGGGGCTGCGCAAACGCTACTACCAGCCGGAGGGAATCGACGCATACACCATGAGCTTGGAACTTGAGCCGAGGACCGTCGGCTTCACCATGGAACAACAAACGGAGAGGCAATGAGCGAACCAATCGTACTCGGCATCGAATCAACCTGCGACGAAACGGCGGCGGCAATCGTACAGGGACGCACCCTGCTTTCCAACGTGGTCGCCTCATCCATGGACGAGCACGCCCGTTACGGCGGCGTCATTCCCGAAATTGCCTCCCGCGCGCACGCGGAGGCGTTCGTGCCTTGCGTATCCAAGGCGCTTGCCGACGCGGACATGACGTTGTCCGACGTCGACGCGATCGCGGTGTCGGCAGGGCCCGGACTGGCCGGATGCCTCGCAGTGGGCGTTTCCGGGGCGAAATCGCTCGCATGGGCGGCCGACAAGCCGATTTACGGCATCAACCATGTGATCGGCCACATCGCCGTCACCCAGCTGCAGTTCGGCCCGTTTCCCGAGGACACGCTCGCGCTGATCGTCTCGGGCGGACACACGTCACTGCTGCATGTGCAGGATGTCGCGCGGCATATCGACGTGGTGGGCACCACGCTCGATGACGCGGCGGGGGAATGTTTCGACAAGGTCGCGAGGTTGCTGGGCTTCCCATATCCCGGTGGCCCGCACATCGACCGCCACGCGCAGTCGGGGGACCCGAATGCGATTCGTGTGCCACAGGGACTCACCCAAGGCAAGGCAGGCCAGAAGCACCCGTATGATTTCAGTTTCTCCGGCGTGAAAACCGCGGTGGCACGCTGGATCGAGGAGCAGCAGGCGTTGGGCAACGAGATCCCCGTGGACGACGTGTGCGCCTCGCTCGCCGACTCCGTGGCCACGGTGCTTTCCAAAAAGGCGATGCGCGGATGCGAGCAGTACGGTTCGAAGACGCTGATCGTTGGCGGCGGGTTCTCCGCCAATTCGCAGTTGCGTGCCAAATTGGTCGAATTCGGCAAGCGCCACGGCGTCGAGGTCCGCATTCCGCAGATCAAACTGTGCACCGACAACGGCGCCATGGTCGCCATGCTGGGCGTCAATCTGGTCGAAGCGGGCGTCGAGCCGTCGGCGCCGGATTTCGCCATCGACTCCGCCATGCCGTTGACGAAGATCTCCATGTGATTCGCATGCGGCAAGACGGGTGAGACACGCGGGGGATTTGCGAACGAACCACTTTCGTGTATCATATTTGTCTTGTGCACAGCGCATTCCTGCGTAGCTCAGTTGGCAGAGCATCCGACTGTTAATCGGACGGTCACTGGTTCAAGCCCAGTCGCAGGAGCTTGATTGAAACCCTTACGCAAGTAAGGGTTTTCTCATATTTGGATTTCATTCCAAGGTATCGAGCACATCGTCGATCAGCGTGCGGTCATGCGCGGCATGCGCGCGCAATCGCGGGAAACGGCGCAACGCATTGTCGGGACTCGCTCCGGCGGCGCGTGCAACGTTCGACTTCGATTCGCCATGCGCCACGGCGGTTTCGGCGAGGCGGTCGACCAAGGAATCGGAAACCCGGCGAATCTGATCGGCGACCCACAGCTGCGCCAGTTCCGGGGAAAGCGCATAATCGTCCTGCAATTCGCTGGCGGCCTCCTGCACCGCGGCCCACAGCACCATGAACGGTTTCTGATAGTAGGCGATTCGCTCTTCGGCGGGCTCGTCCTCCAATTGCCGCAGTGCCTTGCGTTGCGTGGTATTGTCGCTCATGGCTCCATCGTATGCCGCGACACGCCCGAAGCCTGTGGATAACCGTCATCCTCCGACCACAGGGGGCCTGATCATGTGGACGCCGCGGCGCCGTCATGATTGCATTCCGTCGTAACGGGTTATGCAGCCGACAAGCCGCAAAGGAGCGAACATGAACGACAGGGGCCGACGCCGAAGGATTCTGCACGAGCTGCTGGGAAGACGCCGCGACAAGGAACGCCGAGTCCGCTTCACGATGGCGTGTATGGCATGCGTCGCCATGCTGTCGGCGTGCGCCGCCGTCATGGTCGTCTCTCCCGCATCCGCGCACTCCTCGAGCGTCGCCGCATGCTCCGCGATGATGCGTTGGCCGGTCGAACAGGCGAGGATGGTCGGCGCGTTCGACGCGCCGGACAAGCCGTGGCTCCCCGGGCACAGAGGAGTCGATCTGGCGGCGGTTGAGGGCGCGGCCGTCGTGGCTCCGGCCGATGGCGTGGTCGCTTTTGCGGGGAAGGTCGCCGGCAAGGACGTGGTCACCATACGGCATGGCGACGCCCAAGGCGCGCTGACCTCGACCTTTGAGCCCGCCGTCGCCGAAAAGGCGGTCGGGACGCGGGTGGGCAAGGGGGAGCGTTTCGCCCATGCGGAAGGGGAATCCGACCATTGCGATGGCGAATGCCTGCATTGGGGATTGAAAACGGGTGAGCGCGACTACGCGGATCCTGCCGGGAAGGTCCGTCCTGTCCGCATCGGTCTCAAGACCCCGCGTTAGGGGATTGAACGGCGCATGCTGGTCGGGAGACCGAACCGTCCGAACGCTTTCTGACTATGATGTTGCCTGTACCCGAATTCGAGGAGAGCGACGATGGACAGGCAGTACACACGTCCGCTGGAACAGCGCATTGATACGGACAGAAACATCTTTTCGGTGCTTGAGGAGCGCGCGGAGCGCACTCCCGACGATTCCCTGGTCGAATACAAGGACGACCGGGGCGAATGGCGTTCGTTCACCGCCAAGGAGTTCCGCGACAAGGTGGTCGCCATCGCCAAGGGACTGATCGCCCGCGGAGTCATGCCGGGGGATTCGGTCTCCATCGTCGCGCACACCTGCTGGCAGTGGACCGCGCTCGATATGGCCATCATGTCCATCGGCGCGCTCACCGTACCCGTCTATGAGACGAACTCCCCGGCGCAGGTGAGCATGATCTTCAACGATTCCAACGTCATCATGGCCTTCGCCGAGGATGACGGGCAGCGCGACAAAATCGAATCCGTGCGGGGCGAATGCCCCGACCTCGGCGACGTGTACGTCATCGGATTGGACGCCATCGACGCGATGGTCGAATACGGCCATGCGGTTTCCGACGCGGAGTTCTACGAGCGTGAACAATCCGTCAAAGGCGCCGACCTCGCCACCATCGTGTACACATCCGGGTCGACCGGCACGCCGAAGGGCATCGAACTGACCCACGCCAACTTCATCTTCATCACCTACTCCGGCGTCGCCACCATGCCCGACATCGCCATGAAGCCGAACCGACGTCTGCTGCTGTTCCTGCCCCTGGCGCATGTGTTCGCACGGTACATGCAGTTCTTCTGCTTCGCCGGCAACGTGTCGCTTGGCCTGTCCAGCAATCTGAAGACCATCCTCGTCGACTTCAAGGCGTTCAAACCGACGTTCATCCTCGCCGTCCCGCGCATCTTCGAGAAGATCTACAACGCCGCGTCCCAGAAGGCCGGCGAGGGATTGAAGGGCAGGGTGTTCGCCGGCGCGGCCCAGACGGCCCGCGACTGGTCGCACGCCCAGCAGTCGGGTGGTGGCGTTCCGCTCATGCTTGGTCTCAGGCACGCGTTGTACGGCAGGCTGGTGTATTCCTCGATCATGGACGTGTTCGGCGGGCATGTCGAATACGCGGTGTCCGGCGGCGCCCCGTTGGATTCATCCATCGCGCATTTCTTCAACGGCGTCGGACTGCCGTTGCTGGAGGGCTATGGCATGACGGAGACATGCGCCCCGTCGAGCGTCAACCCGACGTCCGGCTACAGGATCGGCACGATCGGCCTGCCGATGCAGGGCGTGACGATGGGCGTCGACGAGGACGGCGAACTGTGCATCAAAAGTCCGGCGGTATGCGCCGGATACCACAACAATCCCGACGTCACCAAGCGGCAGATCGTCGACGG
>DKCF01000022.1:18493-18968 GCA_002451435.1 Bifidobacterium sp. UBA6881 | reverse complement strand
CGCAAGAAGGACCTGATCATCACCGCCGGCGGCAAGAACGTCTCGCCCGGCGAGATGGAGGCGTCGATCATGACGTCGCCGGTGGTGAGCCAATGCGTGATGATCGGCGACCGCAAGCCGTTCATCGCGGCCATCATCGCCCTGGACCTTGCCGAGACGAACACATGGCTCGCGTCGAAGGGCGCCGAACCCGTGTCCGACCTGAGAGAGGCGTCCGAGAATCCGATCGTGCGCGCCGAGGTCGAGCGTGCGGTCAACAAGGCGAACGAACTGGCGTCCCGTGCCGAATCCATCCGCAAATTCGAGATCGTCCCCGACGAGTTCACCGAGGAGAACGGATTGGTCACGCCGAGCATGAAGGCGCGCCGCCAGGCCGTCATGGACCATTACCGGACGTTGATTGACACGGTCATCTACGTGCCGAGGAAGCAGTGACACCGACACGCTCCGCATCAAATGAAAGATGGTGATGGCT
>DKCF01000022.1:16784-18443 GCA_002451435.1 Bifidobacterium sp. UBA6881 | reverse complement strand
AGCCATCACCATCTCCCCGTTCTTCTGTTGCGCCGGAGCGTCACAGTCCCGCGTCGGCCAAGGAGATGTATCCCGGCTCGATCAGGGTCTTTTTGAGGTTGCCGGCGCTGACCGCCAGAATCTTTTCATGGATGGTGGGAATCCTCTTGCCCTCCATGGTGGCGGAGCGGATGAAACCAAGTCCGGAGATCTTCTCGGACGCATTGAGCTTGACGCATACCGTGGCGATGTCTCCGGCGAGCTTCTTGCGGTTCTCCACGGCGGTCATCCACTGTTTGCCGTTCACGATGTTCGGCATGATGCCCGCGTAGGCGCCATAGCCGGTGACGATCGGCCAGCGGGCGTTCTGCTCGTCGTCGTCCGAACCATCGTCCCCCGTCTTGCCGCCATCGTCCGAATTGTCGTCGGAAGGCGCCTTGGACGGGTCGGGAACGGCCTGTTTCCTCAGA
Organism: Bifidobacterium sp. UBA6881; assembly: GCA_002451435.1. Classification (GTDB taxonomy): domain Bacteria; phylum Actinomycetota; class Actinomycetes; order Actinomycetales; family Bifidobacteriaceae; genus Bifidobacterium. Next base: position 17,994 of record DKCF01000022.1, on the reverse strand, counting down.
TCCTTCTTGCCGGTGATGTTGCCGACGATGCCGGAGATGGTGATCGACGGGTTCACGTCGGCCGACGATCCGGTGTATCCAAGGTCGTCCAGACCGTCGGCGACCTGGCCGGCGATGTAGTCGTTGCAGGCGATGATGCCGTCGATGCGCGTGTGGTCGGTCGAATCGGAATCCATGCCGAGGCGCGTGGCGAGCGTCTTCTTCGCCTGCCCGTCCTTGCTGGAGTCGAAGGCCACGGCCTCCCAGTCGTCATCCGTGCTGGACGCGGTGAGCGTGCCTGACGGCGATACCGCCTTTCCGTCCTTGAAGTAGGGGCCGAGCACCTTCCAGATGCCGGCGAACACCGATTTGACGAACGTTTCGTCCGCGGTTGAATCGTCATCGGATTCGTCGAGGGGGAGCAGCACCTCGATGTGCTTGGGGTTGTCCGAGCTGGCCTTGTCGAGCGCGAGCTTGTTGACCAGTTCGCGGGCCTGCGTCCGCCCGATCTGCTCGGCCGTGGACATCGGCGCGTATACGTCGGGAACGTAGCCTTTAAGCGTGTTGGAGACCAGCACGACCTTCATGCCCGAATTTCTGGCGAGCTGGAGCGCGGATACCAGACGTTGCGCGGATCGCGCGTATTCCCGCTCGTCCCCGTCTGCGGAATCGTCGTTCCAGTCGAGCGCGTGGCCGGCGTAGTCGCCGTACTGGCGGTCGGACTCGTCCGCCTGCGCCACCGGTGCGACGATGAGCGTGGTCTTCCCGTCTTTCGACGCGGAGGCGTCGGTGTCGTTCACATGGTCGACGACGTAGTCCTGCACGCTCTGGCTTTGCTTTTCGAGGCTGGAGGCGGACTTCACGCTGATGTCGCCGCCCTTGACCCCCTGGCGCTTCAACGAAGTGACGATTTCCGGGACGAGCTTCGCCCATTTGCTCATGGGGGTCTGCTGGGAGATGGTGATGCCGTCGGACGGGGTGAAGATCGCCACATTGCCGGTTTGCGAAGCCGCGGCGGATGCGTCCGTTCCCGACGTGGATGTGTCCGTGTCGGACGAGCATGCGCCCAAAGTCAGTGCCATACCGGCCGAGACGAGCAGGGCCAGCAGCCGTTTCGCCGGAATCATGCGATGCAGTGTCATGCCATTTCCTTCGTGTTCGCGCATGGGGTGGAGCCTGTTTTCCAGATACGGTCTCCGATTGTAGTATTCGGCCGATAGAAGGGCCCGGA
>DKCF01000022.1:701-16736 GCA_002451435.1 Bifidobacterium sp. UBA6881 | reverse complement strand
TCCGGGCCCTTCTATCGGCCGTTCCGCCACCGCCTGCGGGCGGAGGTCATTCGGCCAGCGCCTTGGCGAGGTTCTCGTCGAGCGCGTTCATGAATCCTTCGGTGTCGAGCCACGGCTGGTCGGGGCCGATGAGCATGGCGAGGTCCTTGGTCATCTGGCCGCCTTCGACGGTGTCGATGATGACCTTCTCCAGCGTTTCGGCGAAACGACGGACCTCCGGCGTGCCGTCGAGGTCGGCGCGGTGCTTGAGTCCGCCGGTCCAGGCGAAAATGGACGCGATCGGGTTCGTGGAGGTCTTCTCGCCCTTCAGCCAACGACGGTAGTGGCGGGTGACGGTGCCGTGCGCGGCCTCGGCCTCGACGGTCTGACCGTCCGGCGTCATCAGCACGGAGGTCATCAGGCCCAAGGAGCCGAATCCCTGCGCGACGGAGTCGGACTGCACGTCGCCGTCGTAGTTCTTGCAGGCCCAGATGTAGCCGCCGTGCCACTTGAGGGAGCTGGCCACCATGTCGTCGATCAGGCGGTGCTCGTAGGTCAGTCCCGCCTTCGCGAACTTGTCCTTGTATTCGTTCTCGAACACCTCGGCGAACGTGTCCTTGAACTGGCCGTCGTACGCCTTGAGAATCGTGTTTTTGGTGGACAGGTAGACCGGATATCCGCGCATCAGGCCGTAGTTGAAGCAGGCGCGCGCGAATCCGCGGATCGAATCGTTCACGTTGTACTGCACCTGGGCCACGCCGCCGTCCTCGCCGTAGTTGTACACGACGTGCTGGATGGGCTCGGAGCCGTCCTCCGGAGTGAAGGTGACGGTCAGGGTGCCGGCGCCCGGAACCTTGAAGTCGGTGGCCTTGTACTGGTCGCCGAACGCGTGGCGGGCCACCACGATCGGCTTGGTCCATCCCGGGACCAGCCTCGGCACGTTGCTCATCACGATCGGCTCGCGGAAGATGGTGCCGCCGAGGATGTTGCGGATGGTGCCGTTCGGGGACTTCCACATCTTCTTGAGGCCGAATTCCCTCACGCGCGCCTCGTCCGGCGTGATCGTGGCGCACTTGACGCCCACGTGCTCGCGCTGGATGGCCTTCGCCGCGTCGACCGTCACCTGGTCGTCGGTGGCGTCGCGGTTCTCGATGCCCAAATCGTAGTAATCGAGATCCACGTCGAGATACGGCAGGATCAGACGATCCTTGATGTCCTTCCAGATGACGCGGGTCATCTCGTCGCCGTCGAGTTCGACGACCTTGCCTTCGACCTTGATCTTGGCCATGCGTTGCCCTCCTGTCGGGTTTGAAGGTGAATGGTTCCTGTTTATAACATGTGTGTTAATTCCGTCCGCCGATGTCCAAATCCGGCCCGTCCGGCGCACTGGCTGTCATAGCTGAGCATTAGCCTTGGAGCCATGTCTCAGGAAATTGAAATCGGTTTGGGCAAGAAGGGCCGTCTGGCTTACGCGCTGGACGACGTCTCCATCGTTCCCTCCCGTCGTACTCGCGATCCGCAGGATGTGTCCACCTCTTGGCAGGTCGACGCCTATGAATTCGACGTGCCGGTCATCGGCGCCCCGATGGATTCGGTGACCAGCCCGGCCACCGCCATCGCCTTGGGCAGGATGGGCGCGCTCGGCGTGCTCGACCTCGAGGGCCTGTGGACCCGCTATGACGATCCGCAGCCGCTGCTCGACGAGATCGCGCAGCTGCCGGCGGACAAGGCGACCGCGCGCATCCAGCAGATCTACGCCGAGCCGATCAAGCCGGAGCTCATCGTCCAGCGTCTCCACGAGATCCGCGACGCGGGCGTCACCGTCGCCGGCGCGCTGTCCCCGCAGCGCACCCAGGACTACTATTCCACCGTGCTCGAGGCCGGCGTCGACCTGTTCGTGATCCGCGGCACCGTCGTGTCCGCCGAGCATGTCTCCAAGGACCATGAGCCGCTGAACCTGAAGAAGTTCATCTACGATCTTGACGTGCCGGTCATCGTCGGCGGCGCGGCCAACTACACCGCGGCCCTGCATCTGATGCGCACCGGCGCTGCCGGCGTGCTTGTCGGCTTCGGCGGCGGCGCGGTCTCCGCCAACCGCAACACGATCGGCGTGCACGCGCCGATGGCCACCGCCATCGCGGACGTCGCCGAGGCGCGCCGCGACTACATGGACGAGTCCGGCGGTCGATACGTGCAGGTGATCGCGGACGGCGGCATGGGCGATTCCGGCAGCTTCATCAAGGCGTTCGCCCTTGGCGCCGACGCGGTGATGCTCGGCTCTCCGCTGGCCCGCGCCACCGAGGCTCCCGGCCAGGGCATGCACTGGGGCGCCGAGGCGCGCCACCAGACGCTGCCGCGCGGCTTCCGCACCAACGTCGGCACCGTCGGCAGCCTGCACGACGTGCTGTTCGGGCCGAGCCACAACCCCGACGGCACCACCAACTTCATCGGAGCGCTCCGTCGCGCGATGGCCACGACCGGCTACGTTGACCTGAAGAGCTTCCAGCGTTGCCCCGTCACCGTGTCGCAGCACTGACGCACCGTGACGGACACGCTTCCGAGGCAATCCCCGCTGCACGCCAGAAGATGGCGTACAGCGGGGATTGTCATATACACCTGATTTGTGCGCACGCGACGGCGGATTCATGCATGGTCGTTTTTGTCATCATGCCGGCAGAAACTGTAGAAAACCCTTGGAATGACAGTCGACACGCCGATAGTTGCGCATCAATGGCGAATCCAGTATATTACTAACTCGTCAGCCACCAAGGTGGTAGACATGCGGACATAGCTTAGTTGGTAAAGCGCAACCTTGCCAAGGTTGAGACCGCGGGTCCGAGTCCCGTTGTCCGCTCCAATAAGAAAAGCTCCCGTCGGGAGCTTTTCTTGTATTCACAGGATTCCGCGCACGGCCATGACGGGTCGATTTAATATGTCCGCGCGCGGAAGGTTCAATGGTCACCGACCTACTTCTCGATGTCGGCGCGCGCGGGCGTGATCATCGTCAGCATCATCACGGACGGCTCCTCGGCGTACACGGCATGGGGGATGCGCGTGGGGAAATAGGCCAGCCCTCCCGGAACCAGCTCCACGGTCCTGCCGTTGCCGGTCACCCTCAACCGTCCGCTCAGGGTCTGGACGAACACCGGCATCGCGGCCGTATGCTCGCTGAGCTCCTCGCCCTTGTCGAAGGAGAACAACACCACATTGCCTCCGGCCTTCCGCATGACGGTCCGGGAAACGGTGGATCCCTCCTGCACGGAGACCATATCCCCGAGATCCTCGATGTACCCCAGTTCGACCGGTTCGGCATCATCCGACTGTCCGCTCATGTTTCCACACTCCTTTGTCGTAGTTTTTCGAACGTCTCCATCGTACCCGCATCCCCGCCGACGCACGAGGAGACGTCGGAAAGCGACACCGTCGGCATGGGGACGGCCGGCCACGATGCGAACGCCTTCTTGAAATCGCCCTGCCGCCGACACAAACTGGAACCGGTTTTACAAGGAAACGGCAAGGTCGCCGCGGCAGTGAAGCCCTATGGAGGTATACGAACATGAACGAGAACAATGGCATCAGCTTCGTGCCGGATGATTCCGCCAGCCACGAATGGACGGAACACGACAGCGAACTCGTCGAGGAATACGCGAACCAGCTCATGAACATGAGCTTCTGACGCCGATTCCCACGACAGCCACAGGGCGCCGCGCGCATGCGCGACGCCTTCTCCATGCCCCTCCGCCCGCAGGCCGAACCCCCAGCGGAAACGCAGACTATACTGTCCACACGGCAAGGCAAACGGAACGGAGGGACGGCCCATGACGGACGGCGCGCGGCCAAAAAGGACCATGATCAGACAACTGTTCGGCTATTACGGCGTCTCCATCATGCAGACCTTCGTGGAATTCGGCGTCTTCGCGCTGCTGCAGCTGGCCGGCGCCCCGTTCCGCATCGCGAACACCGCCGCGGTATTCTGCTCCGGCTCGTTCAACTACGCCATGAACCGCAACATCACATTCAAATCGTCATCGAACCACATCCGCTCGATCGCCATGTTCACGGCCATGTACTGCTGGAACCTGCTGTTCTCCAACCTGATGATGTCCTGGATACCAAGCCAGCTCGGATGGCCGACCATGGCCGTCAAAATCATCACCATGGGCATGCAATCCATCTGGGGATTCCTGCTATGCCGCCACGTCATCTTCGCATGACGACGAACCCGGCCAAAACGAAACCGCACCCGCACCGACAGCGGACGCACTCTCCTACAATGGGAAGAACGCAAAGAAACACACGCAAGAGGAGAACACGGCCAGTGACTGACGTAAGACGGGAAATGGAACGAATCCGTCCGGTATACGAAACCGGTGTGCTCCGACTGCTGCTACGCGGCAACTCCATGCTGTACATCGCCCTGCTGCGAGCCACATTCGACCCGCTCTCCGGAGAACTGCCCAGGGAAACCGTCGAGGAACGCTTCGCACGCAGCATCACCCAACTCACGAAGACCGGAGACTACACACTGAAAGACAGCCAGACCGCCCTGGACGCCGCCCACACGACGCTCCTCGACCTCACCAAGGAAGGCGCGGGCGACTACGCATGGCTCGCCAACTCCATGGACGTCTCCACACACCGCTACCTATACCGCCTCACCGCCCGCGCGCACAGAGCCATCGAAGCATTGGACCGACTCGGCGACACCACCAAAACCCTCTCCGGCGCCCAAGCCAACAGCATCATCATGGAAATCGAAAACGCCCGCATGCAACTGACCGCCGACCCACGCGAACGCATCCGACTGCTCGAACAGGACATCGCCGAACGCCAAAAGGAAATCGACCGACTCGAACACGACGGAAACATCAAGGAACTCACCGGACAACAGGTCGGCGACATCATCGGCGTGATCCACAACACCCTGCGCGGCGTGCCCATCGACCTACGGGAACTGGCGCTCGCCGAACGCGACAACGGGGACGCGCTGCGCCGGCGCATGCAAAGCGGAGACATGAGCGTCGAGCGGATCCTCGACGCGTACCATGACGAATACCGCAGGGCGTTCCGACAGTCCGACAGCGGCCGCAGGTTCGAGGACGCGTTCCAGGTGATCGTCACCGAGAAGGGGCGCCGCGCCATCGACGAGGCCGTGCGCGACATCGCCAGGAACCCGTATCTCGAAGGGGAGCCGGGCATGTTGCTCGGCCAGGTGCGCGCCGAACTCAAACGCATCTACCAGGGCATCGAGGACGTGCGCGAGCAGACCCGCGTCTCCGACGAGGCGGTCAGCAGGCTCGTGCGCCAGCAGACCGACACCCGCTATCGCACCATGCTCGTCACGTTGAACCGTCTGTTCGCGAAGGCCGGCGCCGAAGCCAAGGCCAGGCCGGGCGATGCCGGCCGACCGTACCACACCGATTCCGGATTCGCGCAGTTCGCGGCCTTGCCGTCGCGCCCGGCCAGGTCGATGGCGCGCAGCGCATCCGCAAGCCTGGCCGAAGCCCAGGAGCCGATGGTCGCGGCGCCCGACCTGAAATCGATGATCGAGACATGCGGCCCCAGGCTGCGCCGCATGGTCGGCCTCATCCGTCGGAATCCGGTATGGACCGAAGACGGACGGTACGTGGATTTCGCGGCCAGCTTCAACCGGCTGCCGCGCGCCGAGCGCAGGGAAAGCGAGCTCGTCGGCTTCCTCGGCGCGTTGCGCGTGCGCGACGACGGGGACTTCGTCAACTGGAACTGCGTATCGCTGAACGGCAGGGAACGCGTATGGCGCACCAGGCCGGTGCTCGCCACGGAACGGACGATCGACGACATCATGCAGGAAGGATGAGCATGGCGCAGGACAACGAGGAAACCCGATTGGAACAAACATTCGAATCCCGTGACGGGGCCGGACTGTTCGACGGCGACAGCGGCGACATGACGGCGGACGGCAGGGTCGCGGCCATCGCGCTCAAACGCGAGCGCTACGTCACCGGCGACCTGTACGACCTCGTCCTGGCGCATCGCGGGGAAGTGGAACGTTCGTTGAACAACGACATGCTCCGTCTGATGGTCGACGAGCGATACCATCTGATGTACGCCGCGCCGGTCGGTGACGACGAGACCGGCATACGCGCGTTGAAGACGCGCGCCAGCCTGACCCGCGAGGAGGCCGCCACGTTGGCCTTGCTGCGCATTCACGCGTTGGAGTACGAAAGCCAGGGAATCGGCCCGGAGCGGTGGCTCATCGGCATTGACGAGATCCGCGGCGCGTTGACCTCGGGGGCCGGATACCTCGCGTCCAGCAACGACGAGGAGGGCACCGCGAAGAAGATCTCCGCGGCCGTCTCCCGGATGCGCACCTACGGCTATCTCGCGCAGACCGACGAGGACGACATGTATCTGATCACGCCGCTGGTTCCCGTGATTCTGGACAGGCGTCTCGCCGACCAATGGCTCGGCTACGAAGATGACGCAGACGATAATGCGGAAGATGCCGCCGGCATGGAATCTGCCGGCGACACGGACGGGCGTCGGGACGGCGGCGAGCAGATCGCCTTGGAATTCGACCAGGACGCGACCGACGATGGAGAGGAACACTGAAATGAACGACAGCATGGCAATCGTCGCGGACCGTTGGATGCTGGAAAGCCGCCAGCTCGTCAACTGGGGCTCCTACAACGGCTATCACGAGTTCAGGCCGTCCACCGACGCGCTGGCGCCGGTCACCCTGCTCGCCGGCGCCAGCGAATCCGGCAAATCCACGCTTGTGGACGCGCAGATCTCTCTGCTCTATCCGACGGGCACGCCGTACAACAAGGCATCCAATTCCGGCAAATCCGAGCGCAACGACTACACCTATCTGCGCGGCATGGCCGGCATCAACGACAGCGCCGAGGGCGAACGGCCGGTCTATCTGCGCGGCCGCGGTGACGACGGCACGCCGCACAACATCTGGGGCGCCATCGTCGACACCTATGTGAACCACAGCGACGGGGGCCTCCTGTCGTGCGCGAAATTCCTCTACCTGACCACAGGCGACGGCAAGGACGGTCTGCGCCGACGCTACGCCACATGGAACAGGAAAATCGACCCGCGAGCCATGGACCGTTACCGCGACGTCCCGTTCACCGCCAACATGCTGCGCGAGATGTACCCCGAATGCGAGACGTATCCCAATGCGGAGACCTTCCATGCCGCCATCTGGCACATCATGGGGCTCAGCGCGGAGGCATGCCGGCTCCTGCACAAGATCCAATCCGCCGACGCGCCCGCACGGCTCGACGACATCTTCAAACAGGGCGTGCTCGACGTGCCCGAGGCCATCGCCATCGCCCGGAACACCGTCGACGACTACGAGCGGTACCACGAAAACTTCCACATCATGGAAGAGAAGATCAAACGCGTCGGCAAGCTGCGCGCCATCCAAAACCTCTATGGCGAATACTCCGCCAAGCGCAACGAACTCGGCGAATACCGGCGTGCCGACCCCGAAACCGAGGCGGGCGAAGCCGCCATCACCGCATGGGCAATCTCACGGATGGCCGGCGAGATACGCGCCGGAATCCCCGCGGCCGAACGGGCCATCGAGGACGCACGCCTCCGCATCGGACAGGCCGATCTGCGCATCCAGGGACTCGACGCGCAGATCGACGCGGTCAGGGAACGTCTCGAAGGCCTCGACAACGGCAACCTGCTCCGTCTCAAAAACGACCTGCAACGCGCCCGACGCGACCGCGAGGAGACGCGCGTCCGACGGCAGAGGCTCGCCGCACGGTTCGAACGGACTTCCGGCAAACTGCCCACGGACGAAACCTCATGGGACGACATGCGCGCCGCATTGGCCGAAACCGCACGCTCATACGACAAGCGGCGCGCCGAACTCGACTCGGCCTATGAGGAACTGGTGGCCCGCCGCGCCGCGTTCGGCGAGGAGCGAGAACGGCTCCGCAGGGATTACGAACGCGCCCGCCGGCAGAAGAGCCGCGTCACGGACGCCATGGCGGACGCGCGCGACCTCATCGCGCGGGCCACGGGCCTCGACGCGGCCGAACTGCCGTACGTGGCCGAACTCATGGACGTGAAAGAGAACGAGGAACGATGGCGCACGGCCATGAACGTCGCCTACGCGCCCATCGCGCAGACCATCCTCGTGGACAGGCGCCACGAGGCGGGATTCGCGGCCAAGGTCAGCGCAATCGACCCGACCCATATGATCCGCCGCACCTGGCGTTTCGTCGACACGCGGCAAACCCACGACGCCAAGAGCGAAGAGGGATGGCTGTCCTCGAAACTGCGCTACCGCGAGGACTCCCCGTTCGCGTCATGGCTGAAAACGCAGACCGCATCGCAACGGTACGACGCGGCGTGCGTGGACGCGATCGACGACGCGGACGAACGCCGACAGGTGCAGGCGGACGGCCAAATCAAATCCGGAGCGCATGGATTCCACGGCACCAAAGGCATGACTCCGGTCATCGGCTTCATCAACGAAACGTATCTCGCGCAACTGCGCGAACGCGTCAGCCGGAAGGAACGCGAATACGCGGACGTCGACCAACGATGCGGCCAAGCCAAGCGCGATCTCGAACTGCTGCACGACGAACGCGCCCTCGCCGACGCCGTCGCCGACATGCCATGGCGGGAAATCGACGTGTTCGCGGCGGAAAAACTCGTGGACGAGCTCAAAACGCAGATCGACCGCATCGAAGGCGACCCCGAACTCAAAACACTCCGGGAACGGCTCGACGAACTCGCCCGCCAACGGGACGAGGCCGGGCGGACGCGGTACCACGCGCAAGCCGACCTCGACGGCGCGCAAAAGGCCGAACGGCTGGAAACGCAATGGCTGGCATCCCATGATGATGGCACGTTCGACGAATCCACCATCCCCGAAACCGTATCGAACCGGCTCGCCGACGCGTACGAAGACGCCTGCGGCATCATCGGCGACCGGAAGGAAAGGCCGAAGCACCTCGCCGGAATCTCCGACGCGGAAGGCAAAACACCCTTCGCGCAGCGCGTGGTACGCAAACTCGAGAATGTGATGGGCGGCCAAATAACAAGACTGTCCGAACAGACAGGGGAGAAGCGCACCGCCACGGAACAGGCCATGCAGTCATACCTTGAAGACCACGCCGCAGACGACGGCATCGTCACCGCAAGCGTCAACGACTATCAATACTTCCTCCGGGAACTCAGCGACCTCGACATGCTCGTCACCCGAAAAACCACCGACGAGGAATACGCCAACAGCGTCGAAAAACTCTACATGAGCCTGCAACAACTCAACCGGTCGATACGCTCCGACGAGGAAAACATCGGCGAACAGCTCGACCGCATCAACGACATGCTCAAAGACCAGAAATTCGGACCACGCGAAGGACGACTGGCGCTCACCGTCGAATTCGGCAAACCACAACGCGACTTCGCCCAGGCCTTCGGCGCCATCCTCACAAAACTCGACGACTGGACACAAGAGGACCGCGACGACGCCACCGCCACACGCAAGGCCTTCGCATCCTGCAAACCATTCATCGACACGCTCAAAACGGAACTCGGCAAAATCCACGACACCGGCGGCGTACGCAGCTACGGCTCCTACAACCTCGACCCACGGGTACGAGGATCCTTCTACGCCATCGTCCACCACACGGACGAACCAGACGAACGCATCAGCTCCACCGGCGGCAAATCCGGCGGCGCGCTACAGGAACTCACCTCATTCATCTACGGCGCGGCACTCATCTACCTACTCGGCGGCGACCTCACCGGACACCCCACCTACACCACACTGTTCCTCGACGAAGCACTCATCAAAGCCGACGGAAGATACACGCAACGCGCCCTCAACGTGCTCCCACGACTCGGCTTCCAAGTCATCGTCTCCGCACCCGAAAGCAAAACCGCCGAAATCCTCGAAACCGCCACCAAAGCCTACGTGGCCTACAAAGACCCCAACAACGGCCTCTCATCCCTACAGGAACTCGACAGCACACCCACCACCGACACAACCCCACACGAAAACGACGCCAACCAATAGAACACCTGTTCGAAACCACAGCAAAAACACGCTATCCTAATACCCAGAAACAGCCACAACCAAACAAAGGACACCACAGTGGCCAAACACACAAACCCCACAAACGGCAACGTCATAGTGGAACGCATACTCACCAGCGACGCCTTCCTCACCAAAGAAATCAAAAAAGCGCCCATGAAACCAACCAACGGCGCACTCATCGCCGACCTCAAACACCTCCCCAACGACCTCAAAATCGTCATCCAAGGCGCTCGCGAGCACAATCTCAAAAACGTGAATCTGGAATTCCCCCGCAACCGCATGGTGGTGTTCACCGGGCTGTCCGGCTCCGGCAAGTCCTCGCTGGCGTTCGACACGCTGTTCGCCGAGGGCCAACGCAGGTATGTGGAATCACTGTCCGCGTATGCACGGCAGTTTCTGGGGCAGATGGACAAACCCGACGTCGACTTCATCGAAGGCCTGAGCCCGGCCGTGTCCATCGACCAGAAGACGACGAACCGCAATCCGCGTTCGACGGTCGGCACCATCACTGAGATCTACGATTACCTGCGCCTGCTGTTCGCGCGCACCGGCATCCCGCACTGCCCGGAATGCGGCGCGTTGGTCAGCGCCCAGACGCCGCAGCAGATGGTGGACGCGCTGCTGAAATATCCGGAACGCACGCGGTTCCAGATCCTGGCGCCCGTCGTCCGCGGACGGAAGGGCGAGTTCGAGGACCTGCTCGAACTGCTGCGCGGCGACGGCTACGCCCGCGCGCTGATCGACGGCGAGATGCGGCAGCTCTCCGATGACATCAAACTCGTCAAGCAGAAGAAGCACACCATCGAAGTGGTGGTGGACCGTCTGGTGGTCAAGGACGGCATCCGCCAGCGCCTGACCGATTCCATCGAGACCGCGTTGCGGCTTTCCAAGGGCGTGGTCATCGCGGACTTCGTGGATCTGGACGAGCACGACCCCGACCGGCGCAAGCCATTCTCGGAAAAGCGCGCGTGCCCGAACGGGCACCAGCTCGAACTCGACGAGATCGAACCGCGCACCTTCTCCTTCAACGCGCCCTATGGCGCCTGCCCGGTATGCACCGGCATCGGCTACAAGCTCGAGATCGATCCGGAACTGGTGATTCCCGACCCCAGCAAGACGCTGAACGAGAACGCCATCGAGCCCTGGGGCATGACCAAGGGCACCGGCGAATACTACCGGCATGTGCTCGAGGGCCTCGGGGACGAAATGGGATTCGACCTGGACACGCCATGGAAGGATCTGCCCAAAGACGTGCGGCACGCCATCATGTACGGCCATGACTTCAAGGTGCAGGTCTCATACCGTAACCGCTGGGGACGCATGCGCGAATACTCCACCGGCTTCGAAGGCGTCGTCCGCACGCTGATGCGCCGGCATGACGAGACCGACTCCGACCAGATGAAGCAGTATTACGAATCGTACATGCGCGAAGTGCCCTGCCAGGCATGCCACGGCCGTAGGCTGCGCCCGGAGGTGCTGGCGGTCACCGTGGGCGACGAGTCCATCGCCGACGTGTGCGACATGTCCGCCGAGAAAAGCCTCGAATGGATCAACGACCTCCGTCTGGATGGATCGGCCGCGAAAATCGCCGGTGAGGTCGTCAAGGAGATCCGTGCGCGCCTCGGATTCCTCAATGACGTCGGTCTGAACTATCTGACGCTGTCGCGCGCCGCGAAGACGCTTTCCGGCGGAGAGGCCCAGCGCATCCGTCTGGCCACGCAGATCGGTTCCGGACTGGTGGGCGTCATGTACGTGCTGGACGAGCCGTCCATCGGATTGCACCAGCGCGACAACGAGCGTCTGATCTCCACGTTGCATCATCTGCGCGATCTCGGCAACACGTTGATCGTCGTGGAGCACGACGAGGACACCATCAAGAGCGCCGACTGGGTCATCGACATCGGTCCCGGCGCAGGCGAACATGGCGGGGAGGTCGTCTACTCGGGCCCGGCCGCGAAAATCGTCGACGCTCCGCGCTCCATCACCGGCGACTACATCGCCCGCAGAAGAACCATCGAGGTGCCGGCAAGCCGCCGCAAGGTGCGCAAGACCAAGCAGCTTCGTGTGATCGGGGCCAGGGAGAACAACCTCAAGAACCTGAACGTCGATTTCCCGCTGGGCGTGTTCACCTGCGTTACCGGCGTGTCCGGCTCCGGCAAATCGACTCTGGTCAACCAGATCCTCTACCCGGTTCTCGCCGACAAGCTCAACGGCGCGAGGATCGTGCCGGGCAAGCACACCCGCGTCGAAGGCGTGGACCAGTGCGACAAGGTGATCCATGTGGACCAGAACCCGATCGGACGCACGCCGCGTTCCAATCCGGCCACCTATACCGGCGTGTGGGACAAGATCCGCACGCTTTTCGCCAAAACGCCGGAAGCCCAGGTGCGCGGATACGGTCCGGGACGGTTCTCCTTCAACGTCAAGGGCGGACGGTGCGAGGCATGCCACGGCGATGGCACGCTGAAGATCGAAATGAACTTCCTGCCGGACGTGTACGTGGATTGCGAGGAATGCCACGGCCAGCGGTACAACCGCGAGACCCTGGAGGTGAAGTACAACGGCAAATCCGTCGCCGACGTGCTCAACATGCCGATCGAAGAGGCCGCGCGGTTCTTCAAGGCGTATCCTTCGATCTCACGGTATCTCGACACGCTGGTGCAGGTCGGATTGGGATACATCCGCCTCGGACAACCCGCGCCGACCCTGTCGGGCGGCGAATCGCAGCGCGTGAAGCTCGCCACCGAATTGCAGCGCCGCTCCACCGGCAAAACCGTGTACATCTTGGACGAGCCGACCACCGGCCTGCATTTCGAGGACGTGCGCAAATTGCTGATGGTGTTGCAGGGACTGGTCGACAAAGGCAATACCGTCATCGTCATCGAGCACAACCTCGACGTGGTCAAATCCGCCGATTGGCTGATCGACCTCGGACCGGAAGGCGGCGACGGCGGCGGCACGGTCGTCGCCGAAGGCACACCCGAACAGGTCGCGCAATGCGAACGGTCCTGGACCGGCAGGTTCCTCAAGGACATGCTGTGAGCAAGATGATTGAGAAGCATAGTCCGGAAGTATGGCGCAAAACCGCTGAGAGCATGCGCGGCCCCGTGCCGCCACAGGCGCGGCGCGGGGCCGCTGGCAGGGGAGTGAACAAAAACGGCGCGCCCCTGCTGGGGGACACCAGGGATCTGTTCCGTCCGAAGACCTCCGATATTCCGGCCCAGCCGGGCGTCTACAAATGGCGTGACGGCGAGGGAAGGGTCATCTACGTCGGCAAGGCCAAGAATCTGCGCAACCGACTGACCAATTATTTCCAGCCGCTGTACCAGCTGCATCCGCGTACCCAGACCATGGTGCTGACCGCACGCAGCCTGGAATGGACCGTGGTCGGAACCGAACTGGAATCGCTGACGTTGGAATACACGTGGATCAAGGAATTCGACCCGCGGTTCAACGTCGTCTTCCGCGACGACAAGACGTATCCGTATCTGGCCATATCCTCCGGGGAACGCGTGCCCCGCGTATGGATCACCCGTAGTCGGAAACGCCGTGACACCAGATACTTCGGGCCTTACGCCAAAGTCTGGGACCTGAAGCAGAGCCTCGACCATCTGCTCAAGACGTTTCCGGTGCGCACCTGCTCGCAGAACGTGTTCCGCAAGGCGGAGCTCACGCATCGTCCGTGCCTGCTCGCCTCGATAGGCAAATGCTCGGCCCCATGCGTGCAACGCATCGGAGTGGCGGAACACAGGAGAATGAGCGAGCAGCTGGTCGGCGTGCTGACCGGACGCATCGGCAAGTCGTACATCGCCCAGCTCACGCGCGAAATGAAGAACGCCAGCGCCGAACTGGAATTCGAGAAGGCCGCGCGGTTGCGCGACCAGATCCACATGCTTTCCACCGTCGTCGAGCAGAACGCCGTCGTGTTCGATTCCGACGTCGACGCGGATGTGTTCGGCATCGAATCCGATGAGCTGGAAGCCTCGGTGCATGCTTTCTTCGTTCGGGCCGGCTCCATTCGCGGTGAGCGCAATTGGAGCGTGGAACGGGTGGAGGACGTCAGTGACGAGGAGCTTGTGTCCGACCTCATCACCCAGGTGTATTCGGAACTGTCAGGCCGGCATGCCATGGAATCCGCCACGGCGTCCACCGTCGTCACCGAAACGCGTGACGCGATCGGTTCGACGCAAACGGTGACGGCGACCGATGCCGTGGCCCGCGCGCAGGCCACCAGGGAGCGGAACGAGCGGCTGGAGCAGACCGGCCGTGCCGATCTGCTGGCCCCCATAGCGCCGGTGCCCCGCGAAATCATCGTGCCCATCGAACCGGCCAGACGCGGGGAGCTCGAACAGTGGCTGACCGGTCTGCGCGGAGCGGCGGTGACCATCCGCACGGCGATTCGCGGTGACAAAAAACAGCTTATGGACCGTGCCGACGACAACGCCAGGCAGGCGATGCGGCGCAGTAAGATGAGTCGTATCAGCGATATGGGCGCACGCACCACGGCCATGAACGACGTGGCCAAGGCGCTTGGGCTTGAGCAATCGCCGTTGCGCATCGAATGCTACGACATCTCGAACACCATAGGCGGCGCGTTCCAAGTGGCGTCGATGGTGGTGTTCGAAGACGCCATGGCCAAGAAATCCGAATACCGCAGATTCGCCATACGCGGAGCGGACGGCAAGGGCGCGTTGGACGATCTCAGCGCATTGTACGAGACGCTGACCCGCCGATTCCGCCACGGCAACATCGCCGGCGACTCCGGCGAGAGCCTCGACGACGAGCATCGTATTTCCAAACAGGGGAATCGGGAGCCTGCGGCCGGAGAACCATCCGGAAACGGTGAAACCGTGGTGCGGCAGAACCCGGACCGTAGGCATTTCGCATACAAGCCCAATCTCGTGGTGGTCGATGGCGGCAAGCCGCAGGTCATGGCGGCGGCCAAGGCACTTGAGGACTGCGGCGTCGACGATGTGGCCGTCTGCGGCCTCGCGAAACGGCTGGAGGAGGTTTGGGTGCCGGACGACGACTATCCGATCATCCTCAAACGCCAGTCGGAAGGCATGTATCTGCTGCAAAGGGTGCGCGACGAATCCCATCGGTTCGCCATCACCTACCATCGTCAAACCAGGCGGAAAGGCGCATTGCGTTCGGCCCTTGACGACATTCCGGGCATAGGGGAGTCCTATCAGAAGCGGCTGCTCGGCCATTTCGGTTCGGTACGCGCCATGCGTTCGGCAAGCGTCGAGGATTTCGAACGGGTCAAAGGCATCGGCCATGCGAAGGCGGAGGCCCTGTACCGAGCCTTGCATGATGACGCTCCGACCGACGCTGCCGATGCGACGCATGCGGAACATTCCGGTTCCACGGCGAAAACCGGAAACAGAGCATCGGAGAACCCGGAACGTTTTGCGGAATGACAGCATGCCGTGCGATAACGGCAAACCTTGCTAGCATAGGACGGGACACTAGGGAAGGAGCATGATGGCAGAAATCAATCATCGCTGTGCGGTCTTAGGCAGACCCATAGCGCATTCGCTTTCCCCGGTCCTGCACAACGCGGCGTATCGGGCCCTGCACCTTGACGACTGGTTCTACGACAGGCACGAAGTCGGAGAAGATGACCTGGAACGGTTTCTGAAAGGCCTCGACCCCACATGGGCCGGACTCAGCCTCACCATGCCGCTGAAGAAGACGATTCAACCGTATGGGCTTCCCTGTGACCGCTGGTCCAAGGAACTGATGGTGGCGAACACCGCGGTGTTCGATTGGAAGGGCGCATGTCGCAACGGCGATGAATCGTTGCCGGCCATCAGACTGTACAACACCGACGTCCGCGGCATCGAGCTCGCCTTCGAACATTCCTATGACGCTCGCGGTTCCCGCCCCGTGTCCGACCATTCGTGCGATGCGGTGATCATCGGCAACGGCAATACCGCGACCTCCGCCCTGGCCGCATGCGTCGGCATGCCGGCCGTCGGCCATGTCACCGTCATCGCCAGGCA
>DKCF01000022.1:0-574 GCA_002451435.1 Bifidobacterium sp. UBA6881 | reverse complement strand
CCGTCGCGATCAACACCATACCGGGCCATGCCGCCGACTCCATCGCCGCGCAGCTGTCCACGTCCGGCCGTCCCATGCGCGGCACGTTGCTCGACGTGGTATACGACCCCCGTCCCACCGAGCTGATGAAGGCATGGCGCGCACAAGGCGGCACGGCCATCGGGGGCGAGGAGATGCTGCTGTACCAAGCCATGGTCCAGGTATGGCTGATGACGGGCGCAGGAAACGCGCCGACATCCAATGCGTCGGGCGCGGAAACGCGTTTCGAGCTTGATGAAGGACTTGAGCACGCCATGCGTGCCGCACTTGAGGAGGCTCTATGACGATTCGGAAGAATGACGAAACGTTGCCGAACGGCACCCATTCCAGCGCGCCCTCGCCCGCTGAGGGCTTCGAGGTGCTGCTGATCACCGGCATGAGCGGCGCGGGACGTTCCCGCGCCGCCGACAGCATCGAGGACATGGGCTGGTATGTGGTCGACAATATGCCACCGAAGCTTCTGGTGCCATTGGTCGATATGATGACCTCAGCGGGTTCGGGCATCCACAAACTTGCCGCCGTCATCGACGTGCGG
>DKCF01000047.1:7732-9005 GCA_002451435.1 Bifidobacterium sp. UBA6881 | reverse complement strand
CCACGACGAGGTCGTGGCCCGTTCCGGCATCCGTCCGTTCGAAGAGGGCATGGGCGGCGACTACAAGGATGGCGCCGACGAAGAGGAAGCCGAAGTGTTCCTCGACCACGACGTGACCTTCTCCGTCCCGACCCGCGAGATCGCCGAGGAATACGTCAAGCTCGACGAGGCGCACACCAGTTTCGAGGCCGACGCCGAATCCGGTGAATGGAACGTCACCCGTCACGCCGGTTCGATGATCCGCGTGCCGCGTCGCGCGGCGATGACCCGCACGGTGGGCGGCCAGTTCCCGAAGGGCTTCGACCCGGTCAAGTGGGGCATTCCGGCCTCCATGGTCGGCGACGTCGACGAGATCGCGCTGTGGAACATCGTCACCACGGTGGACGCGTACCTGTCCGCGGGCTTCACCCCGGCGGAGATCCTCGCGGCCGTGCACCCGTCCATGGTGGCCTCCACCCAAGGCACCGGCTTCGGCGGCATGGCCTCCATGAGGAAGCTGTACCTGGATCGGTTCCTCAACCACGAGATCCCGACCGACATCCTGCAGGAAGCCCTGCCGAACGTCGTCGCGGCGCATGTGATGCAGTCCTACATCGGCGGCTACGGCAACATGATCCAGCCGGTCTCCGCCTGCGCCACCGCCGCCGTCTCCCTTGAGGAAGGCGCCGACAAGATCGCCCTCGGCAAGGCCGACTTCGTGGTCACCGGCGCGATCGACGACATCGGCGTGGAATCCGTCATCGGCTTCGGCAACATGAACGCCACCGCCAACTCGGAGGAGATGTACGCCAAGGGCATCGACGCGCGCTTCTTCTCCCGTGCGAACGACCGTCGTCGCGGCGGCTTCGTCGAGTCCCAGGGCGGCGGCACCATCCTGCTGACCCGCGGCGACATCGCGCTGAAGCTCGGTCTGCCGGTCGCCGGCGTGGTCGGATTCGTCCACTCCTACGCGGACGGCGCGCACACCTCCATCCCGGCTCCGGGACTTGGCGCGCTCGCCGCCGGCATGGGTGGCAAGGATTCCAAGCTGGTTCGCGACCTCGCCAAGCTCGGCGTCGCCCCGGACGACATCGCAGTGGTCTCCAAGCACGACACGTCCACCAACGCCAACGACCCGAACGAGTCCGAACTGCACAACACGCTGGCCCACGCCATCGGCCGCACCGACGGCAACCCGCTGTTTGTCATCTCGCAGAAGACGCTCACCGGCCACGCCAAGGGCGGTGCCTGCATCTTCCAGGTCAACGGCCTGACGCAGCTGTTCAAGTCCGGC
>DKCF01000047.1:0-7697 GCA_002451435.1 Bifidobacterium sp. UBA6881 | reverse complement strand
TCGTTCCGGCCAACGTTGCCCTGGACTGCGTCGATCCGAAGCTCAAGCGCGACGACCACATGGTCTGGCTGCGCGAGCCGCTGAAGGTCGGCTCCGTCAAGGCGGGTCTGGCCACGTCGCTCGGCTTCGGCCACGTCTCCGGTTTCGCGGCGATCGTGAACCCGGGCGCCTTCGAGGCGTCCGTGGCCAACACAGCCGGCGTCGACGCGCTCGTCCAGTGGCGTGAACGCGCCAACGAGCGTCTGGCCGCGGGCCAGCGCCGTCTTGAAGAGGGCATGATGGGCCGCGCCGCGCTGTACGAGCCGATCGACAACCGTCGCTTCCACAAGGACGGCCACGGTTACGACGCGCACGAGGCGGAGAAGGCCATGCTGCTCGATCCGAACGCGCGTCTCGACGCCTCCGGCTACTTCGAGATGTGATCGACTAGACGGAAGGTAGCGTAAGGAACGCCGCCATTGCCGTACATCGGCGATGGCGGCGTTCCTTTGTTTTCCGGGCGGCATTCGTTATGCCCCGCATGATCGGCGCGCTTCGCATGATGCGGTATGCGCGCCACGCCGAACGGCAATGTGCGTTAAATGTTCGATAAACGGTTATTGTGGTGGTATCTTCTTCATCGTGCCATCCTGACGGCTTTCGGCGTCATTGGAGCGTTTGCAGCGCTTCAAGCGGGGTTGGATCATCCTTCCGGCGGTTGAATCCTCAACAAGAACAACTATAAACGCACAAAAAATATGTTTATTATCATATATAATGAGCGATTTTTTTGTTTTTTGTTGTTTTTGATTTGCGGTTTTTGTTTTTCGCGAGTAATACTTCTTATGCAGGAAGCCCCGCTCCATCGCAACGAAGAATGACGGGGTGGCATAGTCGCCGAATACTGAAACGAGACAGAAAGAAGGCGTGGCTTATGGTCACGGTCGCATCCGACGCTTCGGCTATTCGCCTGAATCTCAATTGGGTGGATTGGCTGTTGCTCATCATCTACTTCGCCATGATCGTATGGATTGGCATTTCCGTGCACAAGCAGCAGAAGTCCAGCCAGGACTTCCTGTTGGCGGGACGTTCGATGCCGGCATGGATCGCCGGTCTGGCGTTCTGCGCCGCGAACCTCGGCGCCACCGAAATCCTCGGCATGGCGGCCAATGGCGCGCAGATCGGCATCTCCACGATGCACTACTACCTGATCGGCGCCATCCCCGGCATGGTGTTCCTGGGCATCTTCATGATGCCGTTCTATTACGGCTCCGGCGTGCGTTCCGTGCCTGAGTTCATGCAGAAGCGTTTCGGCAAGGGCGCGCATCTGACCGTCTCCCTGTGCTTCGCGGTCTCCACGATTCTGCAGGCCGGCATCAACCTGTTCGCCATGGCGCTGATCCTTCAGGCCATGCTCGGCTGGGACAAGTGGGTCGCCATCATCGTTTCCGCGGTGTTCGTCCTCGCCTACATCATCCTGGGCGGCCTGACCTCCGCCATCTACAACGAGGTCATGCAGTTCTTCGTCATCATCGCCGCCCTCATCCCGGTCACCGTCATCGGCCTGCACCACGTCGGCGGCTGGGAAGGCCTCAAGCAGTCCTTCTCCGGCACCAACATGCTGCACGCATGGGTCGGAACCGGCATGGGCAATGTCTCCAACCCGATCGGCGCCGACTGGTTCGGCATCATCATGGGTCTGGGCTTCGTACTGGGCTTCGGCTACTGGACCACCAACTTCACCGAGGTGCAGCGCGCGTTCGCGGCCAAGAACATGAACGCCGCCCGCATGACGCCCATCATCGGCGCCATCCCGAAGATGCTGATCTGGGCCGTCGTGGTCATTCCGGGTCTGATCGCCGCCGCTACCGTCGGCAACATGTTCGCGGATGGCGAGCTGCAGTACAACGAGGCCATTCCGAAGCTGTTCCAGATGTATCTGCCGAACGGCGTGCTGGGCATCGCGGTCACCGGCATGATGGCGTCGTTCATGGCCGGCATGGCGGCGAACGTCTCGTCCTTCAACACCGTCGTCTCCTACGACATCGTGCAGGACTACATCAAGCCGAACATGCCTGACAAGTACTACCTGAACCTGGGACGCATCATCACCGTCGCCGGCGTGCTCATCTCCGTCGGCACCGCATGGATCGCATCGCAGTTCGGCAACATCATGACATACCTGCAGACGCTGTTCAGCTTCTTCAACGCGCCGTTGTTCGCCGTGTTCATTCTCGGACTGTGCTGGAAGCGCCTCACCGGCGTCGCAGGCACCGCGGGCTACGTGTGCGGCATCTTCGCGCCGCTGATCACCTACGTCGTGTACCTGAACTCCAAGGCGGCGGGCGCGCCGATCTTCGGTTCCGACACCGCTGAGACCATGTACGGCGCGATTATCTCGCTGGTCGCCACTTGGGTCGTGGGTGTCGTCGTGTCGATGTTCACCAAGAAGAAGACCGACGAGGAGCTTGAAGGCCTCACCTTCGCCACCGGCGGCATGAAGTACTTCCGCACCGTCAAGCAGCAGGAACGCGCCGAGGCGCGCGCGGCGGCCATCGCCAACGGCGAGAAGGTCGCATGGTATCGCCGTCCGCTGCCGATCGGCATCGGCATCTTCGTCATCAGCCTGTTGCTGTACATTCCGTTCTTCTGATCGACGCGCAGGCATGAAGGTATCAGGAAAAGCGTATTAAGGAGTTGACAATGGCCAGTGAAGACAAGGTCGGCACTCCCGCTCCCAAGGGCGTGCTCACCGAAGAGGAAAAGGAACAGGCGGTCAAGGCCGCGCACCGCAACGATCTGCGGTTGCTGCTCGGAGTGCTGTTCGTGCTGTACGGCGTGATCGTGGGATTGGTCGGCATCTGCGATCCGACACTCGGTCTCGACAAAACCGACGGCATCGCGATCAACCTGTGGAGCGGCATCGCGATGCTGGTCGTCGGCATCGCGTTCCTGGTGTGGAATTTCCTGCGTCCGATTCCGGCGGAAGACATCATCGCATCCGCCGAGGAATCCGCGCGCCAGTCCGCCGAACAGTAGTCGGTGTTTCGGCGGCCGTGGCTCCCGACGCGGCTGCGGTTTCCGACGGTGCGAAAGCCCCCTCCTTCGGCTGCCGGCCTTTCGGTGGCCGCCTTCAAGGAGCGGGGCTTTCTCGTTCGCGCATGTTCCGACCGGCTGGAAGCGGGACGCATGGCGCGTTCCCGCGCCGGTTCTTTCACGTTCCCGTATTTTTCATGTCGCAGGTGTGAAAATATGGTGTCCTCAATGCGAACGGCGGGTGGACTGCGGCCGTTTGAGGATAATACTTCTATGGTGGATGTGCCGGAACGTTCTATCGCGCCATCGCGGGAATGGGCGTCCCGGCTTTCCGTGCATATTTCCTGAAAGGGCGTGGACATGCTGGGTTTGGGACATGATGTTGTGGATGTGTCGGCGTTCGCCGAGCAACTGGGGGAGCCGGGCTCGCGTATGCGCAAGCTGTTCTCCATGCGCGAACTCTGGCAGACCGCGCAGCGCGCCCAGCTCAAGCATGACGACGAATCCGTGCATCTGGCCGCGCGCTGGGCCGGCAAGGAGGCGTTCCTCAAAGCGTGGTGCGAGGCGATCTCCCGTCGCCAAGGCGATGCCGAATACCCATATACGTTGGACAACTTCCCATGGGTCCGCATCGAGGTCCTTGACGATTCCCGCGGCGTGCCGAGCGTCTCGCTGTCGCCCGAACTGGAGCGCAAGCTGCACGAATCCCTTGGGGTGGGGCAGGACCGGAACATCGACGTGCACGTTTCCATGAGCCATGACGGCGCGGTCGCGTCCGCCGTGGTGATGCTTGAGGCCTGAAAACCGAAAACCGCGTGTCGCGCGCGGCCGGGCGCGTTCCCGATTTGCGATTGTTCGTGGAATGTGTATAATTGCTCAAGTCGTTTTCCTGACGGTGCAATCGCCGACGGAAAGACGCAGCGCGGATGTAGCTCAATGGTAGAGCCTCAGTCTTCCAAACTGATTACGCGGGTTCGATTCCCGTCATCCGCTCCAGAAAACGAACAACAAGGCGTGCCGTGTGCACGCCTTTTGCATATGCGCCGCATATGCTGGCTTGGATATGATTCCGGCATATGCGGAACCGGGTATGCTGGGAATGTCGCGGCAAACGCAATTCTACGGAGCGCAATATGGCACAGACCAAGGGAAACAAGGCAACGGAAGTCGTCGGAGGCGTGGTGGAGACGGTCGACGTGTCCAAGCATCCGACGGCGTCGATCGCGCCTTCGGATCTGTCTTTGGCCGATATCGAACGGCGCAGGTCGCATCCGTTGCGTTGGGTCGTGTTCATTGCGGTCGCCTTGATCGCCGTGATCGTGCCGTATTGGTGCGGTCGCGCCATCGCGGTGAAGGACGCCTCGTGGCTGGTCGCCAACCTGGGCTTCCTCGACCCGAAGGGCGTCGCCCTGATCTCATGGACCGTCACCATCATGGCGTTGGCCGGATTGGGTCTGATGGTCGCCGATACGAAGAAATGGCTGTGGGGAACCGTGTTCGTCATCGGGCTCGCCTTGGAGCAGCTCATCGCCGGCATAAGCCTGCTGAGCTTCAACTTCTGGAATGCCACCTATGTGATGTACGGATCGTCGTCGGGCTTGGCGAACGCGGCGAATCTCGGCATCATCGCGGCCGGTTTCGGCGTCGCGGTCTACGCCGTGCTGTGGGTCGGCCTGTTGGTCTGCATCAAAAAGGAGTCGAGGCTGAACGTGCTTACGCGCAGCTGGGCTTCGTTCCTGCTGTTCTTCGCGATTGAGCTGGTCGCCCTCGGCGTGGTGTTTTTCGGGGGACTGCTCACCGCCATCTGATTTTGGTCCGTGCATCGTGTATTATTGCACTTTGGCGTGTTTCGCCCGCGGATAGAGAGCGCGTCGGCATAGTGCCGGCAGCACCGCGCAGCAACATAAGGAGGATGCCGTGGCACTTACGGCTGAGGAAAAGCAGGAAATCATCAAGACCTACGCGACCCACGAGGGTGACACGGGTTCCCCGGAGGTCCAGGTCGCTCTGCTGACCAAGCGCATCGCTGATCTGACTGAGCACCTCAAGGAGCACAAGCACGACCACCACTCCCGTCGTGGTCTGCTGCTGATGGTCGGTGACCGTCGTCGTATGCTTGATTACCTCAAGCGCGTTGACATCGACCGTTACCGCTCCCTGATCGAGCGTCTGGGTCTGCGCCGATAACATTCTTCCGCCCGAGCGTCCATGGCGCTCGGGCGTTTTTGCATGACAGCCGAGTTGAGGAAAAGACAGTTTGAAGGCCCAGGGTTTGGGGCACACGAGGTCTAGAATCTACAAATGAGGAAGCGGCGAAGGTAACGCCGCGTCACGCATATGCATCGGTTGGAGTCCGCTGAAGAGGACCGCCGATAGATGGTATTCAGGAAAAGAAAAAGGAGGAACCCTATGGAGGGTCCCGAAATCAAGGCTGTAGAAGCCGTAATCGATAATGGATCATTCGGCAAGCGCACGTTGCGCTTCGAGACCGGACGTCTCGCCCAGCAGGCGGATGGAGCCGTCGCCGCCTATCTCGATGACGATTCGATGGTGCTTTCCACCACCACCGCCGGTTCCAGCCCGAAGGAGAACTACGACTTCTTCCCGCTGACCGTGGATGTGGAAGAGAAGATGTACGCCGCCGGCAAGATCCCGGGCTCGTTCTTCCGTCGTGAAGGCCGTCCGAGCTCCCAGGCCATTCTCGCCTGCCGCATCATCGACCGCCCGCTGCGTCCGCTGTTCCCGCACACGCTGCGCAACGAGGTGCAGGTCGTCGAAACCGTGCTGTCCGTCAACCCGGACGACGCCTACGACGTGGTCGCGCTGAACGCGGCCTCCGCATCCACCATGATCTCCGGTCTGCCGTTCGAAGGCCCGGTCTCCGGCGTGCGTCTGGCCCTCATCGATGGCCAGTGGGTCGCTTTCCCGCGCTGGAGCGAGCGTGAGCGCGCGGTGTTCGAGATCGTGGTCGCCGGCCGCGTCATCGAAAACGGCGATGTCGCCATCGCCATGATCGAGGCCGGCGCCGGCAAGAACGCCTGGCACCTCATCTACGACGAAGGCCAGACCAAGCCGGACGAGGAAGTCGTCGCCGCCGGTCTGGAAGCCGCCAAGCCGTTCATCAAGGTGATTTGCGAGGCCCAGAGCGAGCTCAAGCAGAAAGCCGCCAAGGAAACCAAGGAATTCCAGCTCTTCCCGGAGTACACCGAGGATCTGTACAACCGCATCGACGAGATCGCCCACGCCGACCTCAACGAGGCGCTGTCCATCGCGGAGAAGCTGCCGCGCCAGGACCGCATCCACGAGATCAAGGAGAACGTCAAGGCCACGCTCGCCGAAGAGTTCACCGACATGGACGACGCCGAGAAGGACAAGGAGATCGGCAACGCCTTCAAGGAGCTGCAGCGCCAGATCGTGCGCCGTCGCATCCTGACCGAGGACTACCGCATCGACGGCCGTGGCCTGCGCGACATCCGCACCCTGTCCGCCGAAGTGGACATCGTGCCGCGCGTGCACGGCTCCGCCCTGTTCCAGCGCGGCGAAACCCAGATCCTGGGCGTCACCACCCTGAACATGCTCAAGATGGAGCAGCAGATCGACGCGCTGTCCGGCCCGCAGACCAAGCGCTACATGCACAACTATGAGATGCCGCCGTACTCCACCGGTGAGACCGGCCGCGTCGGCTCCCCGAAGCGCCGCGAGATCGGCCATGGCGCCCTCGCCGAGAAGGCCCTCGTGCCGGTGCTGCCGAGCCGCGAGGAGTTCCCGTACGCCATCCGTCAGGTGTCCGAGGCCATCGGTTCCAACGGCTCCACCTCCATGGGCTCCGTCTGCGCCTCCACGCTGTCGCTGCTCGCCGCGGGCGTCCCGCTGAAGGCTCCGGTCGCGGGCATCGCCATGGGACTGGTGTCCGGCGACGTCGACGGCAAGCACATCTTCAAGACGCTGACCGACATCCTCGGCGCCGAAGACGCTTTCGGCGACATGGACTTCAAGGTGGCCGGCACCTCCGAGTTCATCACCGCCCTGCAGCTCGACACCAAGCTCGACGGCATTCCGGCCGACATCCTCGCCTCCGCCCTGCAGCAGGCCAAGGAAGCCCGCGCCACCATCCTCGAGGTCATCAACGAGTGCATCGACGGTCCGGCCGAGATGAGCCCGTACGCGCCGCGCATCATCACCACCACCGTTCCGGTCGAGAAGATCGGCGAGGTCATCGGCCCGAAGGGCAAGATGATCAACCAGATCCAGGAAGACACCGGCGCCGAGATCGCCATCGAGGATGACGGCACCGTGTTCATCTCCTCCGAAGGCGGAGAGGCCGCCGAGAAGGCCAAGAAGATCATCGACCAGATCGCCAACCCGCATGTGCCGGAAGCCGGCGAGACCTACAACGGCAAGGTCGTGAAGACCACCTCCTTCGGTGCCTTCGTGAACCTGACCCCGGGCACCGACGGTCTGCTGCACATCTCCCAGATCCGCAACCTCGCCAACGGTGAGCGCATCGACGCCGTCGAAGACGTGCTGAAGGAAGGCGACACCGTCGAGGTGGTCGTGCAGGGCGTTGACGACCGCGGCAAGATCTCCCTCGCCATCCCGGGCTTCGAGGACCAGGAATCCTCCGCGCCGCGCCGCGAGCGTTCCGACCGCTTCGACCGCGATGACCGCCGTGGTGGCCGTGG
>DKCF01000011.1:4246-4380 GCA_002451435.1 Bifidobacterium sp. UBA6881 | reverse complement strand
CAGGCAAAACCCAGGCAAAGACACCGGCACGCCACACGGACAACGCAAAACCACATCCCAAAAACACAAAACAACGGCGCGCCGAAAAAGCAAGCAAACCACAGCCAATACGGTTCCCACTGACGCCAGACAGC
>DKCF01000011.1:3243-4092 GCA_002451435.1 Bifidobacterium sp. UBA6881 | reverse complement strand
AACGGATGAGTCCGGAGCCACGCGTGCTTTGCCGCGTCAGCCCATCAAAAAGACCGTCAAAAACTCATTGGCACTTGAATTGGTACAGCGCCCAGCCCTTCGAATCAGGAGACATCTTCGAATAATCCTGAACCTTGCGCATCGTGCCATCGGCGGCATAGCGGTCGATCAGATTCTGGTCATGGAACATGTCGTATTGCTCCTTGAACGTGAACATCTGCAGACTCGGCGCCTGTTCGCCCATACTCAGGAAGTACACATCACCGTCCGCGCTCAACGGGCATACCGTATTCGTCAGGGTCTTGCCGTCGCCGGAGGCGAACGCCCG
Organism: Bifidobacterium sp. UBA6881; assembly: GCA_002451435.1. Taxonomy (GTDB): domain Bacteria; phylum Actinomycetota; class Actinomycetes; order Actinomycetales; family Bifidobacteriaceae; genus Bifidobacterium. The sequence continues at coordinate 3,764 of DKCF01000011.1, read as the reverse complement.
TTCCGTCTGCCCGAAAATCGCACCGTTCTTCTCGGATTTCGGGTTATAGATCGGGAACAGCATGTCGGCGCCATACATCGCCGTCGCATACATGGAACCGTTCAACGGATCGGAAACCACCACCGAATCCAGTCCCGTCTTCTTCACCATCCTCTTCAGGATTTTCTTCTTCGTGGCAGTCAACTGCTCGTTCGGCTGACTGTCATCAATCGTCATATTCGCGTAAATCCCCGAAGCCAAATCAGACCGCACCGAATTGCCGATCTGGCAGGAAACCGCAAGCGCGGCCAATACGACGATCGCCGTCGCGCGAATCACGATATCGCGAACGCCACACTTGTCTCCGTCCATGGCGCGCAGCAATGCCGAGACCGAAAACACGATCAACGTGAGCACGCCAAAAGGAATCATCGTCAACGGACGTGTTTCCGCGCGGTACCAAGCCGCGGTGACGATGTTCGGGAACCAGCCGGTCAACGCGGTCGAACACACATAGACCAGACCGACCAATGCGAACACCA
>DKCF01000011.1:0-3168 GCA_002451435.1 Bifidobacterium sp. UBA6881 | reverse complement strand
CGAACGACCGCGGCAATGCAGACCGTCAAAGCGGCCACGACGACAACGGCCATGAACCAGCCCTGCGGCCCAGCGATGTTCTCCGTGAAGTACACACGCAGCGCCTCCGGAACCGTGCGATTGGGCACGAACGTGTGAAACCAACTCGCAGGATTGAAGTAGCGGTCGGATTGGTAGCTGGACATCATATACAGCAGGAAGGCCACAGCGCCAAGCACCACCGCCACAACGCATCCGACGATGATCTTCCACGGCAGACGTGTCAGCACGAACGGCCCCATAAGCAACGCCCAGGTGAACACGATGCGCGGATGCGCGAAAACGCAGATGCCCGCAGTGAGCAGGAACCAAATCCCCCACCTCGCCACACGCTCATGCGTCATGATGGCGTCAAAGAATCGAAGCGTGGCATACAACCAGAACGGCAGCAGCGTCGTCGCCAGACCAAATGCGATCAGCGGGCCGGAGGCCAGCATCTGGAACGGATGACAGGCGGAGGCCACGCCGAGGGACGGAATGACAAGGGCGAGCAGCGCGGGCGCGATGAACGCGAAAGTCGAGGAGCCCTTGCCGATACGGCGGGTGAAATACGAAGCGTACAGCTGGACTCCAATCGGCCAAATCAACGCGGATGTGAACAGCCACACCACATTGAATGCCGTGTATATCGATACGTCGATGCCGAAAACCTTCGCCAGCGAGATCAATCCCGCCGCCATCAAATGGAACAACGGCGGATAATACTCGTCGTTCGGCCATAAATGGGTCGCCGCGCCAATACCTTCATCAAGAATCTTGCGAATGAAGTAGTAATGCGCCGGCGCATCGATCTGCTGCAACGGATTCGTCCATGCGGCCGCGCCATGCGGGAACCACAGCAGCACGATCACCGCGGCGCAAAGCACTCCTATGATGGAGCAGATGCGCACGGTCGAACGAGATGACCGCAATCGCGCAAGAACCGCGGAACCGGCGACACGGCCAGCGGTCTCGGAAGAATCCTTGGGACCGGAATCGGCGGAACCGGAAGGTTCGAGACCCCTCGGCGACGCGGAAGCCGCCAGGCAATCGGCGGAAATCGAACGTACCGTCTCATCAGTCTTATGATCATCGGGAACGTTGCCCATGCCGGAATCCTCCATAATGCTCTGCTGCTTCATCGGCTTCCATCGTATCGAAACGCACGAATCCCATCGATGCCGATAGAATTTTCCCGTGCAGTGCCGCATGCCGACGTGCGCCTGATCGCAGATGTCAAAATCATGCCGAGATGGTTACAGGCGTGGCCAACAGCCATTGAGCGGCCCATTCGAAGGCGCATTCTCAGGAAGTATTCAGACTTCATGCAGAGGTATAACAGTATTGCGCAAGAAAACAATCACGTTGGATGGCAATGATATGCATACGGGGCGCATTCATGCGCTACGGGCTTGCCTCGCTGCGGGCGCGCGCCCCGGCCAACGCCGCCGTCGGCATGCGCCGACGCATATAACAACAGAGAACTGGAGAAGTACCGCATGTTCGTTCTCAAGAACGCATGGGCCGCGCTCGGTCGCGTCAAATGGCGCACCGCGCTCATTGCCCTGCTCACCCTACTGGTGTCGTTTTCGGCAGCCGTGAATCTGTCTGTATTGAAAGCCGACGACACGGCCAATAACGAAACATACCAGTCGCAGAAGGCTTCGGCAGTGATTCGGCCAAGCGCGCAAATCCAAGCCAAACGAGACGGCGCCGATTCCAGCTACACCAACAATTACATGACTTGGGCGAAGTACAGCAAGTACGCGACCGCCGTGCAGAAAAAGAACATTTCGTTCGATTACACGGTCGCCACCTCCATTCCGGTACGTCAAAGCAAGTCGCTGCAGGCAATCGCGGCCAAAACCGACACCAGCGAGGACAAGACCGGCGGCAACCTGACGCTGCAGGCCTTCTACACCGCGGATGCCGTGAAAATCAACGATTACGGGCAGTACAAGGTCGTCAAGGGCAAGGACCTGCGCTACAAGAAGCAGGATGACGGCGTACTGATTTCGCAGTCCCTGGCCAAGAAGAACGACCTCAAGGTCGGAGACAAAGTGACCGCGGGCAATCCGACCAAGGCTTCGGAAACCTACACGTTCACGGTGCGCGGCATCTACGAATACACCGGCGACACCCCGAACGGCTACGGCTCCGATGCCAAGTACGCGAAGGACAACCGTGAGAACGTGGTGTATTCGTCATACCTCACCTTCGCGCAACAGGGCCTCGATGTCACGGACGCCACCGGCTGGGGCGTGCCGAACCTCAACATCATCTTCACGCTGACCAATCCGTCCACGTACGACCAGTTCGTCTCCGTGGTGAAGAAGACCAAGCTGAACACCAAGAAGTACGAGATCACCTCGCCTTCCCTCAATGCATACAAGAAGTCCATAGAACCGCTTGATTCCGCGGCCTCGACCGCACGCATCCTGCTGATTGCCACCTTGATCGTCGGAGGCCTCGCGCTGCTGGCGCTGACATTGTGGGCCATCACCGGCGGACGCCGCGAGGAGATCGGCATGGCCATGGTCACCGGCGTCACCAAGGGACGCCTGGGCTGGCAATTCATGCTCGAATCGTTCATCAACACCGTGCCGTTCTGGCTTATCGGTTTGGGAGCCGGCGCTTTGGCAGCCAAACCGCTTGGCACCGCATGGGCCGCGGGCCACGCGGTGGCGATCACTTCCGCCAGCGTGTGGAACGTGGTCTGGTATGGTCTGGGAGCCTGCCTCGTGCTGGGCATCATCGCGTTCGCACGAGTCCTGTGCTTCAATCTGGCGCAGGTGTTCGCGAACCGTCCCGGAACCAACGACGGCGACAACGACCGCAATGAGGAAGCAGCTCCTTCGGAGGTGAAGGCATGAGCGACAAGAACAACGAAAACGAACTCGACGCCAAGACGAACGAGGCCGTGGAATCCGATGCGGTGACCGACGCCGCAGTCGAGGAGGCCGTCAAGTCCGCAGAGAACGAAGAAGCCGCAGAAGCCGTTACAGAGGCTGAGGAAACCACGGAATCCGCCACGGAAGCCGCGGAGTCCGTCAACTTCTCGGTGATTTATGACGACGCGGATGATGCCGACAATGCGAATGACGTTTCCGCGCAATCCGTGGAATCCGCATCGGTTGCCGATACGATCGA
>DKCF01000091.1:8932-16410 GCA_002451435.1 Bifidobacterium sp. UBA6881 | reverse complement strand
AACGATGGCTTTTTCCATATGAGGTTTCACGGATTCCGTGAGCGGAACTGACGCTTCGCATCCGAATCGCCGGGAATGGCGGAATCTCCTCGGCGGCTATCAGAAATTGCCGCCGTTCCAGCCCCAATCGGTGGTGGCGGTGTAACGGATGTACGTGCGGTCCTCCGGAATGTCGAGTTCCTTGCTCAGCGCGGCCATGATCTGCTCGGTCAGCTTCTCCCAGGAAGAGCCCGGCACGTTGCTGCCGAACACGTTCACCTCGACGTATGCCGCCGGCCTGGAATCGTCGCCGCCGAAATAAATCGGCATGTTGTCTTCGAACGGGCACATCAGCCAGCCTTCGGACTTGCCGGGAACCGCGGTGATCGCCTTGCCGTATGCGGCCTTCAGCGCCTCGCGCTGCGCGGGAGTGGTGGAAACGGAAACATGGGTGTGGATGACGGGCATGGGAATCCTCCTTGGAAATTAAACCGTCGGTGTTCTCGTCTCCCAGTGTAGGTGCTTTGCCATGGACGCGGCGGATGCGCAAGGTTTTATGATGATGCCGCGCATGCCGTTCCGCGGGGCTCGCGTCGCCGGCCCACGGCACTGGTCTGCGCGCATGTGTTAAATAACCCATGTGAGAAAACTGATCGAACAGCTTATGAAATTCGGCCTCGTGGGCGTGATCGCCTTCATCATCGACTGGGGCATCCTGAACATTCTGGTCGGCGTGTTCCATATGCACAACGTGCTCGCCGCCACCATCTCCTTCATCATTTCGTTGATCTTCAACTATGTCGCCAGCATGAAGCTCGTGTTCAAGCACCGCGATGACATGGCGCGTTGGATGGAAATCGTCATTTTCGTCATCGGCGCGGTGATCGGCCTGTTCATGAACGACGCCATCATCTGGATCTCCACGTACGGCATGAACCACGATGCCTACGTGTCGCAGAGCACCGAATACCTGATCCGCACGAACATCGGCAAGCTCATCGCAACCGCCGTGGTGATGGTCTGGAACTTCGTGACGCGCAAGTGGCTGCTGGACGACACGCACACCAACGCCATGAACCGCTTGAAGAAGCAGGAGAACCGCCTGACCGCCGAAGAGCTGGAAGCCAAGTGGGAGAACAGCTTCTCGCACAAACTCGGCGTCTGGTCGCTGGAGCACACCCCGAAGGGCTGGCCGAAGTAGGTTCGCCGCCCTGCGAATGATCGCCGGATGCGGCACCGCATCCGCAGTCACACGCTGACGGTGGTGAGCATCGGCTGCTCGGTGGAGGTTTTGATCTGTCTGATGCCGATCAACGCGATCGCCAACGACATCAAAGCCAATGCCGTCACCACGATGAAACCGCCATGCGAGCCCATACGGTCGATGAACTGTCCCGCGATGGCGGAGCCCGCGGACGAGCCGATCGAATTCATCGCTCCCATCCAGGCCACGCCTTCCGTGAATCGTGTGGGCGGTACCAGATGCAGCATCAGCTGGTTGCCGTTCACCCACGTCGGCGCCTGGCACACGCCGATCAGCAGATAGATGATCATGATCACCCACAGATGCTTGGCGAACATGAACGAGCCGATGCCCAGATTCACCACGGCAAGGCAGAAATAGAAGCGCTTCCACAACGGAATCGTCCAATTCTTCGCGCCGTAGACCAGCGCGCCGATCATCGAGCTGAACGAGAAGCAGGCGAAGACGAATCCGGTGTACTGCTTCATGTTCGCCTCCGTGGCGAACGCGACGATCGAAATGCCGGCCGCCGACTGGAACGCGCCCAGGCCGAACCACGTCACGCATACGGCGATCAGACCCGGGCCCCAGATGGACTCCTTGCGTCCGGCGCGCGCATCCATCTCGGCCTGCCGCATGGCCTCACGCACCTCGTTCTCGGACTTGCCCTCGGAACGCGCGCGGTCGCGGGCGTATTCGATCGCGGTCTCGACCTGCAACGCCTTGGAACGCGCGGCCTCGCGCTCGCGGTACTCCTTGCGCGTCATGCCTGCCTCGCGGGCCAATTGCGTCTGCGACTTCGGCTCGGTGGAAACCTCGGTGAGGAACATCAGCGCGCCGACGACCACGCACATGCCGGTGAACGAGAACGCCAGCAATCCGGAAATCACCGCCAACGTGGACGCCAGAGGATTGCCGACCACCCACATGCATTCGTCGAACACGCCCGACAGCGACAGCGCGCGGTTCGTCCGCTCGGTATCGCCTTTCAGCAACGTCGTCCACCGCTGGCGGCTCATCGCGCCCCACGGTGGAATCGCGGCCATGAACGGCACGATGCAGAACAGAATCCACGACGGCACGCGTGCCGTGATGCAGGAAGTCAACGCCGTGGCGGCTACGATCCACACCAGAATCGTCGGAATCGAAACCTGGCGCTGGCCGAATTTATCGACCAGTCTGCCAAGCACCGGACTCGCGAGGGCAAGCGCGATCGCCTGCACGGCGGTCAACGCGCCGGCGAGCGAATAGTTGCCGTAATAATGCTGCACGGAAATCGTGATGGTCATGCCGACCATGGGAAACGGCATGCATGCGATTACCGAACCGATGGAAAAACGCGCGGTGTGCGGTATCCGCAACAGCTCCGCGTATCCGCCGAAAAGACGATGGGCGATGCTTTTCGCGCCGTCGAGCACGGTGTTGGACATACTCGGCGCTCCTCCTCTCCAAGTACGGGTCCCGCGTCGCGCGCCATAACGCATATGCGCGCGGGGTGGAATGATGGTCGTGTCCGTCGATTGACACGGCAGGTATGATGGGTTGCCTCACATGGTCGTTGTCGACCAAGGCAACTTTAGGACGCGCCTTGTCGCAACACGCGGTAGATTGGGGACGTGGCGAAAAGTAGGCGCGTATTCGTCAGGACGGCGCATACAGGCAAGGGAAAGGCGGGACGATGCCGGCTACAACCATCCATTTCGTAAGGCACGGCAAGGTGGAGAATCCGGGGCATCTGCTGTACGAACGACTGCCGGGATTCCATCTGTCCGAAACCGGCGTGCGCATGGCGCAGGCGACCGCGCACTACATCGCGGTCAGCCCGCAGCTCAACACCGTGTCCGCGGTGTATTCGTCGCCATTGGAACGCACGCGCGAAACGGCGGGGGAGATTCTTTCGTCGCTCAATGCGGTGCGCGGACTGCGCGGCGAGGCGCCATTGGAACTCGTCACCGACGAGCGCGTCATCGAAGCCGGCAACGAATTCCGCGGCAAACGCATCGGATACGGCGAGGGCGCGTTGTGGAAGAACGGCAACTGGAAGCTGGTGCGCAACCTGTGGAAGCCCAGCTGGGGCGAAAGCTACCGGTCCATCGCGCACCGCGTGCAGGAATTCGCATTGGAGAAGGTGGACGAGCATCCGGGCGAGCAGATCATCGTGGTCAGCCACGAATCGCCGATCTGGAGCTACCGGCACATGCTGGAAACCGGGCATCCGGAACACAACATGCTGCTGCGGCACACCGCGCTCGCCTCGATCACTTCGATCACCTACGATTGCGAAACGAAGAAAGTGATGTCCATCGCATACGCCGACCCGGCCGCAGACATCGCATAGCAGACGCGTGACGGCTGCGTGGCATGTCGGCGCGATGTTGTTGAACGCCGCCGCTTTCCATGACATGATGGAGACAGCGTGAGCAATCAGGCAGACACAATCGGGATGCAAAGGAGCAGACATGCCTTTTAAGATCGACCAGAGCGCGGTGACGCCGCTGTACGATTCCTCCGTGGTGGGAACGGCGATCGATTTCGGCACCGAACTGGTGAGGATGTGGCCGTTGCAGACGGCGCAGGAAATGGAGAACGACGCCCGGTACGCGGAAGACCTGCAGGTGCGCTTCTCCCGCATGATGGCGCAGACCCTGCTGAAGCTGCCCGACGAGATCGATACCTCGGTGGCCGAGGCCGTGTACGAAGGCATGGACGTCATCCCCGGCTGCGAACAGGACGTCATCCGCGCGTTGATGGACGCGAACCACGCATACGACGTGATGAGCGGCTATTCCGAAACCAATGACGCCGATCTGTTCTTCGAAGCCGCCACCACGCTCGGCATCCACCTCGATCCGGTCATCGAGCGCGACATCCGCGGAATCCTGCGTAGTGTGGCGAAAACCATCCGCAACACCTCCGGCATTCCGGTGGACGACGAGGTCGCCGCCAGCATCGGCCTATGTCTGCCCGCCACCAGGAACCGCAACACGCTCACCTCCCGGTACCTTGGATCGCTGACCGTCAGCGATGCGCTGATGAACCTGATGTGCTACGGATTCGACGATCCGCAGGAGCGGGCGATGCGCGTGCTGCCCGTATTGCTGTACGCCAACGAGCTGCGCGAACAGTTCGCCGTCCCGCACACCTCGCTCAACGCGTTGGACCTGCGCCATCTGATCGAGCTGCGCGATTCGGCGTTCCGCGACGACGAGCATGCGGTATCGGTACGGCGCAACGCCTTCAACGCGCGCACCTTCACCGCGTCCGTGAGGTTCCTCGCCATGCTGTCCGGTCAGGAATGGGCGTTGCACGCCAAATACCTGCGTTGGGATCCGAAGCAGGCCGAAAAAGAGGCGAACGAAGAGGATGAGCGGCGAAACAAGCAGGCGCTCGCCGACAAATTCAAGCATGTGAAGGACGATCCGGACAAGCCGGAGGTGGACCTCTGACGGAACCCAGACGGGAACGGTCTCACTGACCGGTCTTGCGCGCTCGCCGAACCCGATGCAGGCGGAATCCGCGGCGAGCGCGAATAATGGCACGCATCATATGCGTATGCGGGAAAGTCGGCCATATAGGGGCATGCCCCGCACGTCCGGTTTGCGCGGCACAATGGAACCTATGACTGAAGCTGAAAACACCAAACCGGAACTTCCGGAAAACGTTCGCGTGCGCTTCTGCCCATCTCCGACCGGCATCCCGCACGTCGGCATGGTCCGTACCGCACTGTTCAACTGGGCCGAGGCCCGTCACACCAAGGGCACGTTCGTGTTCCGCATCGAAGACACCGATGCGCAGCGTGACTCCGAGGAAAGCTACAACCAGATCATCGAGGCCCTGAACTGGCTGGGCATCGACTGGGACGAGGGCATCAACGTCGGCGGTCCCGACGGCCCGTACCGCCAGTCCGAACGCGGCGACATCTACAAGGACGTCGCCGCCAAGCTGCTCAAGGCCGGCTACGCCTACGAATCCTTCTCCACTCCGGAGGAGATCGAGGCGCGCAACGTGGCCGCGGGCCGTCCGAAGGCGTTCGGCTACGATGGCTACGACCGCAACCTCACCGAGGAGCAGAAGGCCGCTTTCCGCGCTGAAGGCCGCAAGCCGGCCCTGCGTATCCGCATGCCCGACGAAGACATCGCCTTCGACGATCTCATTCGTGGACGCATCGAGTTCAAGGCCGGTTCCGTGCCGGATTACGTGATCGTGCGTCCGAACGGCGATCCGCTGTACACGCTGACCAACCCGGTCGATGACGCGTTGATGCGCATCAACGTCGTGCTGCGCGGCGAGGATCTGCTGAGCTCCACTCCGCGCCAGATCGTGCTGTACCGTTACCTGATCGAACTGGGCGTCGCCAAGGAGATGCCGCTGTTCGGCCATATGCCGTATGTGATGGGCCAGGGCAACAAGAAGCTGTCCAAGCGCGATCCGGAATCGAACCTGTTCCTGCACCGCGACAACGGTTTCATCCGCGAAGGCCTGCTGAACTACCTGGCCCTGCTGGGCTGGTCGATCGCCCCGGACCGCGACGTGTTCTCCATGGACGAGATGATCGAGAAGTTCGATGTGCGCGACGTGAAGGCCAACCCGGCTCGTTTCGACATCGACAAGGCCATCTCCATCAACGCCGAGCACATCCGCATGCTCGAACCGCAGGACTTCCTGAACCGTTCCGTGCCGTACCTGCACCGCGACGGCGTGGTGTCCGCGGATACCTGGGATGCGCTGACCGATCGTGAGCGCGAGGTACTGACCGCCGCGGCTCCACTGGTCCAGCCGCGCGTGCGTCTGCTGGGCGAGGTCGCCGGCATGGTCGGCTCCCTGCTCTCCACCGAACGGTACATCGAGCCCGCCGCCGATGCGCACAAGCAGCTCAAGGCTTCCGCGCCCGAGGTGCTGGACGCCGCCATCGCGGCGCTGGAAGGCGTTTCCGAAGAGAACTGGAAGACCGACTTCATCCACGAGACCCTGAACAAGGCCCTTGTTGAGGACGGCGGTTACAAGCCGCGTCTGGCGTTCGGCCCGGTGCGTGTGGCCATGAGCGGCCGTCGCGTGTCTCCGCCGCTGTTCGAATCCATGGAGATCGTCGGCAAGGAGATCTCGCTGGCCCGTTTGCAGGGTCTGCGCGAGCACCTGTGATTCGTCGCAAGACCATGCGCGTCATGTGAGTGATTGACGTGATGAAGGCCCGTCGAAGCGATTCGGCGGGTCTTCGTGTTTGTCGCGGACGTCCGGGCTTTTTAGAGGCTTGCAAGACTTGCGGGACTTCGCATACGGAACCGTGGGATTCCGCATTGTTTTTTGCGACTTTGTGTGTGGATTTCGCGCCGCGCTTTTGCGGCTTTGCGCGGTGCCGAAGGATTCCACCGTGCTGTTTCCGTATTGCCGGCATGGGAAAACGGCAGAAAATGGCGCGACACGCCGTGATTTGCGTAATGCCTGCGATTCGCGTATATTAATCACTCGTTGCGGTTCACAGCTTGCTGAGAATCACAACGATAATTTAAGCCCCCGTCGTCTAGCGGTCTAGGACTACGCCCTCTCACGGCGCCAACACCGGTTCAAATCCGGTCGGGGGTACGACGGACAACTTTTCGAAGTTGCCACGCCAGCCAAATTGGGATGTGGTGTAATTGGCAACACAGCTGATTCTGGTTCAGCCATTCTTGGTTCGAGTCCAGGCATCCCAGCCAATGACCCTCGCTGATGCGAGGGTTTTTTGTTTTTTCGCGTCATCGGTACCATCTCCGCAACCATTATGCGTTTCCCGAGCGCTGCATTACCCTAGGGATATGACCGAATTGCAGCATGCCATCAAAGCCGCGTCCACGCGCCCGCGCATCCAACCGGCGGAAGAGGGGGATCGGCGTCCGCTTTCCGTATCCGCACGGTTGGGCCGCCTGCAATTCCACAATTCCGGCAAGTTCCGCGTGCTGCAGCTCACCGACATTCAGGATGGCCCGAAGATCGGCGCGGACACCATCAAGCTCATCGAGGCGTCGCTCGATGCGACACGTCCCGACATCGTGGTGTTCACCGGCAACCAGATCGCCGGATATGACGCCGCATATGCGTCGACCATGCGGAAACGCCAGTGGAGCAGGCCAAACGGTTCCGTGGCCGATCGGGAGCGGTACTCCACCGCGTTGGAGCATACGCGCGATCTGGTGCGTGCGACCATCGGCCAATTGACGCGGCCGCTTATCGAACGTGGGGTGCCGTGGGCGGTCACTTTCGGCAACCACGATTTCCAGTG
>DKCF01000091.1:5522-8924 GCA_002451435.1 Bifidobacterium sp. UBA6881 | reverse complement strand
GGACTCGGCGACGCCGAAATCGAAGCCATCTGCAAGGAGTTCCCGGGATGCCTGAACCCCGGCGCCGCCGAATCGTCTGGGACGCCGCGTGGCATGGCCGATGATGCCGCATACGAGGCATCGCGCGATGCGGCATGCGATGGTTCGGCCGATGCGGCGCGCAATGGTTTCCATGATGGTTCGGACGATGGCGCGAACAATGCGTCACCGCTGCCGGAGCAGCGCGTGTACGCGTGCGAGCCGGGCACGTTCGCATTGCCGGTGGCGGATGCCGGACGCACACGCGACGTGTTGGGATTGGTGTTGCTGGATTCCGGCGATTACGCGCGCTCGGGCGGCTATGGAAGCCCGAGCGCCGTGGCATTGCGGTTCCTCGCCGATGCGCCGCATCGCATGGCCTCATCGGGCATGGACACGTTGCCCTGCATGGTATTCCAGCATTTCGCGCTCGCACAGTATTATCAGTTGCTCAAACCGGCCGCTGCGAACGCCGCGCATGCCATCGAAGGCTACCGCGGTTTCGCCGGCAGGCATTACACGTTGGACGAGGACCGCGTGCAGGCGGGCGGGTATCTGGGCGAAGGCGTCAGCTGTCCGGATGCCGACAGCGGTGAATTCACGATTCTGCGGAACAACGGGTATTTCGCCATCTCGGCGGGGCATGACCATCGCAATGCGTTCGTCGGCACGATGGACGGCGTGATGATGATCGCCTCGCCGACCAGCGGATTCGGATCATATGGTCCGGTGCCGGCTAAGCGCGCCGCGAGACTGATCGAATTCGACATACGGCATCCGTACCAGCCGCGCACGCAATTGCTGGAATACGGCGAGCTGGTTGGCAAACCAAGTGCCGGCAAGGCCTATATATATGGTATGACCAGCGAATCGAAGCCGGATTCCGAAGGCATGGATCTGCTGCATCGGCCCACATGGTGGAGCAAGTTGCTTTCCTGGGTGCGCCGCTGAGGTTCCCGTGATTGCGCGCCGTTCGCGGAGTGGATCGGTATAACGACGACGCCGGCCTTGCGGTTCTTCGTCCTGTGGCGGGAACCGCAAAGCCGGCGTCGTTCAATGCCGTGCCGGAACGGCTGTTTTGCCGAATCCGTCAGCGGCCGGTGGAGGCCTTGATCAGCGCTTCGGTGAGGTACTTTCCGGCCGCCATGACCAGCGGCGCGTAACGGCGTCCCGGATTGGAACCCATGCGGCCGTTCGGACCGGAAATCGAAATGGCGGCGATCACCTGGCCGGAGGCGTTGCGGATGGGCGCGGAAATGGAGCACACGCCCTCGTCGCGTTCGTTCACCGATTCCGCCCAGCCGCGCTTGCGCACTGCGGTGAGCTTCGCCGCGGTGAATTTGGCGTGGCGAAGACCCTGATGCAGACGTTCGGAATCCTCCCAGGCCAGCAGGATCTGCGCGGCCGAACCGGCCTCCATGGAAAGCATCGCGCCGACGGGAATCGAATCGCGCAATCCGGACGCGCGTTCCACCGCGGCGATGCACACGCGCATATCGCCCTGACGGCGGTAGATCTGCGCGGATTCGCCGGTGCGGTCCAGCAACGTCTGCAGAATCGGCCCGGCCGCGGTCAGCAGACGGTCCTCGCCGGCGGCCGCGGCCAGCTCCGCGAAACGGGAGCCAAGCACGAAACGGCCATGCTGGTCGCGCAACACGAAACGATGGCGTTCCAACGCGATCGCAAGACGGTGCGCGGTCGGACGCGCCAGACCGGTGGCGGAAACCAGCTGTCCAAGTGTGGCGGGGCCGTATTCAAGTGCGTCGAGAATCTTGACGGTCTTATCGAGCACTCCCACGCCGGAATGGATTTCCTTGTTTTCGGCGTCGGTTTCCTGGGAACTGTCCGTCGTGTTCGCAGCGTTGTTCTGCTGTATTGTGGACATGATGGTGCTCGTGTTCGAAGAAGTCATAAGACGGATTATGCCATCTCACATATTGAAATGCAAAATGTGCGTGATGTCGGACTGGGGTAAAGCAGAACATTTACGTTGGTTGATGATACCTGAATAAATGCTGAAAACGTTGAAATTCTAACGATTCCGGAAACGCGCGCAAGGCGTTTCGCCATGGTGCGGCCCGACGGCGCGGCACGTGCGTCCGTAGGCATCTCATATACCGGCATGAAGGTGCGCGAACGCAATGGCAAGCCCATAGGCTTATACCACGAGGAACGCGGGAAGGCAATACCCGCGATGCAATAAGTGAGCAAAATCTGAGGAGGTCCCACAATGGGAACGACATTGGCCGAGAAGGTCTGGGCCGATCATTTGGTGCGCAAGGGTAGCGACGGGGCTCCTGATCTGCTGTACATCGACCTGATGCTGATGCATGAGGTCACCAGCCCGCAGGCGTTCGAGGGCCTGCGTCTGGCCGGCCGCAAGCCGCGTCACGTCGACCAGCTGATCGCCACGGAAGACCACAACACGCCGACGGTCGACATCGACCGTCCGAACCCGGACGCCACGTCCGCGCTGCAGCTGAGCACGCTGGAGAAGAACTGCAAGGATTTCGGCGTGCGTCTGTGCCCGCTCGGCGATGCCGACCAAGGCGTCGTGCACGCGTTCGCCCCGGTGCTGGGACTCACGCAGCCGGGCATGACCATCGTGTGCGGTGATTCGCACACCTCCACCCACGGCGCGTTCGGCGCGATGGCCATCGGCATCGGTACTTCCGAGGTCGAGCATGTCATGGCCACGCAGACCCTGAGCCTCAAGCCGTTCAAGACCATGGCCGTGAACATCGAGGGTGATCTGCCGAAGGGCGTCACCGCCAAGGACATCATCCTTGCGATCATCGCGAAGATCGGCACCGGCGGCGGTCAGGGCCACGTCATCGAATACCGCGGCGAAGCCATCAGGAAGCTGTCGATGGACGCCCGCATGACCATCTGCAACATGTCGATCGAGGCCGGCGCCCGCGCCGGCATGATCGCTCCGGACGAAGTGACCTTCGAATACCTGAAGGGTCGTCCGCACGCGCCGGAAGGCGAAATGTGGGACAAGGCCGTCGAATACTGGAAGACGTTGAAGACCGATGACGACGCCGTGTTCGACAAGGAAGTGACCATCAACGCCGAAGACCTCGAACCGTACGTCACTTGGGGCACCAACCCGGGCCAGGGCACCAAGATCTCCGGCACCGTTCCGGATCCGGCCACGATCAACGACGAGACCGAGCGCGCCGCGGCCGAGCGCGCCATCGCCTACATGGGACTCAAGCCGGGCATGCGCATCAAGGACATCGCCGTGGACACCGTGTTCATCGGCTCCTGCACCAACGGACGTCTTGAGGACCTGCGCGCCGCGGCCGCCATCATGAAGGGCCACCACAAGGCCGACAGCATCCACCGCGTGCTCGTCGTGCCGGCATCCTCCCGCGTGCG
>DKCF01000091.1:4417-5420 GCA_002451435.1 Bifidobacterium sp. UBA6881 | reverse complement strand
TCCATGTGCCTGGGCATGAACCCGGACAAGATGGTGGCCCACGAGCGTTCCATCTCCACGTCGAACCGCAACTTCGAAGGCCGTCAGGGCAAGGGCTCCCGCACGCATCTGGCGTCGCCGGCAGTCGCCGCCGCCACGGCAATCCGCGGAACCATCAGCTCCCCGGCTGATCTGTGATCCGATTCGTGAATCGTCTGATATCGAAGGAATTTTGCAATGGAAAAACTGACTACCCTCACCGGCGTGGCCGTGCCGCTCCGCCGTTCCAATGTTGATACCGACCAGATCATTCCGGCCGTGTTCCTGAAGCGCGTCAAGAAGACCGGCTTCGAGGACGCCCTGTTCTACGCATGGCGCCGCGACCCGGAATTCGTGCTGAACAAGCCCGAATTCAAGCAGGGCAAGATTCTCGTCGCCGGACCGGATTTCGGCATCGGATCCTCCCGCGAGCACGCCGTGTGGGCGTTGCGTGACTATGGCTTCCGCGTGGTGATCTCCTCCCGTTTCGCAGACATCTTCTATGGCAACACCGCCAAGAACGGCGTGCTGGCCGCGATCATGCCGCAGGAATCCGTCGAACTGCTGTGGAAGCTGCTCGAAGAGGAACCGGGACGCGAGATGACCGTCAGCCTGGAGGATCGCACCGTCACCTGCGGTGATGTCACGCTGCCGTTCGAGGTGAACGATTACACCCGTTGGCGTCTGATGAACGGCTACGACGACATCGACCTGACGCTGCAGCACGAGGACGATATCGTGGCGTATGAGAAGATGCGCGCCGAGAAGTTCCCGTTCAAGCCGAAGACCCTGCCCGTCAAGCGCGAGCCCGAACAGCCGATCGCCCCCGCCCGCGAAGGCGAATACCCTGACTGGCAGGGCCCGTTGGCCGATCGCGGCATCATCTGACGCGATGGCCGTCGGCGGTGCCGCGCACTGCCGACGGAGCTTTGACCGAGCACTGGAAACCCCGTCATGAACGCATCATGACGGGGTTTCGCGTTCC
>DKCF01000091.1:1738-4333 GCA_002451435.1 Bifidobacterium sp. UBA6881 | reverse complement strand
CCGCGCATACATAGAGAACTTTCGGAGAGAGCATGAGCCAGGGTTTCGCACCGTTCTACGATGTCAATCGCACGTATGAGGACAATTATCTGCAGGGGCCGTTCGGCGCCTTCGCCGAAGCGCTGAAGACGGGCGCTTCGTCCGAGGCTGGAAACGATGCCGATTCCGAATATTTCCTCGGGCATCGGGTGAATCTGCCGTTCGGTATTCCCGCCGGCCCGCTGCTCAATGAAAAGTTCACCACCGCGGCGTTCCGCATGGGATTCGACTTGGCGGTGTACAAGACGGTGCGCTCGCGCGCCTGGGGTTGCAACGCCTTCCCGAACGTATTGGCGGTGCATCCGAAGAACCCGGACGGGTCGCTGGTTCCGGGCAGCGCGGAACTCGATGAGGGCGTGCTCGCCGACACCCGTTACGAACTGCCGATTTCGATCTCCAACAGCTTCGGCGTGCCGTCCCGCGATCCCGACGAATGGCAGCCGGACATGCAGAAGGCGATCGAGGAAGCCGGCGAGGGCCAGTTGCTGGTGCCGAGCTTCCAGGGGTCGCGCGTGGACGGCATGGACCAGAAGGCGTACATCGCCGATCACGTCACGACAGCGCATCTGGTGACGGAAACCGGTGCCGGACTGATGGAGATGAACACCAGCTGCCCCAATGAGGGCCATAACCGTCTGCTGTGCCACGATCCGCATCTGGTCGGCACGATCACGGAGGCCGTGAAGAACGAGATCGGCGACCGTCCGCTCATCGTGAAGCTCGCCTACATTCCCAATGACGCCGATCTGGAGATCATGGTGAGGGAGACCGCCGGCCACGGCACCGTGCAAGGTTTCTCCACCATCAACACGATCTCCGCGAAACTGGTGGACGCCAATGGCGACCAGGCGCTTCCGGGCGCGGGCCGCGACCGTTCCGGCGTCTGCGGCAACGCGATTCGCGGCGCGGGGCTCGACATGGTGTCACGCCTGGCCGCGATCCGGGAAAGGCTCGGACTCGATTTCGCCATCGTGGGCGTGGGCGGCGTGATTCGCCCCGACGACTATATTGCATACCGCAAGGCCGGGGCGAATGCGGTGATGAGCGCCACGGGCGCGATGTGGGATGCGGATCTGGCGCATGAAATCAAGGAGACTCTGCGCTGAACGTCGCAATTCACGAACCTGCTACATGCCTTATGGCAAACTGAAGGATAGTGTTTTTAGGCTGAACCGTACAAGGGAAGCGAAAGAGGTTGAGCGTGTCTGACAACAACAACGACATCCTGCACGTCGAGGGTGGCAAGCCGCTGAACGGCACCATCAAGGTGCGCGGCGCGAAGAACTTCGTCAGCAAGGCGATGGTGGCCGCGCTGCTCGCTCCGGGTGTTTCCGTATTGAAGAACGTTCCGGAAATCCGCGACGTGCATGTGGTTTCCGATCTGCTGCGACTGCACGGCGTGGATGTGAAGGTGGACGGCGACGCCGGCATCGTCACCATCGACGCGTCCAAGGTGCAGCTCGCCGACGTCGCCGACGTGGACACCCTGTCCGGCTCGTCGCGCATTCCGATCCTGTTCTCCGGTCCGCTGCTGCACCGCTTGGGCGAGGCGTTCATTCCGGCGCTTGGCGGCTGCAACATCGGCGGCCGTCCGATCGACTTCCATCTGGAGACGCTGCGCAAGCTCGGCGCGAACGTCGACAAGGAGCACAAGGACGGCATCCACATCACCGCGCCGAACGGTCTGCACGGCGCGAAGATCCATCTGCCGTACCCGTCCGTGGGCGCGACCGAGCAGACGCTGCTCGCCGCGGTGCTTGCCGAAGGCAAGACCGAGCTTTCCGGCGCCGCCATCGAACCGGAGATCATGGATCTGGTGAACGTGCTGCAGAAGATGGGCGCGCTGATCTCCGTCGACGTCGACCGCACCTTCCGCATCGAGGGCGTCAAGGAGCTCAAGGGCTACACGCACACGTCCCTGACCGACCGCATCGAGGCCGCGTCCTGGGCGTCCGCGGCCCTCGCCACGCATGGCGACATCTTCGTCAAGGGCGCCACCCAGCCGGAGATGCTGACGTTCCTGAACGTGTTCCGCAAGATCGGCGGCGAATTCGACATCACCGACAAGGGCATCCGCTTCTGGCATCCGGGCGGCGACCTGAAGCCGGTCGCCATCGAAACGGACGTGCACCCCGGTTTCATGACCGACTGGCAGCAGCCGCTGGTGGTGGCGCTCACCCAGGCGAAGGGCCTGTCGATCGTGCACGAAACCGTGTACGAGAACCGTTTCGGTTTCACCAAACCGCTGGTGCAGATGGGCGCCACGATCCAGCTGTACCGCGAGTGCCTCGGCTCCCTGCCGTGCCGTTTCCAGCAGCGCAACTACAAGCATTCCGCGGTCATCTTCGGACCGACGCCGCTGACCGGACGCGACATCGACGTTCCCGATCTGCGCGGTGGTTTCAGCCACCTGATCGCCGCGTTGGCGGCCAAGGGACCGTCCAATGTGCAGGGCATTTCGCTGATCGACCGCGGTTACGCCGACTTCCGCGGCAAGCTGCAGGCGCTCGGCGCCGATTTCGACTGATTCGTTCGGTCGAGGGCCGGCCGTCAAGG
>DKCF01000091.1:0-1698 GCA_002451435.1 Bifidobacterium sp. UBA6881 | reverse complement strand
CATCATGCGGATGCCGGTTTTGTTATGCATGACGGCTTGTATGATGCGTGTGTGGCTGTTTTCTGCAGCATCGCCTGATCTGTCCCGTTTTCTTGGCGCCACTGGCTTTTGTTCGTGGCTGGGGTTCTCCGATGTGGTTAAATATGAATTAAGCGGTCGAATAGCGGTCGAATTGAATGGGTAGAAGACTCCTGTAATGAGGTGGATCAATGGATATCGTGGAGTTTGAAGGTATTCTCCGTGCAGGCGAAAGTTCGACCGTGGAATTCAAACGGTGCGGAGGCAATCCTGAGCATGATACTTATGAGACGATTTGCTCATTCGCAAATCATGCTGGAGGTGCCATCTTCCTCGGTGTGAAGGATGATGGCACGGTATTGGGCGTTCCTGAGAAATCGGCATTAAGTATTGAACGCAATATCGCCAATGTGACTGGACAGCCACAGTCGTTCTCTCCGACGTTGTTCGTGGAAACGGAACGTTTCCAATATGACGGAAGAACCGTGATCCGTATATGGGTGCCGCCGACCTCGTCTGTATTCCGTTATAAAGGGCAGGTATGGGATCGCGTCGCGGATGCTGATAGGCGAATTGACGGTGAGATGCAGATCACACAGATGTATATTCGCAAACAGAACATATTTACGGAACAGCGGATTTACCCAGGATTGACGATTGATGATCTTGATTCGACTTTGATAGCCAGAATTCGGGCAATGGCGGGGAACAAAACCCCTGACCATCCATGGATTGGAATGGATGATCAGACATTATTGCGCAGCGCTCGTTTATATGTGCGAGACTATGGCAGCAAAGCTGAGGGATTGACATTGGCTGCTGGGCTTTTGTTGGGCAGGGATGAAGTAATTGCCGACATGCTTCCCGCATATAAAACCGACGCCGTGGTCAGGCGTGAAGATTTGGACCGATATGATGACCGGCTCATGGTGCGCACCAATCTGATTGATGCTTATGGGCAGCTTTCGGCATTCATGCGCAAGTCATTGCCTGATCGTTTCCATACGGAACATGACACGGCTGTTAGCGCTCGTGATTGGATCATCAGAGAATTAGTGTCGAATATCCTCGTGCATCGTGAGTATTCCAGTCCTATCCCGGCTCAGATTGTTATCACGGATGAGGGAATCGAAACCCGTAATGCCAGTCGTCCGGTTTTTGAAGGCGAGATTGATTTGGATAACTTCACTCCTGTGCCTAAGAATCCCGTGATTGCCGATGTCTTTATGCAGATCGGTTTGGCTGAGGAACTGGGCAGCGGCGTAAGGAATCTCATGAAATACACAAAACTATATTCTGGGGGAGAGCCGGTGTTCAATGATGGACTGGTATTTACGGCGTTCGTACCGATTCGTGAGCGTGGGGCCGAGCGTGAAGATGCGGTTGAATGGATGGCTGGCAAAGTGGACGGCACGGTTGGTGGCATTGAAGACGCCGTTGAATATCTGTTGTCTGCGCATAGTGAGATTACAATTGCGCAAATTGCGGAATTGAGTGGTTCTGATGTTCGTGCAGTGAGACGTAAGGTTGGTAAATTGGTCGAACGAGGACGTCTGGTTGCGCTGGGCAAGACCCGTAATCGTCGCTATAGGAGAGCGGGGAAATAAGTCGGGAGCCGATTTCGACTGATTCGTTCGGTCGAGGGCCGGCCGTCAAGGACGGGCGTCCCAATCTTCTACC
>DKCF01000092.1:45019-61772 GCA_002451435.1 Bifidobacterium sp. UBA6881 | reverse complement strand
GTCGGGCTGACAGGATTTGAACCTGCGACATTCTGCTCCCAAAGCAGACGCGCTACCAAACTGCGCTACAGCCCGTCATGTTCGTTATGCGTAAAGCAACTGAACACAAGATTACAGTATAGCGTATGTTTGGACAACGACGGGCTACAATGGCGAATGAGTCGGGAGGAGCAGCATGGGACGTCATCAGCAGGCTGAATCGTCGGGCATCGTCTCCTTCATCGTATGCGCCATCGTCGCATGGTGCTGCATGAATCTGTACATGCAGAACGCTCCGGCCATCTGGCGTGTCACCCAGCGTCTGTTCACCGTCTGCGCGGGCATCGTGGCCGGCTGCGGCGTCATCTCGTTTGTGTTCGGTTATGCACGCAAGTCGCGTTCCTTGACACTCAAGCATGGTTGGATCATGCCGATTCGTCGCGTTTTCGAGATTCTCGCGCTTTCCGTAGTGTATGCTTCGACGATTTTCGTAACGTCGTTCATGATGTTCTCCATCATCAACAGCATGATGGGCATCGCCACGCTGAAAGGGTATCTGCCCATTCTGTGCGCCGCCATCGCGGGCGTAGTCGGCTATGTCACCCTGGTGCAGGCCGAGCTGATGAATGCGAAGACCATCGCCTCCCTGCTGCCGTTCTTCGTGGTGTCCGGCGTGAGCATCGCGGGCCTGACGTCCGACGACCCGTACTGGTACAACAACAATTTCTCCCAGCTGGGAGACCGCACCACCTTCGCGGCGCGCATGTTCAATTCGACATTGATGCTGGCCGGCATCTGCATCGTGATCATCAGCTACTTCGCGATTTCAGAGCTCATCACCACGCATCGTCTGCAGATGCAGTACACGTCCGCGAAGGATGCCGGCAAATCGCCGAAGCATTTCAAGGCGCGGATCCTCATGTTGGCGTTCATGCTGACGTTGGCCGGCATCGCCTTCATCGGCATCGGGCTGTTCCGCTACACGCCCCATCCGATTCTGCACAATGTGTTCGCACGTGGCCTGCCGTGTCTGATGGGCGTGCTGCTGCTCGCACTCCCCTGGCTCGCGCCCCAGCTTTCCAAGGTCGTGTATGTGGTGTCCGACCTTGCGATCGCCGTGTGCGCCATGGCGGGTTTCCGTTGGCTGAGCGGCGACGACACACTTACGAACGTCGAAGCGTTGGCCGGCATGATGTTCCTCGGTTGGTTCATCATCTTCTCCAGACAGATCGCGGCGATAGAGTCCGACCGTGTGCAGACCCAGCTGGTTCTGGCCCAGGCGAATACGCCGAAATCGGTCGAGGATCTGGCGGAGGCGTCGGAAGTGCAGCCCGGCACGGTCTCGCGACTTGCCTCCGAAGCCTGAGACGCTCAGAAATCGAAATGCCGGGCCTCCAATTTCGTGTCGCTCATCAACAGCAGGAAGCTTCTCGGCTGCGCGGTGATCGCGAAGCCCGCCTCGTAGTTGAGTTCCGGCCCCTTCGGATTGTGCGTGTCCACGATGAGCCGCCATTTCTTGCCGTATTTCTCATCCGGCAAAGTGAACATGATCGGCTCGTAGTGCGCGTTGAAAATCAGGATGAAGTCGTTGTCGACCATCTTGTTGCCGTACCAATCCGTCTCCGGGATGTCGGAACCGTTCAGATAGATCATCACCGAAAAGGCGTGGGTGTTCGACCAATCCTCCATGTCCATGATGGAACCGGTGTGGTCCATCCATTCGACCTGCGGGATGCCGTCGCCGGCGTCACCCGGTTCGCGTCCGGTGAAGAAACGCCTGCGGTGCAGCACCGGATGCTCCAGGCGCAAGTGGATCATCTTCGACACGAAGGCGAGCAGGTCCTTCTTGTCTTCGTCCAGATTCCAATCGGTCCATGAGATCGCGTTGTCCTGGCAGTAGGCGTTGTTGTTGCCCCGCTGCGTGCGCGCGACCTCGTCGCCGCCACAGATCATCGGAATGCCTTGGCTGACCAGCAGTGTGGCGAACATGTTGCGCATCTGCTGGCGACGCAGTGCATTGACGTCCTTGATGGTGGTCGGTCCTTCCACACCGCAGTTCCAGGAACGATTGTTATTCTCGCCGTCACGGTTGTCCTCACCGTTGAGCTCGTTGTGCTTCTCGTTGTAGCTGACGAGATCGTTCATGGTGAATCCATCATGCGCGGTGACGAAGTTCACGGAGGCCACCGGCCGGCGTCCGTTCACCTGGTAGAGATCCGAGCTTCCCATCAGACGGCTGGCGAATTCCGGCAGCGTCGATGGTTGCGAGCGCCAGAAATCGCGTACGCAGTCGCGGTAGCGGCCGTTCCATTCCGACCAGCTCGACGGGAATCCGCCCACTTGGTATCCGCCGGAGCCGAGATCCCAGGGTTCGGCGATGAGTTTGACACGGGAGATGACCGGATCCTGTTCGACGATGTCGAAGAACGCGGAGAGCTTGTCGACTTCTTGGAACTGCCGCGCCAACGTGGCGGCGAGGTCGAAGCGGAAACCGTCGACGTGCATTTCGGTCACCCAGTAGCGCAGGCTGTCGGTGATGAGCTGCAGCGCGTGCGGCGAGCGCATCAGCAGCGAATTGCCTGTGCCGGTGGTGTCGAAGTAGTGTCGTTTGTCGTTGTCGACCAGACGGTAGTATGCGCCGTTGTCGATGCCTTTGAAGCTGAGGGTCGGTCCCCGGTTGTTGCCTTCCGCCGTGTGGTTGTACACCACGTCGAGGATGACCTCCATGCCGGCGCGGTGGTATGCCTTGACCATGGATTTGAATTCGTTGACCTGTTCGCCGCGTTGTCCGGAGCTGGAGTAGGCGTTGTGGGGCGCGAAGAATCCGATGGTGTTGTAGCCCCAATAGTTGCTGAGGCCTTTTTCCTGCAGGAAGCTGTCGTTGACGAACTGGTGGATCGGCATGAGTTCGATCGCGGTGACGCCGAGTTTCTTCAGGTATTCGATCACCGTCGGGTATGCGAGTCCTGCGTAGGTTCCGCGGATTTCCGGCGGCACTTCCCGGTTGAGGTTGGTCATGCCGCGCACATGGGCCTCGTAGATGACCGAATCGTGATAGGAGATGTGTGGGTGCTGGTCGTTGCCCCAATCGAAATACGGATTGATCACCGCCGCCTTCATGGTGTGCGGCGCCGAATCCAGGGTGTTCATGGCCGTGACGTCATCCGGGCTTTTGAACCAGTAGGAGTAGAGGCTTTCATCGCCGTCGATGTTGCCTTCGATGGCTTTGGCATATGGGTCCAGAAGCAGTTTGTTCGGATTGCACCGCAATCCTTGGTTCGGATCGTAGGGACCGTATACGCGGTAGCCGTAGCGTTGTCCAGGTTGGATGCCGGGCAGGTAGTTGTGCCAGACGTACGAGTTCTGCTCGGTCATTTCGATTCTGGTCTCATGATCGTCTTCATCGAACAGACAGAGCTCCACTTTTTGCGCAACCTGCGAAAAAAGGGCGAAATTCACACCGGCGCCATCGTAGCTCGCACCGAGTGGATACATCGATCCAGGTCTGATTTGCATAGTATTAGTATCTCACGTCCGCTTGCAAGGAACCGCCATTATTACGTCCGGCAATTGGATTTGATGGGGGTTACCGCGCCGACATCGCGTTCCGTCCGGCGTTCTCCCGGGTGCCCAACGCCGTCCGCATGCGGCGGATCCGCTCGTGCTGCACCGCGATGACCGAATTGGACGCGGTGATCCGCGTATCGCACAGCTGCCGCCAAGTGACCCATGCCGATTCCACATGCTCGCTGTCATCGAAATGCCGCGCGACGGTCTTCCATTGCCGCAGATGCAGCACCATGATGTGCGCCAGCTCGTTGGTCATGCCTTCGGAGGAATAGTATGCGCCGACATGGTCGATGCGAATGCCGTCCTTCCCCACCGGTTCCACGCCGGTTTCCTCGCGGAGTTCGCGCAACGCGGCCTGGTCGACGTCCTCGCCGGCGTCGATCAGACCTGCTGGCAGACCGTAGGCGAACCGGTCGCTGCCGACACGGTATTCGCGTTCCAGAAGGTATTTGTCGGTGTCGCAGTCGTGCACCAGCATGACCACGCAGGGCGCGTGGCGCATCAGTTGACGGCGTATCACCGTCTGGCCTCCGTCGCGCAACGGCAATGCGATGCGCATGTCGTCGACGCTGAAGATCGCGCCTTGGTAGACCTGTTCGCAGCTGAGTCTCACCGCAGGCCTGGTCATGTCGACACCGTCGCTGGAACGATCCAGCGAATCCTCCACATCGCCGTCCATGGCGCACATGTCGGTCAGCGCTCCTGGCCGGAGGACGGCAGTACGAGGTTCCATGGATCGGTGTTCATGGAAATCCAACGGACGGTGGGGATGTCGCCCGTCGCCTCGGACACGGCGCGGGGCACATCGCCCATGGCGTATTGGAACCACATGGATTCGATGGCGCTGTGCGGCGTGTTGATGAACACCGGCCGGATTTGGGAGTCGCCCTGCCCCAAAGCGATGCCGCTGGCACGCATCGAGGCCTCGTAACGGGCCTGCTCGATGGCATCGGTCACCGGATGGTGGCGCAGATCACTGGTCACGTACGCATCGACGCCCGCGGCGCGCACCTCGTCGAAAAGCGAATCACCGGAACCGGGCAATACGGCCACGGTATTGATGGAGGCGTCCAAATCGCCGCACACCTGCACGCCAAGCTCGGTGTATGGCAACGCGTCGGCGACGCGCTTGGCGAAATCGCGCAACGCCATCGGCTGCTCCAAGCGTCCGACGCGCCCCAATCCGACAGGCTGGACCGCCTTCGGATCGTCGATCGGTACCAGTGGGCGCTGGTCGACCAGTCCGAACGCATCGGCGGCGGCCATGCCGACGCCACGGTATGCGGCATCGGCGTTGGTGTGTCCGACCCACAACGCGCAACCCGCGAGACTGAGCTTTCTGACGATCTCACCGCGGAAGCCCAAGCCGGAGACGGCATGCACGGAACGGAAGAACAGCGGGTGGTGGCAGATCAGCAGGTCGATGCCGGCTTCGACGGCCTGTTCCACGACGGCCATCGTCGGATCGGCCGCGAACGCGATGTTGCGCACCTCATGGCGCAGATCGCCGACGATCAGCCCGGGTTCGTCCCACTTCTCCGCGTATCGCAGCGGATACAGCGTCTCCAGTACATCGACGACCTGTTTGAGTGTTGCCATGAATCGTGCGTCCTTCGTTCTTATTCGTTCTTTTCGTTCACATCGATGATACGGCAAATGCCGCGGACCGATATTCGGGATCAGTGTGCGGCGAGCTGCCAATCGGAACCGATGCCGGTGGAGACGTTCAATGGGACCGCCATCTTCACGGCATGCTCCATGGCGTTCTTCACCACTTCCGTGGCCTTGTCGGCCTCGCCCGGCGCGATTTCGACGACCAGTTCATCATGGATCTGCAGAATGATCCGGCTGTTGAGATTCGCCTCGCGCAACGCCTGGTCGGCGCGGATCATGGCGATTTTCATGATGTCCGCCGCCGAGCCCTGGATGGGCGCGTTCAATGCGGCGCGTTCGGCGGCCTCCCGTATCGCGCGGCTCGTGGATTTCAGCCCTGGGAAATACCTGCGACGACCGTAGATGGTCTCCGTGTATCCCTTTTCACGGGCCATGGCCACAAGCGATTCCAAATATTCGTGCACTTTGCCGAACGTGGCGAAATACTGGTTCCTCAGCGATTCAGCCTCTTTCGGCCTGATCTTCAGCTGCTGCGCCAGGCCATAGGTGCTGAGACCGTAGGCCAAGCCGTAGCTCATCGCCTTGACGTGGCTGCGCTGGTCCGGCGTGATCTCTTCGACCGGAATGCCGTATACCAGGCTGGCCACGTATTTGTGGAAGTCCTTGCCGGAACGGAACGCCTCGATCAACGCCTCGTCGCCGGAGAGGTCGGCCATGATGCGCAGCTCCACTTGGGAGTAGTCGGAACTCAGCAGCGCCTCGAATCCCTCTCCCGGCACGAACGCGGATCGAATGCGGCGGCCCTCGGGGTCGCGGTTCGGAATGTTCTGCAGATTCGGATCGACCGAGCTCAACCGCCCGGTTGCGGCCACCGTCTGTTCGAACGTCGTGTGGATGCGGCCATCCCGCCTGTTGGTGGTGTCGATCAACGTCTGCACGATCTGCTTGAGCTTGTTCTTCTCGCGGTGCAGCAGCAGCGCGTCGAGGAACTGGCAGGCGCGGTCGTTGCCGTAGGAGCGGTCACGGAGCGTCTGCAAGGCGGCGGCGTTAGTGGTGTACGATCCCGACTTCGTCTTCTTCGTCGGTTTGAGACCCATGTCTTCGAACAGAATCCTGCGCAGCTGCTTGGGGCTTTGTAGATTCACCTGTTCGCCGGCGAATTCCCAAGCGGTTTCCTGTGCTTGGTTGGCTTCGGCCGCGAGTTCCTCGCTCATCGTCGTCAGGCGGGTCATATCGACCTGCGCGCCCACATGTTCCATGTCGTGCAGCACATGGGAGACGGGCATCTCGATGGAGCGCAACAGGCCGTACTGTTCGCGCTGGTCAAGCATGCCTGCGAGCGTGACGGCGAGCATGCCGATGATCGCAATGGTCCGTGCGGCATGTTCCCGCTCGTTTTCGTCGGTTTCCTCGGGAGCGTCGAAGTCGAGCGTGCCTTGTGTCGCGGCATCGGTCCGTTCCTCGATATGCAGGTCGAGGAAATGGGCTGCCGCCTGTTCGATGTTCTCCGCGTGGAAATCGGGATGGACCAGATATCCCGCGAGCTTGGTGTCGAACAATGGCGTGGGAAGCGTCACTTGGCATTCGTCGAGGATATGCGACTGTTCCTTGTACCCATGCACGGTCATCGATCGGTGGTACCGGTCCAGCACATGCTGGATGCGGGCCGCCATCTCTTCGTCGATATGGCCGATGTATGCCGCGTGGCCGTCTGCCGACAGCATCAGCCCGTGGAATGAGGCCGCGCCCGGCTTGCCGTTACCGTCCGCATACAGCGTCCATGAACGGCCTACTTGCGCGGCGCATTTCGCGGCGCGGTCGATGGCGAATCCGAATGGGCTCTCCTTTGCGGAATGTTCATCCGCATCATGCAGATGCTCTTCCGGCGCCGGCAGATGCTGCCGCGCCCACGAATCCAGAGCGTCTGCGCCGTCGATGGTCTCCACTTGGGGAAGCTCGAGCCTCACGGTCTCGTGTGACGGCGTCGATGATGAAGCGCCCTCGATATTGAAGGTCCTCAGCACCCGCGTCTTGGTACGGCTGCCGAACTCCAATTCGGAGCACAGTTCGTCAAGCGCATCGACATCGACATCACCGAATGTCAGGTCGTCCACGGAGACGCCCAGATCGAGGTCGCGCACCAGCGCGTTCACCGAACGGTTCAGCTTGACCTGTTCGATGCTGTCACGCAGGGCCGCGCCTTTTTTGCCGCCGATCTCATCGGCATGCTCGATGATTTGCTCGAGTCCGCCATACAGGTTGATCCATTTGGCAGCGAATCCGTCGCCGACGCCCGGTACCCCCGGGATGTTGTCGGCGGTTTCGCCGCGCAGAGCCGCCAGATCCGGATACTGCGCGGGCGTGACATGGTATTTCTCCTGCACGGCCGCCGGCGTCATATGCCTCAGATCTTTGAAGTGGTGGCCGGGGAACAGCACGGTGGTGTTGTCGTCGATGAGCTGAAAGGCGTCACGATCGCCGGAAAGCACCAAAGTGCGGTATCCGGCCCTGTCTCCCATGGTGGCGAGCGTGCCGATCACATCGTCGCCCTCGTATCCCGGTTTTTCGATGTAGGTGATGCCCAGCGCGGTCAGCAGACGCTGGATCAGCGGCAGCTGGCTGAGCAGTTCCTGCGGGGCCGCGTCACGCGTGCCCTTGTATTGGGGCAGCATCTTGTTGCGGAACGTGCCGCCCTTCACGTCGAATGCCACGGCGAGGTGATCGGGATGTTCCGCATCGATCACCTGCGACAGCATATTGGTGAAGCCCCAGACGGCGTTGGTGGCTTGGCCTTCGGACGTACTGAAATTCTCTACGGGCAAGGCAAAAAAAGCGCGGAACGCCAAAGAGTGGCCGTCGACGACCAATAGCGTTCCGCGTGAAGTGCCTTCCACAGTTGCTGTGTTAGCGCTCATCCTCTGCTTCCGACTTCTGTTCGCCGTATTTGGCGATGATGGCCATGGCCAGACGCTTCTTCGGGATGCGCTGGTCCATGGAGGTCTTCTGAATCCAGCGGAAGGCACCCTGCTCGGAGAAGTCGGCCTTGTCCATCAGCAGGCCCTTGGCACGGTCGACGAGCTTGCGCTCCTCAAGGGTCTCCTCGGCCTTCTTCAGCTGCTCCTCGGTCTTCCTGAGCTGTTCTTCGGTTTCATGAAGCTTGGATTCGCTGCGCTCGACGTTGTCGAGAAGATCGTTGATCTCGGCGAAACGTCCCATGGCGACCTCGAGGGCCGGAAGCAGCTTGGATTCCTCATATGGCTTGGTGACGTACGCCATGGCTCCCGCACCGGTAGCCTTCTTGACCAGATCGGACTGGGAGAACGCCGTAAGCATGACCACAGGGGCGATGTTCTCGTCGCAGATGATGCCGGCCGCCTCGATGCCGTCCATGCGCGGCATCTTGACGTCCATGCACACCACGCTTGGACGGAACTTACGGGTGAGATCGACCGCTTCCTCGCCATTGGCGGCCTCACCGACAACCTCATAACCGTTGTCTTCGAGCATTGCCACCAAGTCCATACGGTTCACGGATTCATCCTCGGCGACGACAACGGTGCGCTTGTGGGAGTCTTCCTTTTCCGCGGGATGCTCAGGTTCGGCTGCGGCTTGAAGCTCTTCGGCAGTGAGCACTTCGTCCGGTTCAATGGTCTTCTTTGCAGACATGTGATCTCTTTCCACTGTCACACCCAAAGCCGGCCAATATGCCCCAACCTGGGCTTGGATTGCTTCTTTACGTGCCCTCGGTGGGACTCGAACCCACACTGCGCAGATTTTGAGGCTGCTTCCTCTACCAATTGGGATACGAGGGCTTTTCGCAACTTCGCTACTATAACATGAATTCATCCTCGGGGCAAATTCTCGGCATCGCCGTGTTTCGCCACATCGGAAGGGTGGCGTGTACGCCATGCGGTCCGCACCGTCACGGCCTCGCGGCATACCGTGGGCACCGCCGTCAGTATCGGTGATCCACATATGAGAAGAGTCCCTCTTCGAAAATTCCGAAGAGGGACTCTTCTCATGCATGCGCACGCATTATCGGATCGGCTTACCGACCGAATTCACATCTCAGTCGCAGGCACCGACGGTGTGGACGTAGATGGAGTCGGTGCGGCCCGGCTGGTGCTCGCCCTGGGCGGAGCTCAGCACGACGATCTTGTCGCCGTCGGAGACCTTGCCGGCATCCTTCAGGACCTTGTCGGTGAAGACCATGAGGTCCTTGCGGGACTTGTCGTGGTAGTCCTCGGTGGTCAGGAAGGATTCGGTGCCCCAAGACAGAGCCAGCCAGTGGTAGGTGTGCTCGTTGTTGGTGATGCCGTAGATCGGGGTGGCCGGACGCTCGCGGGACACGCGGTGCACGGTGGAACCGGTCTGGGTGTAGGCGACGATGGCCTTGGCGTTGAGCTTGTCGGCCAGGTCGACGGCGGCGGAGGACACGGCGCCGGTGGAGGACATATCCAGGTTCTTCAGCTCCGGGATACGGTCGAAGCCGTGCTCGGTGGCGAAGGTGGAGATGCGGTTCATGGTGCTCACGGTGACTGCCGGGTACTTGCCGACGGCGGTCTCGTTGGAGGTCATGGTGGCGTCGGCGCCGTCAAGCACGGCGTTGGCGCAGTCGGAGGCCTCTGCACGGGTCGGGACCGGGGAGTTGACCATGGAGCCCAGAACCTCGGTGGCCACGATGACCGGCTTGGCGTAGTGGCGAGCCAGCTCGATGCAGCGCTTGGTGGCCAGCGGGACCTCTTCCAGCGGGCACTCGACGGCCATATCGCCACGGGCGACCATGATGCCGTCGAAGGCCTTCACGATGTCTTCGAGGTTCTCCAGAGCCTGCGGCTTCTCGATCTTGGCGACGATCGGGATGCGGCGGCCCTCCTCGTCCATGATCTCGTGGGCGCGGTCGATGTCGGTGGCGAAACGCACGAAGGACATGGCGATGATGTCGGCGCCGGTGCGGATGGCCCAACGAAGGTCGGCCTCATCCTTCTCGGTCAGAGCCGGCAGGGAGACGGCGACGCCCGGCAGGTTGATGCCCTTGTGGCTGGAAACCGGTCCGGCCACGACGACCTTGGTGTGCACGTTGTTGCCCTCGACCTTGGTGACCTCAAGACGGACCTTGCCGTCATCGATCAGAATCGGGTCTCCCGGGTGGCAGTCGCCCGGCAGGCCCTTGAAGGTGGTGGAGGTGATGTGCTCGTCGCCCTCGACGTCGTCGGTGGTGATGACGAACTCCTGGCCAGCGGTCAGCTGGACCTTGTCCTCGCCCTGGGCGTTCTTCTTGAACCAACCGCAACGAATCTTCGGACCCTGCAGGTCAACCAGCGCGGCGACGTTGCGACCGGTGGTCTTGGCGGCCTGACGAAGGTTGTTGTAGACCTTGAGGTGGTCTTCCGGGGTGCCGTGGGAGCGGTTCAGACGAGCGACGTCCATACCCGCTTCGACAAGGCTGGTGATGCCTTCCAGAGACTCGGTAGCTGGACCGATGGTATCTACGATCTTGGCTTTACGCATGTATTGCCTGCCTATTCCTGTTTATTGTGATTGGACCTGACGGCCCTGTTTCCAAACGAGTAGTTTACTAGCAAAAAGCGCTCACTGCCACCCCGCAGCGAGGTGTGTTGTGAGCGCTCACATTTCTGTAATGAGTAAGGAATCCACCGTTTCCGGCAGATTCACGTCAATGTCATTTTCCGCTCGAATCGACGGACTTCATCTTCAGCACGCTGGCCAAAGCGGCGCCGCCGATCGCCACGACGATCACCGCGAGGGAAAGCCATGTGGGCACTTCCGGCACCCAGGAAACCGGCTGGCCGCCGTTGAGGAACGGCAGCGAATTGCCATGCAACGCCTCCATGATCAGCTTGATGCCGATGAATCCCAGCACCACCGACAGGCCGACGGGAAGATACACGAGCTTGTCCAGCAATTCGCCGAGCAGGAAGTACAGCTGCTGCAGGCCAAGCAACGCGAACACGTTGGAGGTGAACACGATGAACGGATCCTTGGTCAAGCCGAAAATCGCGGGAATGGAATCGAAGGCGAACATCACGTCGGTGGTGCCGATCGTCAGGAAGACGATGAGCATCGGGGTCCAGTGCTTGACGCCGTTCTTGACGGTGCGCAGCTTTTCGCCATCGTATTCGTCGGTGATCCTGATGACCTTGCGCAACGCGCGGATCAGACCGTTCTCGTGGTATTCCTCATCTTCCTCTCCCCCGGCCACGAGCTTGATCGCGGTGACGATGAGGAATGCGCCGAACAGGAAGAACACCCAGGTGAAACGGGAGATGATGGCCGCGCCGACGAGGATGAACGCGCCGCGCAGCACCAGCGCGATGGTGATGCCGACGGAAAGCACGAACTTCTGCAATTGCTTGGGCACCGCGAAGTTCGACATGATGATGACGAACACGAAGAGATTGTCGATGCTCAGCGAGTATTCCGTCAGCCAGCCCGAGTAGAACTCGATGGCCGGCTTGGAACCGGCGAAGAACCATACCAAGGCTCCGAAGATGAGAGCCATGACCACGAAGAACGCGATATGCCGCACGCATTCCTTGGTGGACGGAACATGTGGCTTTCGACCGATCACGAACAAGTCGACTACAAAAAACACAGCAAGCACCACAAATGTGGCGATCATAAATGCAAGAGGGGTTTCAGCCATAGCTCCCCATGGTACGTAATCCGTATGACGGACCGCACCGGCATTGATGTCACTTGCTCGCCTCCGTCATCTGGCGAAGTTCCTTCTTCAGGTCGCGGATCTCATCGCGCAGACGCGCGGCGAGCTCGAATTGCAGCTGCTCGGCCGCAGTGTGCATCTGTTCGGACAGCTGCCTGATCAGGTCCGACAGATCCTGCGCGGGCAGACCCGCCTTGAGGATCTCCTCATGCCTCTTGTCCATATCGTCCTTGGTGGTGGCGGGCACGCCGAGATGCGAGTTGCCGGCCTTGCCCGCGTTGCGGTATCCGGTGCCGAGCAGGGTCTGCGTGTCGACGTCCTCTTTGGCGAGCATGTCGTTGACGTCGCTGATCTTCTTGATCAGCGGCTTCGGATCGATGCCGTGTTCCTTGTTGTACGCGATTTGGATGTCACGGCGGCGGTTGGTCTCATCGATGGCCTTGTGCATGGCGTCGGTGATGTCGTCCGCGTACATGATGACCTTGCCGGACACGTTTCGCGCCGCACGCCCGATGGTCTGGATGAGGGAACGATAGGAGCGCAGGAAGCCTTCTTTGTCGGCATCGAGTATCGCCACCAGCGAAACCTCCGGCAGATCGAGTCCCTCACGCAGCAGGTTGATGCCGACGATGACGTCGATCTTGCCTTCGCGCAGTTCGCGCAGCAGTTCCACGCGGCGCAGCGTGTCGACGTCGGAATGCAGGTATTCGACCTTGATGCCGCGCTCCAGCAGATAGTCGGTGAGGTCCTCGGCCATCTTCTTGGTGAGCGTGGTGACCAGCGCGCGCTCGTTCCTCGCCACGCGTTCCTTGATCTCGGCGAGCAGGTCGTCGACCTGCCCGTCGACCGGTCGCACGTCGATCTGCGGGTCGACGAGGCCCGTCGGACGGATGATCTGCTCGACCACGCCGTCGCTCAGGCCGAGCTCGTAGTCGCCCGGAGTGGCCGACAGATACACCGTCTGGCCGACGCGTTCCTCGAACTCCGGCCATTTGAGCGGACGGTTGTCCATCGCGGACGGCAGACGGAATCCATGCTCGACCAGCGTGCGCTTGCGGCTGGCGTCGCCCTCGTACATGGCGCCGATCTGCGGCACGGTGACGTGCGATTCGTCGATGACGAGCAGAAAATCGTCGGGGAAGAAATCCAACAGGGTGTGCGGCGGCGTGCCCGGTTCGCGGCCGTCGAAATGGCGGGAATAGTTCTCCACGCCGGAGCAGGTGCCGACTTGGGAGAGCATTTCCAGATCATAGGTGGTGCGCATGGTGAGGCGCTGCGCCTCCAGTTCCTTGCCTTGTTTGCGCAGTTCCGCAGTGCGCTCGTCCAGTTCCTGCTGGATGGTCTTCAGCGCATGTTCCATACGTTCGGGGCCGGCCACGTAATGCGACGCCGGGAAGATATGCACCTGCGTCTCATGGTCGATCACATCGCCGGTGAGCGGGTGCAGGGTGGAGATGCGGTCGATCTCGTCGCCGAAGAATTCGATGCGAATCGCCAGCTCCTCATATACCGGAATGATCTCCACGGTGTCGCCGCGCACGCGGAAGGTACCGCGGGTGAAGGCGATGTCGTTGCGCTTGTACTGCATGGACACGAATTTGCGCAGCAGCTCGTCGCGGTCGATCTGCTGGCCCTCCTTCAGGAACAGCATGCGTCCGGCGTATTCCTCCGGCGTGCCCAATCCGTAGATGCAGGAGACGGTCGCCACCACCACGCAGTCGCGCCGGGTCAGCAGGTTCGCGGTGGCCGCATGGCGCAATCGCTCCACATCGTCGTTGATGTTGGAATCCTTTTCGATATAGGTGTCGGTTTGGGGAATGTAGGCTTCCGGCTGGTAGTAATCGTAATAGGAGACGAAGTAGCTCACCGCGTTGTCGGGCATGAGCTCGCGGAATTCGGCGCACAGCTGGGCAGCGAGCGTCTTGTTGGGTTCGATGATGAGCGTGGGGCGCTGCAGCCGTTCGATCAGCCATGCGGTGGTGGCGGTTTTGCCAGTGCCGGTGGCGCCCATGAGCACCACGTCGTTCTCGCCGTTTTCGATGCGCGTCGCCAGTTCCTCGATGGCCTTCGGCTGGTCTCCGGATGGCTTGTACGGCGATTTGACCACAAACGGCTTGTCCACACGCTCAATGTTGAATCCCATGCGCTGTCTCCCTCCGATTCACGCTGTATCCCGATGATATATCGGAATGTACGCAAGGCAGCTCCAATACCCGTCTTCCTCCCGCGTGCGCAGCCAACCGCCGCTCTGCGCAATCGATTGCCGCAGGTGGGAAACCCCAAATCCCATACCCAATGACTTCGGGGATTCCGCCGATTCCCCCTCCGGCATCTTGGCAGGAACGTCAGCCACCGATATATGCAATCCATCCTGCCGCACCTGCATGGCAAACACATATTCCTGCCCACGATCCGCATGCTTGGCGATATTGGCAAAGGTTTCCTCCAGCAACGACCGTGCCAACTGAATCGTCTTCTCGTCGAACCGACTCAATAGGTCAGAGGGATCGGTCACGATCACCTCACCTCGGAAACCAAGCGCGGCGAGTTCCCGCTGATGACGTTTGATCTCGGCGTCGAATCGACCCGCACGGTCCGAAGCGATGCCTTCACCGGCACGATGCGAATGGAATTGCGGGACTTGTGTGGCTCCGACATTTTGCCTTGAGAGAACCGCTATGACATCATGCGTCTGATCGAGCGCCCGTTGCGCCACTTCGCGCAGCAGCGGCAAATCCATCGACTTTCCTTGCGAAGGGCTTTCCGACATGAGCCTGTCGATGCTCATGATGAGATAGGAGAGATCATTGGTCGTCGCGTCGTGCAGTCGGGCCGCCAAATCCAACGATTTGGCCCTGCCGCGTGCCTCCGACTCCCTCTCCCCTTCCCGATGATGCCAATTCAGGAGCAGACCGATTCCAACGCACGCCAGCGATGGCATAACGGTCCAAGGCAATACAGACACTATTTCTCTTGCACTCAGACGCTCTGGCAACCCGTGCTGCCACATCAGCTGCGTTACGCGAGATACTGTCACAGCCGCCGCCGATACCACGCCGCACCATATGTGTCGATAAGAAAGGATGATCAACGGCTCGGCAATCATCACGCTCACCGACATAGGCAAATCCACAGGCAAAGGAAATATCACACACCATGTGATTCCCAACACGATATTGCCACCAAACGGGAATGCCACGCAGGCCAGCAACAGGATGGCGAACAACAACGAGTCGCAATCGCGAGGCTTCTTATCCGCCGATCACTGCGCGTCATTCTGGCGGATGAACCGACAGCGGCCCTTGATGCCGGCAACCGAACCATGGTCATACGCCATCTGCGTGATTTTGCCGACAACGGGGCAATCGTGATCTACACGACGCATAACGAGCAGACCGCGGCGCTTGCCGACCGTGTCATCAGGTTATGATTCCGCCAGCCACTGTTCATACAGCATGTCGACGGATTCGAGCATGCACTCCATTGGCCGCGCGGAATCGATGACGGTGTCGGCTATGGCACGGCGTTGCTCCACGCTGGATTGATGCCGGATGCGCGCAAGCGCGTCTTTTCGCGTCATGCCGCGCGTCGACACCATCCTGTCGACGCGCAATTGTTCAGGCGCCTCCACAGTAACGACATGGTCGAAACGGAAGGGGATGCCGTCGATGACCTCCGCGAGCAGGGGAATGTCATGCACCACGACGCTCCGCGGATCGTCAGCGGCAATCGCCCCTTCGATCTTTCCCGCGGCGTCATAGATCAGCGGATGCTCGATATCGTCCAGTCTTTTGCGCGCCCGTTCCGCGTCATGTCCGGAGAACACATGCCTGGCCATCCACGCCCGATCGAGCTCTCCTTGCTCGGTCAGCGCATCGGCGCCAAAGCAATCCACTATGCGCCGAAGGCCGACGCCGCCCGGTTCCACCACCTGGCGTGCGAGCACATCGTAATCGATAAGTGCCGCGCCAAGCTCCCGCAACCTCGCGGAAACCGTGCTTTTGCCTGCCGCGATACCGCCGGTCAATCCTATTCGCAACATGTTCCCCACCATGCCATGTTTCACCGTTCATATAGAACAATAACAAAACCCGGCCCGCCGAAGCGGAACCGGGTTTTGCCTATACGCTAAGCGTCAGTCGCCTGACGGCAAACTCACTTGCCGAGCAGCTGGTCGCGCAGAGCGGCGAGCTGGTCGGAGTCGGCGAGGGTGCCGTTGGAGGTGTTGTCGGAGGAGTAGTTGGAAACCTCTTCGACCTTCTCTTCCTTCGGAGCCTGGCCATCCTCGGCTGCGGAAGCCTCGGCGTTGGCGAGTTCCTTGGCAACGAACTCCTTGTGCTGCTCCCACAGGTCGTGAGCGGCGGCGTACTGGGACTCCCACTCCTCACGCTGCTTCTCGTAACCAGCGATCCACTCGTTGGTTGCCGGGTCGAAGCCCTCCGGGTACTTGTAGTTGCCCTGCTCGTCGTACTCTGCCGGCATGCCGTACAGAGCCGGATCGAAGTCCTCGGAAGCCGGGTCGACGGAGTCGTTGGCCTGCTTGAGGGACAGGGAGATGCGGCGACGGTCGAGATCGACGTCGATCACCTTGACGAAGACTTCCTCGCCAGGCTTGACGACGGTCTCCGGGTTCTCCACGTGGCGGTTGGCCAGCTCGGAGATGTGCACCAGACCTTCGATGCCGTCTTCGACGGAGATGAAGACACCGAACTGCACGATCTTGGTGACCTTGCCCTTGACGATCTGGCCGGGAACGTGGGTGCGGGCGAAGCGCTGCCACGGATCCTCCTGGGTCGCCTTCAGGGACAGGGAGATGCGCTCACGGTCGAGATCGACGTCGAGCACCTCGACGGTGACCTTGTCGCCGACCTTGACGACCTCGGACGGGTGGTCGATGTGCTTCCA
>DKCF01000092.1:42668-44989 GCA_002451435.1 Bifidobacterium sp. UBA6881 | reverse complement strand
GACAGCTCGGAAACGTGGATCAGGCCGTCAACGCCGCCCAGATCAACGAATGCACCGAAGTTGACGATGGAGGACACGACGCCTTCACGGATCTGGCCCTTCTTGAGCTGGGACAGGAAGGTCTCACGGACCTCGGACTGGGTCTCCTCGAGGTACTGGCGACGGGAAAGGACCACGTTGTTGCGGTTCTTGTCGAGCTCGAGGATCTTGGCCTTGATCTTCTGGCCGATGTACGGGGACAGGTCGCGGACGCGACGCATCTCGACCAGGGATGCCGGCAGGAAGCCACGCAGACCGATGTCGACGATGAGGCCACCCTTGACGGCTTCGATGACGGTGCCTTCGACGACGCCATCGGATTCCTTGATCTTCTCGATGTCGCCCCAGGCACGCTCATACTGAGCACGCTTCTTGGACAGAATCAGACGGCCTTCCTTGTCTTCCTTGGTGACGACAAGAGCCTCGATGGTGTCGCCGACCTCGACGACCTCGTCAGGATCAACGTCCTTCTTGATGGAAAGCTCGCGGGAAGGAATAACGCCTTCGGTCTTGTAGCCGATGTCGAGCAGCACCTCGTCGTGATCGACCTTGACGACGGTACCTTCGACCAGATCACCATCATCGAAGTTCTTGATGGTGGAATCGACTGCCTTGATGAAGTCCTCTTCGGTGCCGATGTCGTTGATGGCGACCTTGGCGACTTCGTTATTGTTCTCTGCCATTAATTTGGTTTCTTACAGATAGTGGGTGGATAAAATCGGTCTTCAGTTATGCATGCTGTCACGCATGCGCGCGTATATTACACACGCAATGCGCTAGTCTACATGGAACCATGCACAAACAACAGGCGTGTCGCGGAGACGACACGCCCGACGGCTTCGGCGCCGGCACGGAACCGGGGCGGGCGGCATCACGCCTGACGGCGCAGCTGGCGTTCGGCCATCCGCACCACGTTCTCCAGCAGCATGACGCGGGTCATCGGACCGACTCCGCCCGGATTCGGTGTGTAGGCGGATGCCTTCTCATAGCAGGCTTTGTCGACGTCGCCCTTGACGCGGTAGCGCCCGGCCTGCTCATCGAACACCCGGGACACGCCGACGTCGACCAGCACCGCGCCCTCCTTGATGTCTTCGGGCTTGACGAATCCCGCGGAGCCCATGGCGGCCACGATCACGTCCGCCTCGCGCATATGCTCGCGCACGTCCCTGGTGCCGGTGTGGCATAGCGTGACGGTCGCGTTCACGGCCTTCCTGGTGAGCAGGAGCCCGATGGTGCGGCCGATGGTGATGCCCCGTCCGAGCACGCAGACCTCCTTGCCGTTCAGGTCGATGTCGTATGCGCGCAGCAACTCGATCACGCCACGGGGCGTGCATGGCAGCGGCGTGTCGATATCGCCGTGGGCGTGCAGCACCAATTCGCCGAGATTGTACGGATGCATGCCGTCGGCGTCCTTCTTCGGATCGATGAGGTCGATGATGGCGTTCTCGTCGATGCCCTTCGGCAACGGGAGCTGGACGATGTACCCGGTGCACGCGGGGTCGTCGTTGAACGCGCGGACCGCATCCGCGATCTGTTCGAACGTCGCGTCTTCCGGCAGCTCCTTCCTCAGGGAATTGATGCCGATCTCGGCGCAATCGGCGTGCTTGCCCGCGACGTATTTCATGGAACCGGGGTCCGAACCGACGAGGATGGTGCCCAGGCCCGGGACCACTCCCTGCTCCTTCAGCGCGGCGACGCGTCCCGCGAGATTCTCCTTGATCCGCGCAGATACCTTCCGCCCGTCGATTCTTTCTGCCATTCGGCGCTCCCCTCATCATATTCGTATTGGCGTTTGCAAGTATCGTAGGCTATCTTGGTTTTCAGCCACAGCTCGCATACATGATTATGAGACGACGGGCAAACGGAACCAGGAAGAAGGCAAACGATATGCGCTCATGGGCACGCGCTCTCACCGCCGGGCTGACGCTTTGTCTGGCGTTCGGCTCCGCGGCGTGCGCCGGGGACGAATCCCCGACCGACTCCGCACGGGACTCCGCAACGAAAACCGAGCAGACCAAGCCGATCAGCGTGGTCGCCTCCATCAACCAATGGGGTTCCCTCGCCAAGCAGATCGGTGGCGGACACGTCAACGTCACCTCGATTCTGTCCTCCACCGGCGTGGACGCCCATGATTTCGAGCCGAAGACATCGGACATCGCGAAACTGCAGAAGGCGCAGGTCGTCGTGTCCAACGGCGCCGGCTACGACTCGTGGTCAACGAAGAACCTCGAACGTGGCGTCACCGCGATTTCCGCGGCGCAGACGGTCGGCGCCGCAGAGGG
>DKCF01000092.1:37739-42632 GCA_002451435.1 Bifidobacterium sp. UBA6881 | reverse complement strand
TCCACGGACGCGCGCAACGCCATGGCGAAGGAGCTCGCGAACGCCTACAGCCGAATCATGCCCAGACAGAAGAAGTACTTCTCCAACCGGCTCGCGAAATGGACCAAGCGCGAGGACGCCGTCGAGAAAACCATGAGGCAATTCAAATCCGAGCATGGCGATGTGCCGTATGCGGCGACCGAGCAGGTCGCGTACTACCTGCTCAGCGATATGGGCCTCACCGACAAAACGCCCCAAGGGTATCTCCGCTCCACCGCCTCCGGCGGCGAACCCGCCCCCAAGGACCTGCAAGGCTTCCAGGAACTCTTGGAGAAGCGGAAGGTGGATCTGCTCGTCAACAACACCCAGGAATCGTCGGACGCCTCGAATATGCTGACCGGCACCGCGCATAAATCCGACGTTCCGGTATTCGATGTATCCGAACAGATGCCTGCGGACAGCAAGGATCTCACGGCATGGATCGCATCGCTGGTCGAATCGCTGGATACCCTGCTCGACCAGGAAGAGGAATCGGAACGATCCGACGACGGGTCGGCCACGAAGCCCAATGCCGATGACGCCGACGGCACGAATGACGGCGACGATTCCAACGACGCGGATTCCGGCGGCCAACCGGACCCCGGCAAATAAGCGGCAACCGACCGCATCAGGGGCTTAGTCGCCCCACTTCCAAGCCGCTTCCCGACACGGGAGCGGCTTCTTCGTTGCCCCGCGCTTCGAAACCACGTCGATTCTCTTATTGAGAATGATTGTCAAATCCATTTGCGACGATATATGCGGATCGATTTGAAGGAGGGAAGCCATGCGCGATACGACCAACGCCTGCATCGACTTCAACGACGCATGCGTGAAACGTGGCGGCCACACGATTTGGCAGCACGGCACATTCAGCATCCCACGCGGTTCGGTGACCGCGATCGTGGGAACGAACGGAGCCGGCAAAACCACCATGATGATGGCCGAGCTCGGCCTGCTCCCCACATCCGAGGGGACCATCCACGTGCTCGGCAAGCCCGCGGGGACGATGAACCACCGCATCGGGTACGTCCCCCAAAGCTATGCGTCGGACATCGAATCGAACATCACGGCGGAGCAATCCGTGCTGCTGGGATTGACGGGCACCAAGTTCGGCATACATCCCATCACCGGAAAGCTTCGGAGCAAAACCCGTCAGGCGCTGGAATTCGTAGGATTGCAGGGCAAGGAACGCTATCGGCTCTCGGAGCTTTCCGGCGGATTGCGCCAGCGCGTGGCCATCGCCCAGGCGCTGGTGAGCGAACCGGAGCTGCTGATGCTCGACGAGCCGCTCGCCAACCTCGACCTGGCCAGCCAGCGCGCCACCGTGCATGTGCTCGCCAAGCTCAACCGCGAATTCGGCATGACCATCCAAGTGGTGGCGCACGACCTGAACATGCTGCTGCCGATCCTCACCGGAGCCGTATACCTGCTTGACGGCCACCCGCATTACGCCAATATGAACGAGGTGCTCGATTCCAAACTGCTCACGCATCTGTATGGCACCAAGGTGCAGGTGGTGACCACGCCGCAGGGCGATATGTTCGTCACGCCGACCGATGACGAGCCGGATGGCATCACGCTCGACACGCACGCGCCCGAAGAAGTCGCGCAGTTCCACCATCACGGCGCCGCAAGAAAGGCATAGGAAAAGATGAAAGGCATCGCTTTCACATTCGACCCCGATTGGATGTACACGCTCACCGCACCATTCATGCTGAACGCCTTCCGCGCGGGTCTCTGCATCGCGTTGGCGGCCGGTGTGATGGGATATTTCACCATCGCCCGTCATTCGACGTTCGCCGCGCACGCATTGGCCCACATCGGACTGCCCGGCGCCACCGGCGCGGTGTTGCTTGGATTGCCGGTATCGGCCGGCCTCGGCATATTCGCATTGGGCGGCGCGCTGGTCATCGGCGCGTTGGGCAAGAAGGCATCGCAGCGGGAGATTGCGACGGGCACGGTGCTCGCCTTCGCCACCGGTCTCGGCCTGTTCTTCGCGCGGTTGTCGAGTTCGGCGTCCAAGCAGATGCAATCGATCCTCTTCGGCTCGATCCTGACCATCACCGACGGGCAGATCATTGGTTTTGCGGTGTTCGACGCGGTTCTGATGGCCGTCATGGCCGTCATCTACCGCCCGTTGCTGTTCAGCTCGCTGGACGAGCAGGTGGCCCGGGCGAAGGGCGTCCCCGTGGGATTGATGAACGTCTGCTTCATGGCGATCATGGCCGGCGTCATCACCGTGGCGGTGCCCGCGGTCGGCACACTGCTGATTTTCGCGTTGGTGATCACACCTTCCGCGACCGCCAACATCATCACCAGATCGCCGTTTACGGCGATGGTTCTGGCCACGGTGATCTGCCTCATCTCGATTTGGGGCGGTCTGGTGGTCTCCGCCATGTTCCCGGCACCTCCGAGCTTCGTCATCGTGACGATCTCGACGGCGTTCTGGATTTTGGCGAAGGCCGTGGATTCCCTGAAACGCAGGGCCTGATTTCACTCGGACTTCCGCGCGTCCGGCTCCACCAATGCGCTGGCGATCGCGGCGACGCCTTCGCCGGCTCCGGTGAAACCCATGCCATCCGTTGTGGTGGCGGTCAGGGACACCTCGCATCCGATCGCGGCGGAAAGCGCCCTCTCCGCCTCAAGACGGCGTGCGCCGATTTTCGGACGATTCGCCACAATGACGACGCTGGCGCTTATCGGCCGCATGCCGTTCCTCTTCAGAAAACCAACGGTTTGGCGCAGCATATCGGCGCCATGACCGCCGGCGCCCGCGGAATCCGCACCGACGCCGAACAGCGATCCGATATCCCCCAGATGGGCTGCGGAAAGCAGCGCGTCGATCAACGCATGCGCCGCCACATCGCCATCGGAATCGCCCTCTACGCCATCGCCATCCCAAAGCAAACAGGCAAGCCACAATGGCTTGCCTGCGTCATGCTGGGCGAATCGATGGGCGTCGAATCCCTGACCGATACGCATATGGAACCTACTTCTTCTTTTTGGACTTCTTGCTTTCGGCCGCGACGCGGGCAAGGGTCTCGGTCGCCGGCTCGTCTGGCTCCTCGGTGTGATGCTTCTCATCCCCCGGACGCGCGGGCTCGTACCCGAGGTTCACATCGAGCAGACGCTGGGCCTCGCTTTCCTCAAGGTGCTCGGAAAGCGCGATCTCGGATGTGAGGATGTTCCTCGCCTTGGTCAGCATGCGCTTCTCGCCAGCCGACAATCCATGCTCGTCGACGTCGCGTTGCGCGAGGTCGCGCACGACCTCGGCGATTTTGTTGACGTCGCCGGTGGCGATCTTCTCGACGTTCAGCTTGTAACGGCGGGACCAGTTCATCTCCTTTTCGATGATCGGAGTGCGCAGAATCTCGAAGACCTTCGCGACCTCATTGGCGTCGACGATATCTCGCACGCCCACCTTCTTGGCGTTTTCCACCGGCACGTTGATGACCAGACCATCGGAAGACAGCACGGACAGCTGCAGGTATTCGCGGGTCACTCCCTTAACCGTTCGCTCGGTGATTGCCTCAACCTTCGCAGCGCCGTGTCGTGGATAGACGACCATGTCGCCGACCTTATAACCCATGAATCCTCCGTAAAATCTTACACAAATCCCGAATTATTGTTCCACCAGGGCTGGACTTGCCGAGAATCTTCCGAAAAGGCAAAATAAAACGCGACACGAAGCCATTTTCCGCCATTTCGTGCTTACACTTTTGCCATGGCTACAGATTCGAAGATCAATGAAGATATCGTCGCCGTGCCCGTGCCGCAGAACACTCTGGACGCGGTGAGCAACGGCACTTACTACAACCCGCACGAGGTGCTGGGCGGGCACCTCGGAACCAACGGGCACGAGGACGTCGTCACGATTCGCGCGCTGCGCCCCATGGCGAAAAGCGTGGCGATCATCACGCAGGAGGGACGGACCCTCGCGGTGCACGAGCACAACGGCGTTTTCATGGCGCTGGTTCCCGCCATCGCGACGGACACCGGCCATGGCGTGCCCGATTACCGCATCCGCACCGAATACGAGGACGGCAGCGTCGTGGTCTCCGACGATCCATACCGTTATCTGCCCACCATCGGCGACGTGGACACCTACCTGTTCGGCGAGGGACGGCACGAACGCCTCTGGGAGGCGCTCGGCGCGCACGTACTGCGCTACGACGATCCGCTGGGATCCAATGAGGGCAAGGCCGGCGAACAGCTGGTCGGCACCGCGTTCACCGTATGGGCGCCGAACGCCCATGCCGTGCGCGTGGTCGGCGATTTCAATGGATGGGACGGGCGGACGCATGCGATGCGGGAAATCGGCTCGTCCGGCATCTGGGAACTGTTCGTCCCCGGAATCGCAGGCGGAACGATATACAAATACGAGCTGCTCAACGCCAACAACGAATGGGTCATGAAGGCCGATCCGATGGAACGCTCCCATGAGATCCCGCCACGCACCGGTTCGATCGTGGTCGACACCAAACATGTCTGGCGCGACGACGTCTGGATGAAGAGGCGCGCCGCCACGAATCCGCACAACGGACCGGTCAGCATCTACGAGGTGCACGCGTCCAGCTGGCGCAAGGACGTCGCCGACTACCGCGAGCTCGCCGACAAGCTGGTCCCCTACGTCCGCAAGGAAGGCTTCACTCATGTGGAGTTCATGCCGCTCGCGCAGCACCCGTTCTCCGGATCATGGGGATACCAGGTCACCGGCTACTACGCCATCGACTCGCGGCTTGGCGGACCGGACGATTTCAAGTATCTTGTCGAAAAGATGCACGAGGCCGGCATCGGCGTGATCATGGACTGGGTCCCCGCGCATTTCCCGAAGGACGCCTTCGCCTTGGGCCGCTTCGACGGAACCCCGTTGTA
>DKCF01000092.1:36315-37650 GCA_002451435.1 Bifidobacterium sp. UBA6881 | reverse complement strand
TTCAATTTCGGCCGCAACGAGGTCCGCAACTTCCTCGTGGCGAACGCCTGCTTCTGGCTCGACGAATACCACATCGACGCGTTGCGCGTGGACGCGGTATCCTCGATGCTGTACCTCGACTACAGCCGCAAGCCCGGCCAGTGGCACCCAAACATCTACGGCGGCCGCGAGAACCTTGAGGCCATCGACTTCCTCAAAGAGGCCAACGCCACCGCATACAAGAACTACCCCGGCATCATGATGATCGCCGAGGAATCCACCGCATACCCCGGCATCACCGCGCCCACCGACGCCGGAGGCTTGGGATTCGGCCTGAAATGGAACATGGGCTGGATGCACGACACCCTGCAGTATCTCCACGAGGAGCCGATCAACCGCAAATGGCACCACAACGAAATCACGTTCTCGATGGTCTACGCGTATTCCGAGCATTACGTGCTGCCGATCAGCCATGACGAGGTCGTGTACGGCAAAGGCT
Source organism: Bifidobacterium sp. UBA6881 (assembly GCA_002451435.1). Taxonomy (GTDB): domain Bacteria; phylum Actinomycetota; class Actinomycetes; order Actinomycetales; family Bifidobacteriaceae; genus Bifidobacterium. Next base: position 37,172 of record DKCF01000092.1, on the reverse strand, counting down.
CCGTATACGGCAAGATGCCGGGCAACGACTGGCAGAAGTACGCGGGGGTCCGCGCGCTGTTCGCCTATCAGTGGGCGCATCCGGGCAAGAAGCTTTCCTTCATGGGCAACGAGGTGGCCCAATACGGCGAATGGGACCACGACGGCTCCATCGATTGGGACGCGCTCGAATGGCCCAACCACCGTGGCGTGCAAAAGCTCGTCGCGGATCTGAACGCGTTGTACCGGGAGTCCCCCGCGCTATGGAGCCAGGATTTCGATCCGGCCGGCTTCCAATGGCTCACCAGTGACGACGCCGACCACAACACATTAAGCTTTGTGCGAATCGGCAAGAACGGCGAGCAGATGGTCGTCGTCGTGAATTTCTCGGGCGAAGCGTGGGAGAACTACCAGGTTCCGCTCACCAAGGGCGGGAAATGGACCGAAGTGCTCACCACGGACGACGCCTCCTATGGCGGGTCCGACATCCACAACGGAACATTCGACGCGGTCAAGGGCGAATACCATTCCCGCGATTGGTCCGCGAAAATCACCGTTCCGGCACTGGGAGCAGTATTCTTGAAGCCAGAACTCTGAAAGGCGGAACGTTATGCTCAATTCATCGGCACAGTCCACAGCAACTCCACGCACCGTTCTGGTGGTCGAAGACGAACCGACATTGGCCACCGCCATCGCGCAGCGCATCACTGCCGAGGGATGGACCGCCCGTGTCGCCTCGGACGGCGTGAGCGCGGTCCAGGCCGCGACGCATCTGCGTCCGGACCTGATCATCATGGACATCATGCTGCCCGTCATGGACGGCCTTGAGGCCACCAAGCGCATCGTGGCGGAGCGTCCTGTGCCGGTGCTGATCCTGAC
>DKCF01000092.1:22195-36253 GCA_002451435.1 Bifidobacterium sp. UBA6881 | reverse complement strand
GATTACATGACCAAGCCCTTCTCGATGCGCGAGCTCATCGCCCGGTGCAAGGCGCTGCTCCGGCGCGTCGACAGGGCGAAGGTCATCGCCAAGAACTCCGAGAACGAGAAGCTGCTTGATTTCGGTTCTCTGGTCATCGACCCCGCGCAGCGCATCGTCACCGTCAACGGCGAGCAGGTGCATCTGACTCCAACGGAATTCGACCTTCTGGCCACGCTGGCGCGCAAGCCGAAGTCCGTGCTCACCCGTGAGAAGCTGCTCGAGGAGGTTTGGGATTGGGTCGACGCCTCCGGCACCCGCACGGTGGATTCGCATGTCAAGGCCCTGCGCCACAAGCTCGGCTCGAAAACCATCCGCACCGTGCACGGCGTGGGCTATGCATTTGAGCCGCCGGAGCAGTAATATGCGGTTATATGCATAGCACGAATACAACATCAGGGCGTTCGGTCAATCCTTTGGGTTCCGAGCGCCCTATTGGTTTGCTCTCCTCTCTGAAAACCGAACTCAGCGTGCTCATCTCGCTGTCCACCGTGATCTCCTTCTTCATGGCGTGGTTCCTGTTGAAGGTGGGGCTCAGCCTGTGGGTCGCCCTACCGATCACCCTCGCCGTGGCCTTGGGCATCACCTATTTCTTCTCGCGCGGTCTCACCTCGCCGCTGCGCGAGATGCGCCGCGCGGCGGAGGCCATGGCAGACGGCGACTATACCGTTCGCGTGCATATCGATTCGAACAGTCGGGACGAGGTCGGGCAGCTCGCCATCACGTTCAACGAGATGGCCGAGGAACTTCAGCACGCCGACCAGATGCGCCGCGACATGGTGGCCAACGTGAGCCATGAGCTGCGTACGCCGGTCTCCGCCTTGCAGGCCATGGTCGAGAACATGGCCGACGGCGTGGTCGAGCCGACGCCCGCCAATCTGGAAAGCATCCTCAACCAGACGCACCGTCTTTCCGACCTCATCGCGTTTCTACTGGATCTCTCCCGCATGGAGGCCGGCGCGGCGAGCCTGCAGGTCGAAACATTCAATTTCGCGGATTTTCTCGACGAAACGGTGGAGCCGCTGGAGATCGCCGACGCCGGGCACGCCCATGACATCGAGATGCATGTGCCCGACGATATCGAGATGGAGGGCGACCAGGACCGTCTGCGCCAGCTTTTCACCAATGTCATCGCCAACGCGCTCAAACATTCCGCGGACAACACCACCGTGCTCATCGAAGCCCATGAGAACAAGAACCTCGACACGATCGTGACGAATGTGGTCAATTTCGGCTCCCAGATCCCCAAGGAGGAACGCTCGGCGATTTTCCGACGCTTCGTCAAGGGAAAAACAGGACCGGGAACCGAATCCGGCGGCACCGGACTGGGATTGTCGATAGCCCGTTGGGCCGCGCAGCTGCACGGTGGCTCCGTACGCGTCGTCGATGATTCGCGTGGTGCGGATTTCGAAATCACGTTGCCGAAATACCATGCGCTGGACGGCGAATGATGTCTTGCCACCGACCATAGGGCCCCGACGGACCGACGGTCAGGCATGTTTGGGAGTGTGGGCCAGCGTCAGCACCGTGACGACTTCGGCGCCCTCCCGCCGCAGGGCCTCCACGCAGCGCCGCATGGTCGCTCCCGAAGTGACGATGTCGTCGACGAGAATCACGCGACGTTCCCGCAATGCGACCGATGGAAGAACCGCCACATGGCCTTTGAGCCGTTGCGAACGCTGTGAGGCGCCCGTCATCTGCACCGATTTCCGTTGCACGCCGCGGCTGGCCAAGACCTCGCAGGGCACGACCGGCAATCCCGTCTCCGCACGCAGATAATCCGCCAGACGCTTGGCGACCGGCCACATATGCCTTCTTCCGCGTCTTCTCATGGAAGCGCGGGAGGATGGCGCCGGCACCACCAGCACCGGAAGATCCGATGCGTGCTCCCGCAGATACGCGACGGTTCCCGAGGTTTTGGACAGCCGGCACAGGGCGTCGCCGAATGGACGGTCGCACTCCTCATCGCCGTGGTCCTTCCACGATAAGATCGCGTGACGCATGCTGCCCTGATACCAGCCGCATGCATGCCACCGCCCCATCAGCAACGAGGCGAGCGGGTGGGACACTCGGCATTCGAACAGCCTCCGGCATGACGCGCATAGAACTTCGTCAGGACTGTCGCACCCCGCGCATCCACGGGGAAACAGCAGCCCGATGACCTGCTCCCCCATGCCCCGCATCCCGTCCATGATTGATGGTGCCCTTCACCGGGATGGCTTGGAGATCCGCGCGATGATGCCATCGCACAGCTTCACCGTATCATCCGGATTGCCAACCCGCACCGCTCTGGCGCCTGCCAATGCGGCGGGATAATCGTTGCCGTCCGGATCCATCCGGTCTCCGACGAATATGATGTCCGCGACCGCGATGCCCATGATGCCGGCGAGTTCACGAACCGCGAAGGATTTGTCAATGCCCTTTTCGGCCACATCCACGCTGGTGGAACCTCCGGGACGCACCTCGAACTGCGGAAGATCGGCCGCGACGGCATCGGCCAGACGCTGCTTGAGCTCATTGGTCGGGTCCCATGCCTCCTTCGCCGGAATGGGAGCCAGCTGGCCCAAGGCGGAGAAGGTGATCTGGCTTCCGCGATCCTCGATGCGCTCTCCCCACACGTTGTCGGACCATAGGCCTTGAATCCGTGCGTTGCGTTCCAATGATTCCCGGATACGCGCCTTGTCCGGCTCGCAGAGGTCACGGGCGAAGACCTGCGTCCATCGAACGCCGTCCCACCGGTAATACCGTGTTCCGCTGGTCGGCATGAGATGCAGGTGCGATAGGTTCGCATCGCCGGTCAGCCGCGAGACGACCTGGCTCTCCACCAACGAGTATTTTCCCCCAGTGATCACCGCCACGTCCATCAGACGCGTCATCGCGGAGAACCGCTCTGCCATATCGTCCTTCATCGGCTTTTTCGAACGCGCCAATGTGTTGTCAAGATCGAAAGCCAGCAATCGCGCGCCGGAACACAAGGCGTCGAGATCCACCTCGTTCCAGAACGGCACTGCAATATCCGACATGCTTTCCCTCCCCGCGCATCGGCCAATGAACACTATGGTAGCCTATGTCCGGCATGTGGCCTGATATGGTGGGATTCATGCATCAGTTGCCTTGGGAGACCCCGATATACAGGAATCGTCACGGGCGAGGAATCCGCACGCCCATGTTCGGTACACGTCTGCCGCGCTACCGCACCAGAAGCGGCATGTTCGACGATATGCTGGTGGCTCAGATCCGCCGGCTCAACGGCGCATGGCCCGAATTGATAGCGCCGGTCCAATTCGCGGTGGAGGATGTGCCGCCTTCCGACCCTGCGCCCTGGGAGGCCGTTCCCCGGCTGGGATCCCAATCCTTTCCCGCGGAGCATGGCATACCGCCACGCATCGTCCTGTACCGCATGCCCCTGCAATCGCATGCGCGCAACCGCATGGACCTCCAATTCGCCATTCGAGACGAAGTGGTGCTCAGACTGGCCGAACTGTATGGCCGCCGTCCGGAGGAGATCGACCCCGATTGGGGCATGTGATTCAACGGACGATCGTCATATCGTGGTTGGCACGCACTTCTTCACGGGCCTCCCTGAGATCGACCGCGCCGACGATGGACAGTCCGGCGAGCTTCGCCCTGGAGACATCCTGCTGCCCGACGCGCATGCCGCATACCATCGAGGAGCTTGAATCGGCCAGCCTGACCGCGGCGACGTTGCCTTTGTTGACGTCCGACAGTTTGACCACGGTCGAGGCACCTGCCGGAACGTCAATGTCACGATGGCCGACCGGCTCGCCGTCATCGTCGTAGAACGTCAGCGTCGATGTCTGCTGCTTGCTTGAAACGTTGACGATTCCGATGGTGGCGTCGGCCTTGTCCGGAACCGCGATCGCGGAGACCGACAAGGGTTCCATGGCATTGAACAGCGCGAAATCGGCCTGCCCGCCGTCTGCGGAAACCGTGATTTTGGCGGAGGCCGAAACCGGATGGTCGGCGACGATCGACAGACCGGTGGCCGACTTCGGCACCGACCCCAGGTCGATCACCGACGCCCGGTTCGCCTCAATGGATTGCTGTTTGGCCTGCTTCGACCCCTTGCCGTCCGTCCAGGACACGGTGATTTCCGCATCGGCCTTCGAGAACAGGTACAGGCTGGCGGAGTCACCCGCCGACAGTCCCGCCACGGCCAACGTTGTGGACATGGTGTTGTTCGGAACCGTATATTCGGAACCCTTCGAGGTCAATCCATCCATCGCGACGGTGCGCACCACCGCCGCGACCGGAGTGTCATCGCTGGACACGGCCACATAGAGCGCATCCTGATCGGAAGCCGCCGCGGCAAGGTTCATCACGGTTTCCTTGCCCGCGCCCACAACCAATGTCGCGCCTGTGGACAGCGCCAACGCGCCGGATTTGCCCGCTCCCCAGATCTTGATGTCGACCGACGTGGCCTTGGTGGAGGGATTCGCGACGACCAACTGCTGGGTCATGCCCGTTTTCGTCCCCGACACCAGGAACCTCTGTTCCAACTCAGGCGTGACGCATGATGCCGCGGAAACGCCTTTCACATCGCCCTTCGTGGCCCACGACATCACCGACGACGCGGAGCCTGTTCCGTCCACCGCGGAAGACAGTCGGGACTCCTGCAGGCGCGATCCATCATCGACGTTGCCCGCGGCCATGAACACGGCATCATCCGAATCGCCCCTCTGCATGGACAGCACCGAGGAATCTCCGTCCGACCCCATGGACGACACCGAGGAACGAAGCACGGATCCGAAGGCCGCGTATCGCGACGAGGATGCGACGTCGCCATTCGACGCCTGGTATTCGCTATCGCCGTATTCATCGGTGTCGGCAATCGTCATGCGGGCGGGGCAATAGGTCTCCACCTGCCGGGGACTGACCATATGCGAGGTTCTGGAACTCGACGCCGTCACGACGTCGGCCTTCCATTCGATGGGGCGGTATACCGCCAGCGCCGCGGCCATGGCCACGATCAGCAGAGCCGACACGATGGAAAGCACTATGCGGGAAACCTTATGGGAACGAGAGCGACCGCTCATGACTCCTCCTGTCCTTCGCGGCGAAAACGCGGCAGCGCGACCAAGCAATACGCCGCGACGACCAGACCCATGCACCACAGCCACGCATAGCGCCAAATGCTGGCATGCGCCTCATGGAATCCCGTCTGATCGACATGCTGCTTGGCGATGTCCTGGATGGTCAATCGATAGTAGTTGCCGCCATTCGTGCCGACCACCTCCTGCGTTCCTTCGGAGGCGCCGATGTTCGACGACAATTGTTCGAATGCGCCTTTGCTCGACTGGCCACGAACGACATAGATGCCTCCGAAGCCAAGTCTGCTCAGATTCGCTATCGCGTCGGAGTCGGCATTGGCCAGCAGCCGGGCGCAATCCTTGGAGATCGCTTTGTCGGTATCGCCGGCGCGCCCGGAGACCGCTTCCACCCGTTGCGCGGGCGAGCTGTCGATGAGATCGCCTCTGCGCGTGCGCATGCTGGCATAGCTGACTGAACCGGCTCCGTCCGCGCGGACGGCGAGGATGCGCCGAGCGGAATCCTGCTCCAGATAATCGGAAGCCACCATGGGCAATCCGGAATCACTGGACCGTACCTGGCCATGGTCGCCCGCGACATAGTCGAATACCATGCAGGACACCACCATCGCGGCAAGCAGACATACCAAAATCGCGCGGGCGGTACGTACCACCACGGAATCGCCCGTGGCGCGCGGCCGTTCCGACGAGGCGTCCCCGGATTGGCGCAACTCGCTGAACCGCTGCACGGCGCCACCAGCCACCATGCATACGCATGCGAGCAGTCCCATCATCGTGAAAGAGACCCCGGGCAGCACGGAAGCGGCGACCACCCCGGCCGCATCGACGGCGACGCAGACATGGGCCGCAAGCAACGCCAAAGCGAACCCGGAAAGCGACGCGACCCACATCATCCTGGAAGAACGAAGCATGAACGGGAGGAACAACGAGGCCAAGGCAAGAACGGCGATCATGGACAGCACGGACAGCCCGACGAGCCCCCAAGGCCTGTCGGAAACACTGATGCCGAACGCGCGGAACGCCACACCCAGAACATCCATGGAGGCCGGGGAACCGTCACGGGTCGAAGAAGGCAGCATCACACTGCCGAAAATCTGCCGCCATGTGCCCTCATCCGCGAAACGCACCGCGTTGACCAGCGTCGGGGCGCAGACGAACGCGGCGGGCAACGGAATCAGCAGCAACGTCGTGCGATGGGAACGGACGAACATCAGGAACACCAGGAACGTCACCATGAGCGGCAGCAGCAGCTGTGGTTCGGCGGCCACCGCCGGAATGAAGCACAATGCCGCGGTAGCGGCGGCCTGAACCGACGCCCGGGGCGACACGAGGTCCTCGGTGCGGTACATACCCACGGCGCGGAACGAGAACGCGAACGCGGCGGGCAGGAACACCATCACCGTCAACATCGGCAAATCGGCATCGTCGTACAATCCCATGGCCGATGATGCCGCGAACCATGCGAGGGCGCCGACGCAACGCACCGCGTCCGAACGGGTGAACACGCCCGCCAAAGCCCAGAACGACAACACGGACAGCGGCGCGGCGAGAAAGAACATGCAGCCGACCGCGGCCGCCACATGGCCCCCGGTAAGCACCGAGGCGACGAGCAGGACCAACAGCCAAGGAGCGCCGGGCGCGCTGATGCCCACACCGTCCGCGAACGACCATGACGTGGTCGCGGATTGGGCCAGCTGCGCAAGGGTGGCGTTGGTCGGCAGCAACGCTGCGGAATACATCGAGCCGCCGGCGAAGACGGAACGCAGAACGTCCCAGTACAACACCGCGACCCATACAAAGGCGATCGCCGCGGCGGCCGCGGCCATTCCCCACCGTCGGGCCAGACGGCGGCGCAGATGGGCCTTGGCCAGAGGACCGAGAATCACCGTGTCACGTTGGTCAAGGAACGCACGCTGGCGCTCGCGCCATTGGCGAGTGCGCGCCGCGCCCGCCTGCAACGTCGGCAACGCCTTGGCCGAGACCTTTCCCTGACGGCGTATTCTCGCGCGGGCGCGCCACGCGCCACGCAATCCAGGCAATGCACGCCATGGCAACGTGAGCTCGCAGCATGCCCGATACGGCTGTTTGGCGGCAAGGCAGCGGACGCCAAGGCCCAGCGCCAGGACGATCGACCACAGCCACAGCAGCGGCCACCATGTGCGATGCACGTCCGTATACGCATATTTCAGTTGCGCCTCACGCACCGCAAGATATGAATCGGCCGGTTCCGCATCGTCATCGACCGCATGGCCATTGCGGAGGCGAAGCCCCTCGAACCGCGCCCGGGCATGGGCGATGCGAGCCTGCGGAACCACCACCACGCGCCCGCCGCCCAAGCAGATGCGACGGCAAAAGTCGCGGGACTCGCCGAACGTGCCGAACCAAGGGTCGATGCCGTCCCACGCCTTCAACGTCGCCAATGGCACCAAGGCGCCGGCCAGGGACACCGCGAATACATCGCTTCTGCCGTCGTACTGCTCCTGATCCGGCTCGCCATCGACCACCAACGACACGACTTTGTGCCCGTCCGCGTACATGCCGACGTCATGCAGCCCGCGCCCCGGCCAATCCAGCTGTTTGGCGCCGAGCAACGAGGCCATCGGGGTGTTCTTCCAGGCATCCAGCATCGCCTCCAGACAGGAATCATCCGCGGGGCGCGAATCGTCATGGAGCATCCACAGCGCACGGACCTCCGCGCCGATGTCGAATTGGGCGATGGCCGAGCGGACGGCATCGGCGAAGGAAACCGCATGGTCGGCTCCCACGAGTATGACGCGCACCGTCTTGTTCTCCGGCATCGTGGTGATGACCCCGGCCGGTGACGGAATGACATCGAATGTCAATTGCATCGGCTGGGAGACCCGACGCGCGCAATCGGCCACGACGATAGTCCCAGGCAGTATTCGCTGCCGCAGCACCGCTTCGAACGTCGAATCGAAGAACCGCAGATCCTCCTGCACCGTGATCACCGCAGCCACCGACGAATCGACATCCTGCCGATGCGAATACGGTCTGCCGTTGAGCAGGTCCGTCACGATTCCCTGAATATCGCTACTGGCGTTATCGTTCATAGTCTCCAGTGTACGCACGGGTGTGCGACGCTCATGCACGTTCCCTGTGCTCCTTTTTGTACTTGCGCCGTTCCCGCTCGCTCATGCCGCCCCATATGCCGAAGCGCTCATCATGGTCGATGGCCCACTTCAGGCACTGCTCCCGCACCTCACACTGGGCGCATACCTTTTTCGCGTCTCTGGTGGAGCCGCCCTTCTCCGGGAAAAACGCCTCGGGATCGGTTTGCGAGCACAGGGCCCTGTGCTGCCAGGAAACATCATCGTCGCGTTTGAACAGCCCCCATAATTCGGCAAGCGGATTTTCGGAGGACTCACCGACCACGCCCCACATGCGCCCTCCCTGTTATGCGTCGTTGATACATCTATATATGCGCCCGGCACCGCTGTATATGTGCGTTCTGGCACCGCCTTAGATTACACCCATGCGATTTGCATTTGTCAAATTTCATGTCGTGTCAATGCCCAGAATCCGGGAAAAATGTGCTATGGAGCCCCGAAGACCTTGGAGAATCATCATAAATCGGTGAAAATCGAGGAAGGAACATATAATTCCATAGTTGTTAAGTGGTAGGTTCTAATCGCGTAGTTCAAACGCGCTTGTTTCGGAAAGATAACCAGGAAGGCGATACCGTGACACAATCCCATACCGGCAATGAGCTTCCTAACGTCAACGGTCTGCGTGACGTCAAACCGCGCCATAGCCTCGGGTATCGCGTGCAGCACCGCGTGAGGACGACGGTCGCATCGGTCATCGTCGCATTGCTGGCGTTCTCCGGCACCGCCGCGGCCGCCACATGGCTGGATGTCGACGGCATCATCCGTGGGCATTCGGTGAATGTAATCGGACAGGGATCCCTGTCGGCCGACGATTCCATCATCGATCCGAATTCCGGCAAGCCTATCGAATTCGTGCTCATCGGCCAGGATTCGCGCGATGGCGAGGAGAACAAGAGCATCGGCGGCGGCGAGGACACCGAAGGCAACCATCAGGCGGACACCACCATGGTGGTGCAGATCTCCGCGAACCGCAAGGAGATCAATCTGGTCTCCATCCCCCGCGATTCCTTGGTGGACGTTCCCCAGTGCGAGACTTCCAAAGGCACGATCGCGGCACAGTACAACGTGATGTTCAATTCGATCTTCGCCGGTGCGTATCGAACCGGCGGCGATCTCGCATCGGCGGCAAGCTGCACCCTGAACGCGGTGAACAGCCTCACGGGATTGAGCATCCAGAATTTCATCGTCGTGGACTTCGCGGGTCTGGTCAAGATGATCGACGCGGTCGGCGGCGTCGACCTGTGCATACCGCAGAACATCGATGACCCCTATACCGGTCTGAAGCTGGAGAAGGGACTGCACCATCTCGATGGATTGCAGGCGACCCAGTACGCCCGCACCCGCCACGCATTGGGGGACGGTTCCGATACCGCCCGTACGACGCGTCAGCAATACCTCATCAAACAGCTGATGAACGAGGCCTTGAGCAAGAACCTGCTCACCGACACGGCGCAGCTCTACCAGCTCGCGAAAGCGGCCCTCAAATCCCTGTACATCTCCCAAGGCATGGCGGATACCGCGGCATTGGCGGGACTCGCCATGAGCCTGAAGAACTTCACCCTGACGAACCTGCACACGCAGACCGTGCCGGTGGTGGCGGCGCCGTCCGATCCGAACCGTTCCGTCTGGACTGATGATGCCGACACGATTTGGGAGAACATGCGCCAAGGCAAATCCATCTACAGCTCAGAGGGGTCGGATTCCGATTCCGCCGGCTCTGATGATTCCACGAACGGTACCAGCGACTCCGACGGTTCGAGCGCCGACACGGGCGAGAGCACCCAAACGGATGGAACGAGCACCGAACAGTCCAACGACTCGACCGGCAATGAGGCTTCGCAGACTCCGGATTCGAAAACCGGTCTCATCACGGAGTCCGACGGCACGCTTATCGACCCGAATACCGGCGGAACCGTCGATCCGGAGGACGGTTCCATCCATGATGCGAACACCGGGCAGTACATCGGCATCGCTGATCGTTACCTCAATGCGACCGTGTGCGCCGTCCCGTCGAAGGACTGACCGTCTTATGCCAAGCGTCCGTCTGAACATGGGGACGATTCATGTGGAGGAACTATGAGTGGAGAAAACGGTAATCCGCAGCCGTTGGGGGCACCGCCAAGCTTCGTGCCATCCACCGAACGAACAAGAACGGCACGGCCACATAACTCGTCCGGCATGGGTGCACCAGAAAAAACGCAGATTCCCAGCTTCTCCCCATCCGCAAAGCCATCAAGGGCGCATGCGGCGTCGAAACGCAATACGCCGCAAAGCTTCCGGCCTGCGGCCCGATCGGCGAATCCCGCGTCGCACGGAGTCCCTTCCGGCAGGACCGTCGGAGGCAATCACCGGTCAAGCACTGCTGGAGGAACGGGAGCACCGGCATCATTCACACCGAATCGTCCTTCGAAAAGACACGCATATGCCGCTCCGCGGGGAAAGGAAGCCAGACCTTCCATGGTTCGTGCCGGGCATGATCTCACGGTGAACGGACGAGCGGCGAGTATCCGCACGCCCCGACGCAAACCACGAATCGGCCGGCTGCTGCTGGCCGCCCTGCTCGCATTGCTATTGGCCTTGGGCATCGGCGTGTTCTCAGCATGGAATTGGGTCGACTCGCAGCTCAACAAAACATCGTGGCTGACTTCCAAAGCCAACACGTCGGGCGAAAGCTGGCTCATCCTCGGTTCGGATGAACGCGAAGGCACCATCGGCAACGCCGGGGATGTCACCGGATTCAGAACCGACACCATTCTGGTGCTCACGAAGCCGATGTCCGGCCCCGCCTCGTTGATTTCCATACCGAGGGATTCCCTTGTCGAAATCGACGGCGACTATATGAAAATCAACGCCGTCGCGCAGATGTACAACCGCAAACAGCTGGTCAATGAGGTCGAAGACATCACCGGACAGAAGATCGACCATGTGGCGATGGTCCAGTTCGGCGGACTGGTCAAGGTGGTCGACGCCTTGGGCGGCATCGACCTCTGTTACGACCAGACGGTGAACGACGCCTACTCGGGACTCAACTGGACGGCGGGCTGCCACACCGTGGACGGCACCACCGCGCTTGCGTTCTCCCGTATGAGGTATTCCGACTCCCAAGGCGATTTCGGACGCGCCGCACGCCAGCGGCAGGTCATCAACGCCATCGTGAAGAAGGGATCTTCCAAACAGGTGCTGATGAATTTCTCCAAAGCATCCAAAGTGGCCAAGGCCGGGCTGAATTCCGTGACGGTGGATGAGAAGGCCTCCACCATGTCGCTGATCCAAATGGCCTTGGCGTTCAAAAGCGCTTCCGGTTCCAAGGGCATTTCTGGAAGCGTATATTGGAGCGATCCCGATTACTACGTCGATGGCGTCGGATCCAGCGTGCTTCTGGATGACGAGAAGAACCTTGAACTGTTCTCGCAATTGGCGAAGGGCACCCATGCAGCCGGCACGGTGGGCACGCTGGCCGAGGAGCAACAGAACTAGCATCATCCAAGCCGTTGCCGCGCCGCGGCATGCCGCTCATCCGAAAGCGACTGCCGGGCGACACGCGCGGAGCCTGTGGATAACCGACGTCCTTCGACCACAGCCATCGTTCCGGCTTGCGCGCGTTTCGCCGTGCCTCGCATGCTTGCGGCATGGCAAGACAACGACGGCAGGCACCACGCTTCGATACCGACAGGCTCATGATGCTGAGCTGGTCGGCTCCGATGCTCTCGCAGCTGGCCATGCTCATCGTCATATTCGTGCAACGGCAATGGTTGTATGCCGCGATGTTCGTTCCGGCGCTCCTTGGCAGTTCGCTGTCGTTCGTCGCATTGGCGATGCGTTCGAGGAACGCATCCGACACATCGGGGCACGAAGCCTCCGGCTCCAAGGACGATTCCGCATCGTCTCATGGAGAAGCGGCACCATCCATCGTGTTCGAAACCATTCCACGTGTGTCCTTCGAGCAGTTGAACCATTTCGATGACGATGCGCTCGTCTGGAGGTCGGTCATACGAAGCTGGCTTCGCCACGGCTCCCCCAACGCCATCGGAGCCGAATCCCGTCATAAGGCGTTCTCCGTGGATCTCGCCCGCTGCGGACCGCATGCCATGGTCGCAGGCACCACGGGTTCCGGAAAATCCGAGTTGCTCATCAGCTGGTGCCTGGCGCTTGCTTCGAGGCACAATCCCGACGAACTCCACTTCGTGTTCCTCGATTTCAAGGGAGGATCCACCTTCAACGCGTTGGAAAGGCTTCCTCATACCGTAGGCAATGTCTGCGATCTTGATCTGGCCCATGCGGTGCGTGCGCTGAATGCGATTGAGAACGAGCTGATACGCAGGGAGAGACTGGTCAGCGACGAACATGTCGCCCGCTTCGATCAACTGCGGGTCGTTCCGCCGAGACTGGTGGTGGTCATCGACGAGTTCCATGCGCTTCGGGATCGTCTGCCGGATTATATGCAGCGTCTGAACCGTCTCGCGTCGCTGGGCCGTTCGCTGGGCATGCATCTCATCGTGTGCACGCAGAATCCCATGGGACAGGTCCACGGCGACATGAAGGCCAACATCGCGCTCAACATCTGTTTGCGCGTCACCGATCCCATGCAGTCGAGCGAGCTTGTGGGCACACGCGATGCCGCATCGATCCCGCCGGGAATGCCCGGAGCCGCCTATTGCAATGACGGACAGCATACCGTTCCCTTCCTGTGCAGCGCGGTACGCGATGTGCATCTGATGGTCCGGGAGATCACCACGGCGGCTCGTTTCCATGGATGCGCTCCCGCCGAACCATTGTTCTCGGACCCGCTTGCGCGGAACGTGAAACGCAGCGATCTGTCGAACGCGAAGCGGAAGTCCCGTTACGACATCCCCATTGGGCTCGGCGATGACGGCGTGCTCGTCTCCCCCGCATGCCTCGATGTCGGGCAGCGGAACATCGTCGTCGTCGGCGCGTACGGCAGCGGCAAAACCAATCTCCTGCTGCATTGCGCACGTTGGCTGTACGAGGAACGTTGCTGCTCCGTGAGATTCACCCGCAAAACCGATGACGGCTTCATCACCGACGATGAAGCGCCATCGCATACGTCATCGAATCATGCCCGTGTCATCTGGCTCGTGGACGATGCGGACGAACTGCTCAGCCCCTTCAACACATCCGAAGAGGCGGCGCGGCTCACCGAGGCCTTGGCCGATCCCGGCATAACCGTGATGCTCGCCGTCGAGAAAGCCTCTTCGACGGTTCTGGAACGCTGCCCCACCCGAATCGTCTTCCCCACGGGTGAACGGGCGAACGATTTGATGACCGGCGTTCCGGGCACGCTTCTGGATGGATTCTCCGCACGGGATTACACGACCGTGGGACGAGGGGTCTTCGTGCGGCAGGCACAGGCCTTTCCCGTGCAATGCGCTCGATTCGAGGGATTCTCGCGCCCGTGACCGCCCCTTTTCGCATTCTTTTTTCGCGAAACCCTTGAAAAATCGAAGGATTCGTGGTTATGTGAGTAACGGGCTTATATAAGGAAGGCGATTACATGAGCAGTGCTTTTGACTGGCGAGCCAAGGCCGCATGTCGAGACAAGGATCCGGAGCTGTTTTTCCCGGTCGGCAACACCGGTGCCGCCTATCAGCAGATCGAGGAGGCGAAGGCGGTCTGCCGCACCTGCAAGGTGATTGACGCGTGTCTGAAATGCGCGCTCGACACCAACCAGGATTACGGCGTGTGGGGTGGCCTGAGCGAAGACGAGCGTCGCGCGCTCAAGCGTCGCGCGATGCGCGCGCGTCGCTCGCAGGCGATGCAGATGCAGGTCTGAATCCTGTTTCCGCATATGCGAAGGGCCGGCC
>DKCF01000092.1:10229-22143 GCA_002451435.1 Bifidobacterium sp. UBA6881 | reverse complement strand
GGCCGGCCCTTCGCATATGCGCTGTGGCGTCAGTCCTGGGCCGCGCGCAATTTCATGTCAAGCACCACGCGGGTGCCGCCGCCGCGGCGCGGCTGCCATTTGACGGTGCCGCCGAAATCGTTGGTGACGAACGTGTTGATGATCTGCGTTCCCAGACCCGAACCCGAGGAACGCGCCATGCCGTCATGTTCCTCGTCGGCGAGACCGGTGCCATCGTCCTCGACCACGACGTTGAGGTTGTTGCCGCCACGTCCCACGGAAATCGTGATGTGGCCCTCCTTGCGTCCTTCGAAACCATGTTCGACGGAATTGGTGATCAGTTCCGTCAGCACCAGCGACAGCGGCGTGGCGTCCTGCGCCGGCATCATGCCGAATTTCCCTATGAAGTCGATGCCGATGTGCTGGTCGCGCATGGTGGCCAGATCGACGGCCATTTTCAGCAGACTGGAGATGACCTTGTCGTAGTCGACGATCTCATCGGCGGTCTGGCTCAGCCCCTCATGCACCATGGCGATGGTCTGCACGCGGCGCTGGGCTTCTTTGAGCTCCTTCTTGACCTCTTCGGATTTGGTCTTGCGGGCCTGAAGGCGCAACAATGCCGATACCGCCTGAAGATTGTTCTTCACACGATGGTGGATTTCGGAGATGGTCGCGTCCTTGGTCTGCAGCTCCTGCTCACGGCGGCGCAATTCCGTGACGTCGCGGCACAGCACGACGGCACCCACACGGCCATTCGCGTCCATGAAGGGCAACGAACGCATGGAGACCGCGGATTTGTTGGCGTCCAATTCGGAATCGACCGCGGCCTTGCCGCTCAGCACCAGCGGAAGCGTCTCCAGCACCGGGTCGTTCTCATGCAGCAGCTGGGTGCCGATTTCGCTCAGATACTCCCCTTGCATGGTGCTGAGCGATCCGAGGCGACGGAAGCAGCTCACGGCGTTGGGCGAGGCATAGCGCACGATGCCGTCCACCGTCAGCACGATGAAGCCATCCGAGACGCGGGCGTTGTGGCGCTGGTTCATCACAGGATTCAGATAAGGGAACTGTCCGCGCGGAATCATCTCGTAGAGCTGCTTGCCCGCCCCGATGCTTTCGGACTCGTAGCGTCCGTTCGACTCGCGCGTGGCCATATTGGTCTCCCTGACGACCAAGCCGAGCGTCTTGCCGTTATGCCGCACGGGAGCGTATACATTGCAGACGGTGGAGGATCCGACATTGCGCAGCACCGTGGACCGGAACACCGATTCCGACGCCATCGCCGCATCGAGCTCGGCGTTCATGTCTTCCGGCACGACATCGCCCACCACATCCTCGGCTCTCAGGCTCATCACCGTGGACGGACGGCATTGTTCCGCGACGATGTACTTGCCCTCTCCGTTTTGCAGAATCAACAGTAAATCGGCGAAGCTCAAATCGGCGATCACCTGCCAATCAGCCACAAGATGATGCAGCCATTCACGATCTTCGTCATCGAAATCGGGACGCGTCGTCAAAATATGTGAGAAATCAGCCATGTGCTCCATCATACGCAACTCTCAGGAGCTTTTGCGAGGTGAAACGACAACTATTCTGGGATGTGGATTGACATATCCCGTGGTTACGATAACGTAGGTTACGGTTCCGTAACATATAGTGGAGGCACGCATGGCGAAACCCACAGCACAGGAAATCGAAACGAAACGCGCCATCATCGCCGAGGCACGCGAACAGGCGCTTCAGGCGAAGGCCGACATGGTACGGGTGAAGGCGCGCAACAAGGCGGAGAACATCAGAAGAAAGGCCGACGAACGGGCGAAGCTCGCCATAGCGAAGGGCGAGGCGCGCGCCGCGAGGATCGAAGGCGTCGCCCCTGAACGGATCGAACGTAAAATCCGGCTCGACGTGCACGGCCGCCCGAAGCCGGCGATGCGCGGATGGATCCATGCGGTCGCCACTCCCCTGGCGCTGGCCGCCGGCATCGTGCTCATCTGCCTCGCCCACAGCACCGGGCTCAAATGGGCGTGCGCGGTGTTCATGACCTGTTCGCTGATCCTGTTCGGAAACTCCGCCTGCTACCATCTGGGCGACTGGTCGCCCCGCGTCACCGACGTGCTGCGCCGCATCGACCACATGAACATCTTCCTGCTCATCGCGGGAACGTACACTCCCGTCTCCTTCGCACTTGCGCCGTTCTGGAGGAACTCCATCATCGCCGGCATGTGGACCTGCACCATCGTGGCCTTGGTCATCCACGTCATCTGGATCAACGCGCCACGTTGGCTGTACGTGCTCGTATACATCATCTTCGGCGTTTCCGGCGTGACGTTCATGGGATTGTTCTGGCAGTCCCCATACGCGGGACCGGCCGTGGTGGTGCTGCTGGCCTCCGGCGGCGCGTGCTACATCGCCGGCGCCATCGTCTACGCACTGCGCAAACCGGATCCGTGGCCGCGGGTCTTCGGATTCCACGAGATCTTCCACACAGGCACCGTGGCCGGATACGCCTGCCACATGGTGGCCATCTATATGGTGATCGTGCAATTGTGGCCTTCCGCATGACCGTGGCCAGCGACACAATCCACGGTTCGTTATATGCCGAGGGCCGGCCATCCTTACGATGGCCGGCCCTCGGCATGCTATGGCGGAAACCTCAGACGAGCGGCTTCGCGTCTTTGATGGTGACGGAGATCTCGCGTCCGTTCGGAGCCTTGTACGTCACGGTGTCGCCGGTATGGGCGCCGTCGATCGCGGCGCCGATCGGGGATTCCGGACTGATGATGTTGTAGTCGGTGGCGATGGACAGGTCACGGGTGCCGAGCACATACACCATTTCACGACCATTGAGGTCAAGCGTCACCACGGAGCCATCGCCGACCTCGCCGGCCTTGGGCGCGGTCAGGATCTTCGCGTTGCGCAGTTTGACGGTCAGTTCGTCGATGCGTCCCTGGTTCACCCTTTGGGCCTCGCGCGCGGCCTGATAACCGCCGTTCTCGCTCAAATCGCCCTCGGCGCGCGCCGCGGAGACCTTGGAAAGGATTTCGTCACGGTACTCGCCCTCACGCCAAGCGAGCTCTTCCTTCATCTTGTCATACGCTTCCTGCGTCAGCAGGATCGTCTTTTCTTCGGCCATATTGCCTCCTACCTGGAAAGAGATGATACCGCCTTCTCAGCGGGTGGAAATGATGTCGATCACGAACACGAGCGTGTCGTCGCCGCCGATGCCTGCCTGCGGAACACCACGGGAACCGTAGCCGTACTCCGGCGGGATGGACACCACCAGACGGGAACCGACGTTGTGCCCGGGAACGGTCTGGTCCCAGCCCTTGATGACCTGGCCCACGCCGATGCCGAAGCTGGCCGGCTGGTGACGGTCGAAACTCGAATCGAACGGGGTGTCCTTACCCCAGACGACGCCATGGTAGTTGACGGTGACGGTGTCGCCGCGGCGGACCATCGGACCATTGCCTTCGAACAATTCCACGACCTTCAGACCGGCCGGAGCGGTTTCGGACGGGAATTCGATGGTCGGACGATCGCCGAACTCGGCGTTGACGACAGGCATTGCAGACGTCATGATGAACCTCCTTGAAAAACGCAATGCCCCTTAGCCTAGCACCAATCACCGCTAGCATTCAACGACGTTGACGGCAAGACCGCCTTTCGAAGTCTCCTTGTACTTGGCCATCATGTCCTCGCCCGTGTCCTTCATGGTCTTGATGGCCTGATCGAGGCTGACGATATGCGTTCCGTCTCCCAGCATGGCCATACGCACCGCGTTGATGGCGGTGTTCGCGGCCATCGCATTGCGTTCGATGCAGGGAATCTGCACCAACCCGCCGACGGGATCGCAGGTCAGTCCGAGATTGTGCTCGATGCCGATCTCCGCGGCGTTCTCCACCTGCCGGGGCGTGCCTCCCATCACCGCGCACAATCCCGCCGCGGCCATGGAGCATGCCGTGCCGACCTCCCCTTGGCATCCGACCTCGGCGCCGGAAATGGACGCGTTGCGTTTGAACAGATAGCCCACGGCCCCGGCCGTCAGCAGGAATCCGGCCACGCCATCAGCGTCCGCGCGATCGACGAAATGCCAGTAATAGTGCAGCACCGCGGGAATGACCCCGGCCGCGCCGTTGGTCGGCGCCGTGACGATACGGCCGCCGCCCGCGTTTTCCTCGGAAACCGCCAATGCGAACAGATTCACCCATGCCGCATCCGACGACTCCAGCACGGTCTGTCCGCTGACGCCCGCGCGGTTGAGCACATCGCTGTTGGAGGCGAGCCTCGCATACATCCTCGGCGCCCGTCGCGGCACGTCGAGACCGCCCGGCAAGACCGTCTTCCGCGTGTTGCATCCGCGCAGCACGCACTCCCGCATCACCTGCCAGATGTTGTCCAGTTCGGCGCGGACCTGCGCCGAGGGGCGCATGGACGTCTCATTGGCCCAGACGATTTCGGAGATGCTCATATGATGCTCCTCGCACAATGCGATCAATTCATCGCATGTCGCGAACGGATAAGGCACTTCGTCGGTGTTCTCGGAGACATCCTCATGCTGATCGGCAAGCGTCGTTCCCCGTGGGGGACGCTCATGGATGCCGATCATCGCATCCTCGGCGGTGCCCTGCCGGACAAAGCCGCCGCCGATGGAATACCAGACCTGCTCGTCCACCAGATTGTTCTGATGGTCGAACGCCTGAAAACGCATGCCGTTGGGATGCGCGGCCATGCGATGCCATCCGTCCATCACCATGTCACGCGCGTAATCGAACCCGATGCGATGCGTTCCGGCGAGGGCCAGACCGCCCGAACGCTCGCACGCGGCGCGGATGCCGTTCATGTGTTCCGTGTCCACGTCCTGCGGGGTGTCGCCTTCAAGTCCCGCCATCACGGCCCTGTCGGAACCATGCCCGAGTCCGGTCAACGCCAGAGAGCCGTACAGAACCGCGCGCACGCGGGCGACCCTGTCGAGGCTGCCGGTCTTCCGCAGCGAAACGACGAATCTGCGAGCGGCCACCATCGGTCCGACGGTATGCGAGGAACTCGGTCCCACGCCGATTGTGAACATGTCGAGCACGCTGAACATACGATCGCCCACCTTGCAAAATCCAGAGGGTGCCGCAACGTCTCGGACACCGTCAGTACAACACAGAGAACATACGAATCATAATCAGCAGGCCGACAATCGCCACAAGAATCTCCGCGACCAATGCCGCAATCGCGCACACCTTGCGCCTGCCGAGCCTGGCATCCAGCATCTTCGCAAGCAGGAACGACACGAATCCCAATGCGGCTCCGTTGAGCGCGACCGCGCCGACCTGCCCGTTGGTGAGCACGTCCTCCCCCACTTTGGCGAGTATGGAATTGATGGTGGCGGTGAACACCAGCAGGCTCCACGCGCCGTATCCGACAAGGCCCACGGCCGCATATCCGAACTGGCGGAACCGCTCGCGCAATCTGAAAGTGAACGATTCCGCGCACCACAGCAATGCGAATCCCACCACGAAGGTGAACGCCACGGCCATGAATACGGCTTCCAGAGCCCAAGGAATCAATGCCAAAGAACCCCGCAGCAAGGTGAAGTACAATGGCGAGCATACCAATTCGCCAATGGACAGCACGCCGGCGACGATGATGGTCTGGGAGAGCATCAGGGGAACCGCGCCATCGGACTTATCGGTTACGGGCTCGATATCCTTCGGATTCATGTCATATCCGTTCCACGTAAGGGGTTACAACGTCAATGTCCGACAGTGTAACCGTCTTTTGTTTCGCCAATGCTATCCGAAAAGTGCCTCCAGCGGGACTCGAACCCGCAATCCGAAGAGGTCGATTTTAAGTCGACTGCGTATACCAATTTCGCCATGGAGGCCTTGCGCCGGAAACCGGCGTTAGCCATTATGCCACGTCAGCGCGCGGCAAGCAATCTTTTGCCGTAATCCAGCACGATGCCGTCAAGCAGGCCGTGTTCGCTGGCTATGAACGAATCGATGGCCTGGCCGTGATCCGCCAAGGCCGCCGCCGACACCTTCGCCAGCACACGGTTCCATACCAGGGCGCCGCCGCCGACCACGTCGATACGGCCGGGATGGATGGTCTTGTATGTCAGACGTTCCTCACGCGGCATGTGCAGGAACTTGTCGTCGACCGCGTAGGCATCCTGCAGTGTGCATCGCGCGCCGTCCACCACGGAATGATCGTATTCGTCCAAGCCCATGGCCAATGCGGTCATGGTGGTCACAGTGCCGGAAACGCCGATGATGGTGCGCGCCTTGCCTGCGGGCACTGTCGTGAACGCCTTGTCGATATGCTCGTCGATGTCGGCGATGGCCTCCTCGATCTGCGTCTGCGTCGGCGGATCGTTCCTGAGATGGCGTTCGGTCATGCGCACCGATCCGATGTTCATCGAATACGCGGCCTGCACCTGCGTGCTCGGGTGGGACACACCGTCGCCACCCAATACCAGTTCGGTGGAGCCGCCGCCCAGATCGACCACCAAGTAAGGCGCCTGCACATCACGACGCACGATGCTGGTGGCGCCCAGGAAACTGAGATCGGCCTCTTCGGTGCCGGGGATGACCTCCGGTCGCACACCAAGGATTCTTTCGATGCCGTCTTCGAATTCCTCACGGTTCAACGCATCGCGCGTGGCCGAGGTCGCGACGAAACGAATGCCATCTACAGGATACTTGGCGAGCACGTCCGCGAACTCCCGTGCGGCCGCATAGGCGCGGTCCAGCGCTTCGTCGGCGAAACGGTGCGTCTTATCGACGTCCTGCCCCAGACGGATCACCCGCAGAATGCGCGGGACGACGTCCTCGACCCCTCCCTGTTCGTCGACGCGGGAGATCTTCAGACGAATGGAATTCGTGCCGCAATCGACACCGGCCACCATCACAGACTTCATCATGCCTTCTTCGTTTTCTGCTTCCGGTATTCAGTCGTTGTTTTCGACCGTGCAACGGCATACGTTCGGGTCGAATTCGTGTGTGATCGCCCGCAGCGCCAGGTCTCCGATCGGATTGGCCCCCTCACCCATCACCAAGGTCTGGGCGAGCAGCGCGTGCAGACACTTGACGCGCACGGGCATGCCACCGGCGCTGGTGCCGAGGATATGCTCCTCGCTGTCGCCCATCGCGACGGCGATCTCGTGACGGAACGCCAAATACAGCTTGTGGGCGCGTTCGTAGCCCGCGCGCACATCGGCATCCTCTCCGAGCAGATCATTGTATTCCTTCATCTTGCCCTCGGCTTCGATGTGCGAAATCGCCTTCACCGCTTCGGGACCGGTCAGATAGCAGGTGGTCGGGAAGGGCACACCACCCGGCAACAGCGGCCTGGTGACCACTGCGAGCGGTCGTCCGCAGACGCAGCGCGCGCCGACGGCCACCATGCCGCGTGGATACCGTCCAAGCTGATGCTCCACGATGGCGATGTCCTCTTCCGTGGCGGGTCGCGCGAGGATTCCGCGCGCCAGTTCCCTGGCTTGTTCGTCGATCGTCGTATCCTGTGCCACTTATTGTTCTCCTGACTGCTGTTGGCTGGCGTTCTGGGATTCGGTTTCCTGGGATTCGTTCTGTGACGTGTCGGTCGATGACTTCGTCTTGTCGTTGCCGGTCTGGTCGGCCTGCTTGAAGGAATAGGCCATTTCCTTGTACCACGGCAGGACGGTTTTCTGCGAGCGGTCTTCGGATGAGTCCTGCTTCTTCACCGTCTTTCCGGTCACCGCCTCAGGGTGTTCGACGCGAATGGCCTGTTCGCCCGGAAACACGAATCCGAGCCGGTCTCTGGCCTGCGCGGTGATATAGGCCTTGTCATCCCATCGGTCGATGTCGTTCTCCAGCTCCTGCTTTTGCGCGATCAACGCCGATTCCTGCTTCTTCAATCCGTTCAGCTCCGCGAGATTCAACGCATATGTGTGGAATGTGGAAACCAGTTGGATGGTGCCGAGGATGACGATGAACAGCGACACGAAGAACGTAACCGGTCCGGCATTGCGGCTTCTTGGTGTTTTCCTACGCGTCTTGGAACTCATAGCAATGAAAATACCCGTCGCGTTCGACGAGAACACGACGGGCATTCCTACTCACGCACGCGCTTCATGCGCGAACGCTCACTTGGCGATGTACTTCTTGCAGGCCTTGAAAGCGCTGTAGCCGGCGTACTGAGCGGTGGAGCCGAGCTCCTCCTCGATCTCGAGCAGGCGGTTGTACTTGGCGATACGCTCGCCACGGGCCGGGGCACCGGTCTTGATCTGGCGGGTGTTCTTGGCGACGGCCAGGTCGGAGATGGTGGTGTCCGGGGTCTCGCCGGAACGGTGGGAGACCATGGAGGTGTAGCCGTTGGCGGTGGCCAGTTCGATGGCGTCCAGGGTTTCGGTGACGGTGCCGATCTGGTTCAGCTTGACCAGCAGGGAGTTGGCGGCGCCCATGTCGATGGCCTTCTGCAGACGAGCCGGGTTGGTGACCAGCAGATCGTCGCCGACGAACTGCAGACGATCACCGAGCTTGGCGGTGATGTCGGCCCAGTCCTGCCAGCCTTCTTCCTGGAACGGGTCCTCGATGGAGACGATCGGGTACTCGTTGATCAGGTTCTCGTAGAAGTCGAGCATGTAGCCGGCCTCGCGGTCGTCACCCTCGAAGTGGTACTTGCCGGTCTCCTTGTTGTAGAACTCGGAGGAGGCCACATCCAGGGAGATGCCGATCTGCTTGCCCGGCTCGTAGCCTGCGGCGGAGATGGCGTCCATGATGTAGTTCAGGGAGTCCTTGTTGGACTTCATCTTCGGAGCGAAGCCGCCCTCGTCGCCGAGGCCGGTGGCCAGGCCTTCCTTCTTCAGGACGTTCTTCAGGGTGTGGTAGACCTCGACGCCGGCGCGCAGGGCCTCGCTGTAGGTCTTGAAGCCGTACGGGGAGATCATGTACTCCTGGATGTCGGTGGCGAAGTCAGCGTGGGCGCCACCGTTCATGATGTTCATGTTCGGAACCGGGAGGATGTGGCCGTTGGTGCCGCCGATGTAGCGGTACAGCGGCTGGCCGGCGGACTCGGCGGAGGCGTACAGGGCAGCCAGGGAGACGCCGAGGATGGCGTTGGCGCCGAGACGGCCCTTGTTCGGGGTGCCGTCGAGCTCGATCATGGTCTCGTCGAGGGCACGCTGGTCGGAAGCGTCCATGCCGATGACCTTCGGAGCGATCTCTTCGTTCACGGCCTTGACGGCGTTGAGAACACCCTTGCCCTGGTACACGGACTTGTCGCCATCGCGGCGTTCCCAAGCCTCGGCTTCACCAGTGGAAGCACCGGACGGGACGAGGCCCAGGCCCTGAGCACCGTCTTCGGTGTCGAGAACGACCTCAACGGTCGGGTTGCCGCGGGAATCGAGAATCTGACGCGCGTAAACGCTTTCAATTACTGCCACAACTACTCCTTATAAACATTAGGTTGTGATGACAATGCCAAGAATAGTGCGTTTTGTGGACGTATGGCAAATTCCGACACGGTTTATGTGAGCGTTCACATAAACCGTGTCGGCCTCCGTTCACGCGCGCGGCGCGGGCTTCCAATCCAAGTCATCGAGCAGTTGGCCCACCCATGCGATGATCTCCTCGGAGCGCATCGGACCGGAGCCCAACGAACCGGCGAACGGGGCCGGGACCAGATAGGTCTTGGTGACGGGCCGGTATTGGACGCCCCGGTAGATGCGGGCCATGCGCATCTGCACGGATTCACGCGGCTCGAATTTCGCCACGCGCACGTTGCGTCCCTGCGAGACGATTTCGGTGATGCCGAGTTTTCTCGCCTTGAAGCGCAGCCGTGCGATGTCGAACAGCGCGTCGAAATCGACGGGGGGCTTGCCGTAACGGTCCGTAAGCTCGTCGCGCAGCTCGTCGAGATCCGATTCCGAAGCCGCGGCGGCCAGCTTGCGGTATGCCTCCAGACGCAGCTTGTCGGAATCGATGTAATCGACGGGAATGGACGCCTGGATCGGCAGATCGATGGTCACCGCCACGGATTCCGCGCGCTCCGGCTCCTTGTACCGTTCGACGGCCTCGGAGACCATACGCACGTACAGGTCGAACCCGACGCCTTCGATATGGCCGCTCTGCTCGTCGCCCAGCAGGTTGCCGGTGCCGCGAAGCTCAAGGTCCTTCATGGCCACATCGAAGCCGGATCCCAACGCCGTGTTCTGCGCGATGGTGGCCAGACGGTCATGCGACTGCTGCGTCATCGGTTTGGTCGGGTCGTAGAGGAAGTACGCGTAGGCACGCTCGCGGCCTCGTCCGACGCGGCCGCGCAGCTGGTGCAGCTGGCTGAGGCCGAAACGGTCGGCATGGTCGACGATCAGCGTGTTCGCGTTGGAGATATCCAAGCCGGTCTCGATGATCGTGGTGCACACCAGCACGTCGATGTCGCGATGCCAGAAATCGCGGATCACGCCGTCAAGCTGCTTCTCGCCCATCTTGCCGTGCGCGATGCCGACATGCGACTCCGGCACCAGCTCGTGGATCTTCGCCGCGACGGAGGCGATGTCCTCGACGCGGTTATGCACGTAGAACACCTGGCCGCCGCGCAACAGCTCGCGTCTGATCGCGGCGGTCACCTGCGCGTCCTCGTAGGCGCCGACGTAGGTGAGCACCGGAAGACGGTCCTCGGGCGGCGTGGCCAACGTGGACATCTCGCGGATGCCGGTGACCGCCATCTCCAACGTACGTGGGATAGGCGTCGCCGACAGGCTCAACACGTCCACGTTAGTGCGCAACGCCTTCAGCGTTTCCTTGTGTTCGACGCCGAAGCGCTGCTCCTCGTCGATGATGACCAGTCCCAGGTCCTTGAACCTGACCTTGGGGCTGAGCAGCTTGTGCGTGCCGATGACCACGTCGACCGTGCCATCCTCCAAACCCTTGATCGTCTCGTTGATCTCCTTGGTGGTCTGGAAGCGGCTCATGGCCGCCACGTTCACCGGGAATCCCTCGAAACGCTCGGTGAAGGTCTCGAAATGCTGCTGGACCAGCAGCGTGGTCGGCACCAGCACGGCGACCTGCTTGGAGTCCTGGACGGCCTTGAACGCGGCGCGCACCGCGATTTCGGTCTTGCCGAATCCCACGTCGCCGCAGATCAGGCGGTCCATGGGGACCGGCTTCTCCATGTCGGCCTTGACCTCGTCGATGGTGGTCAGCTGGTCGGCGGTCTCCTGATACGGGAAGGCGTCCTCCAGCTCCTTCTGCCATGGCGTGTCCTTGCTGAACGCGTAGCCCGGGGTCCGCTGCCGCGCCGAATACAATTTGACCAGATCGTCGGCGATCTCATGGACGTGCTTGCGCGCCTTTGCCTTGGTCGCAGCCCAATCGGAACCGCCCAGCTTGTTGAGCTTCGGAGCCTCGGCGCCTATGTACTTGCTGATCTGGTCGAGCTGGTCGGTGGGAACGAACAGCTTGTCGGCAGGCGCCCCACGCTTGCTGGGCGCGTATTCGATGACCAGATACTCACGCGTGGCACGGCGGTCGCCGACGCCTGTGGTGCGCTGCCGCATTTCGACGAACCGCCCGATGCCATGCTGCTCATGCACGACGTAATCGCCGGCCTTCAGTTCCATCAGGTCGATGGCCTTGCGACGACGCTTCGGCGTTTTCGCCTGGCCTACGGCGGATGTGCGGCCGGTCAGGTCGCGTTCGGTGAGCAATGCGATTTTCGCGGCGTTGTCGACGAATCCGTCGATGGCGCGGGAGCGGACGCAATCGAAATTGGCGATGCCTGTCTCGTTGATGGCGCGTTTCAGACGATTCAGCGTCCCCTGCGCGCCCGCGGTCACGGTCACCGCATAGCCGGTGTCGAGCAATCCCTCGATGCCGGAGGCGGCCTTCTCCTCATCGCCGCGGTATTCTCCGGGATTGGTGGCATTGATGCGGATGTGCCCGGCCTGACTGTCGTCCACACCGAAACTGGT
>DKCF01000092.1:0-10130 GCA_002451435.1 Bifidobacterium sp. UBA6881 | reverse complement strand
GCCCCGGCACCATGTCCGGACGCGGCCACATGCCAGCTCGCCGCGAGGAATTCATTGGCGGTTTTGGCGAGGTCGTCGGCCGCGCGACGCAGTTTCTCCGGATCGGACAGCATGATCAGCGCGTCTTCCGGCAGCATGCCGCGCACCGGCTCCATGTCGTCGATCAGGGCGGGCAGCAACGATTCCATACCTTCCACGGGAATGGCGTTGGCGATTGATTCGAGCATATCCTCGGCGTTTGGGATCGAACCGATCAACGACTTCGCGCGCGCCCTCACCTCGTCCGTAAGCTGGAGCTCGCGGCAGGGCGTGGCCCACACCATGTCCAGATCCTCGCCGTAGGTGCGCTGGTCGGAAGCATGGAATTCCTTGATGGTGTCGATCTCGTCGCCGAAGAACTCGATGCGGACGGGGTGGGGCAACGTCGGAGGAAACACGTCGATGATGCCTCCGCGCACCGCGAATTCGCCGCGGTCCATGACCAGGTCGACGCGCGTGTACGCGTTCTCCACCAGCCGTCGCGACGCCTCGTCCAACGCAAGCTCCCCGCCCTTGGCGAACACCAAGGGCTCGATGTCGCCCAGGCCCGCGACCACGGGCTGGATCAGCGAACGCACCGGCATGACGAGGATGCGAATCGGTCCGAACAGCGCGCTGCCCGTCTTCGGATGCCGCAATCTGCGGAACACCGCCATGCGGCTCGCCACGGTGTCGGCGCGGGGCGAAAGCCGCTCATGGGGCAATGTCTCCCACGCCTCCAGCTGCGCCACCTCATCGGGGTCGCCGGAATACCAGGAGCGTATCGCCTCGACGGTTTCCTCGGCCTCGCGTCCGGAAGCCACGACGAGCACGACGGGACGGCCGCCGGCGACGCCCGCGGCGAGCGCGGGGCGCAGTCCTTCCGGCACGCCTACCGTGATGGCGGGGTCAACGGCGCTTTCCGGCTCCTCGACATCTCCGGCGACCAGTTCGCGGAAATCATCGTCGGTCTCCAGCACGTCGAGGATGCCGGACAGCGAGCCCGCCGTGGGGAACCGTACGGATTCAGCGGCCATTGAACCGCTCCTGGGCCTTGGCCAGCCCATCGAAGACTATGGTTTCCGCGGCGTCGGCGCCATCGGCGAGGAAATCCGGAAGACGCTTGCGCTGGTCCGGACCGAAACCGCCAAGCACCCAGTTCACGGTGTTGTCGTGCGCGTGCGGACCGCGCTGCGCGTGCCCGACGCCCATGCGGACGCGGAAGTATTTCGGCGTCCCCAACGACCGGTCGATCGATTTGATGCCGTTGTGTCCACCTGCGGAGCCTCCGGTCTTGACCTTGATGCGTCCGAAATCGAGGTCCATGTCATCGTGGATGACCACGATATGGTCGGGTTCGATGTGGTAGTAGGCGCCGATCGACGCCACCGCGTTGCCGGATTCGTTCATGTAGGTCAGCGGCTTGGCGAGGAAGAACTTGATGTTGCGGCCGGACAGGTTCATCACGCCCTTGCCCAGCATGGCGAGTCCCTTGTGGTCGGAGAAGTTGACCGACCAGCGTTCCGCCAACACGTCGGCGACCATGAATCCCATGTTGTGCCGGGTTCCCTCGTATTTGGAGCCCGGGTTTCCCAATCCTGCGATCAGCCAGAAATCAGATGCCATTGCAATCGTCCCATTCGTTCATGCGCGATACGCGCGTTCGGCCTGTGTTGCCCTTGATAACCGCGAAAATTGTACTTAGAGGTCGAGATACCAGTAGCTCATGTCGCGCATGGTGCCGGTGGAGTCGGTGGCGGCGGACGGCATGAGTCCGAATCGGGAGAATCCGAAGCGCCGCATCAGCGCGATGGAACCGGCGTTGTCGGCGAAGATGATGCCGCATGCCTTGCGCATGCCGCGCCTGCGGCATTCCTCGAGCAGCTTCGACACCGCGAACGTGCCCGCTCCCCTGCCCTGCCAGGCCGGGTCGATGTAATAGGCCAGGTCGGTGACGCCATCGTATCCGGCGCGGTCGTAGAACACCGACAGCGCGCTGAAGCCCACGACCTGCCGGCCGCCGCCGTCCGTCGGCGCTTCGATGACGAACACCGCGTATGGATCGTGGTGCGATTCGACCCATGCCCTGCGTTGCTCGTAGGTGCGTGGAGTGGTGTCGGCGGAGGAGCCGCCGCGGACGACCGCCGCGTTGTAGATATCGGTGATCGCCTGGATGTCGGATTGCTCCGCAAGACGATAGGAATATTCGCTCATACCGCACAAGCATACAAAATCCATTCCGCATCCATTCCGCGGATGCGCGAAGATACATATGTGGCCGGTCCCGTTGATGGGACCGGCCACATATGGCTTCGGCGGCCCGCGACGGTCCGATCGCGTCCGGGCCGAAGGCGCGCGAAGGCTACTGTTCGAGCTCGACGGCCTTGTTCAGCGCCTCCTGGAGACGCTTCTGGGCCTCACCGTACGAGCTCCAGTCGCCCTTCTTCATGGCGGCGTCGGAGTCCTTCATGGCCTGGGCCGCGTCGTTCAGCGCGTTCTTCAGGTCCTCGTTGGACGCGCCGCCCGAATCGGCGTTCGCCTTCGCGCCCGAGGAATCGTCCTGCTGTTTGCCGTCTTCGGACTTGTCCGCCCCTCCGTCGCCGGCGGCGGCATCGACGTTCTCGGCATCGCCGGCGGATGCGCCCGAATCGCCTCCGAACACCTGGTCCAAGGCCTCATCCAGGGTATCGGCGAAGCCGACCTGGTCACCGAAGGCCACCAGCACCTTCTTCAGCAGCGGGAAGCTGGTGGAGCCGGACGACTTCACGTAGACGGGCTGCACATAGACGAGTCCGCCGCCGAGCGGCAAGGTGAGCAGGTTGCCCCGCTGCACGTTGGTCGATCCGGATTCCAACAGGTTGAGTTCCTTGGACACGTCCGCGGAGGCGTTGAAGTTGTTCTGCGCCTGCCCCGGACCCGGCACATTCGAATCCTTCGGCAGCTCCTGCAATCGTATGGTCCCGTAATTCGAGCCTATCTTCCCCTTCCGCGATCCCGCGTCGGAATCGACGGACAGGAAGCCCGTCAGGATCTCCCTCGTGGAGGTGCCGGCCGGAATGTACGACGATGTCAGGGAGAACACCGGTTCGTTGGAGCCGCCGGTCTGCAGGGTCAGATAGTACGGCGGCTGCAGGATGTCGCGTTGCTGCGCCTGCTTGGATTCGGTCGGATCGACGGGCGTCTGCCAGAAGTCCTCTCCGGAGAAGAACTGGTTGGCGCTGGTCACGTGGTATTTCGCCAGCAGCTCGCGTTGCACCTTGAACAGGCTTTCCGGATAGCGCATGTGGCTCATCAGATCGCCGGAGATATCCGAAAGCTGGTGGTATTGGCCGGGGAAGATCTTCTCCCACGCCTTGATCACCGGATCGGATTCGTCCCACACGTACAGGTCCACCGAACCGTCGTACGCATCGACCGTCGCCTTCACGGAATTGCGGATGTAGTTGGCGTTCTTCGAGCTCAGGCTGCTGACGGTGTCGGAGGTCTCCGTGGTGGAATCCCTGGTCGCCTCGCCCAGATCGGTCGTCTGCGAGTATGGATACGCGTCCGACGTGGTGTATCCGTCCACGATCCACTTGACGCGCCCGTTCACCACGGCCGGGTACACGCGGCCGTCGAGCGTCAGGTACGGCGCGACCTTGGCCACGCGCTCCTTCGGGGAACGGTCGTAGAGGATCTGGGATTCGGAGTTCACACGGTTGGAGAACAGGATCTGGTCGGATCCGAACCGGATCGCATACAGCAGCCGGGCGAAGATGTTGCCGATCTTCGGACCGCCGTCGCCGTCGAAGGTGTTCGTCGCCCCTTCGGATCCGGTCGGATAATCGAATTCCCATGATTTCGTGCCTTCCGGAGCGCCGACGATCGAATATTCCGTGGCGTTCGGGGAGAAATAGATGCGGGGTTCGTATTTCTCCGAATCCGTCAGCTTGCCCTGCGTGGGAATGCCGGATTCGAAGAACTGCGGCTGGCCGTCGGCCGTCACTTTGTTGCCGTAGGCGGCCACGACGCCGTAACCGTGCGTATAGACGGTGTGGTCGTTCACCCAGTTGCGGTTGTCCAGACCATCGAGGTCGAGCTCACGCGCCGCGATGACCGTGTCCTGGCTGGTGCCGTCCACCTCGTATTTGTCGACGGCAAGCGTGTCGGAGAACGTGTAGTACTGCTTGGACTGCTGCAACTGCTTGAAGGTGGGCGAAACGATCTGCGGATCAAGCAGACGGATCTGCGCGGTGGATTCCGCAGAATCGGCCAGGGCGCCTTCCTCTCCCTGCGTGGTGGCCTTGTACTGCTCGGTCTTCACCTTGTTGAGCCCGTAGGCCGCACGGGTCGCGTCGATGTTGCGCTGGATGTACGTGGATTCCATCTCCTGCGCGTTCGGGTTCACCCGGAAGCGCTGCAACAGCATCGGCCATGCCACGGTGAGCACCAGGCTCACCACGATGGCGGAGGCGATGGCGATCGTCGGCACCTTCCATGCCTTGACCGCTTCGGAGGCCCTCACCGCGATCGGCGCCTGGCCTTCCAACGCATGCGATTTCATGATCCACAGGCCAAGCACCACTCCGAGGATGGCCGTGATGGCGGCCATGACGAACGTGACGGGAATGGTGGCGTTCACCGTGGTGTAGGTGGCGCCGGTGATGCGGCTTCCCTCCTGCGTGAGGTGCGAGAACACGCCAAGCACCTGGTTCGCGGCCCAGGCGAACATGTTGAGCATCAGCCAGATGCCGATCTGTCGGCGCGCGCGCTTTGTGATGTGGAACAGGCCGCGGCCATGCACCGGCATGGTGACGCGTATGCCGCCCATCATCACGTGGGTGATGACGGAGAAGACGATTCCCGCCAGCAACAGCAGCGAGACGGCCGACATGACCAGCTTCAATCCGGGAAGCACGAACACGTAGAAACCGTTGTCGATGCCGAACTGCGGGTCCTTGGTACCGAAGCTCTGCGCGTTGAACATCAGCAGGATCTCGGACCAGTTCGTGTTGAACCGTGCGCCGAACACCAGGCCGACGATCAGCGAGACGGCCACCGCTATGCGGCGCGCGCTTCGGGAACTGACGCTTTTGCCGATCTCTATGGTGTCGCCGTTGATCCGGATCGTCGATCCGTCGGCGCCGTCCGGACGAGCCCGGATGGCAAGCGTCGCGGAGAGGAAGCTGACCGCTGCCATGACGATGGCATACGCGACCCACAGGCCGATCCGCGTGCCGAGCTGCGTCCAGATCACGCTTTGGAAGCCGAGCTGGGCGTACCACATGACATCCGTGATGAAACGCGCGAGCGCGAAGAAGAGGCCGACGATAATGGCCAGCGCGAGCACGATGCCGAGGAATATCCGATTCCCCCTCGATTGGCGGGGCCGATTCGGTCTGCCGGTGATGCGCGGACCCGAGGATCTCCTTGGCGGCATGCCCGCGGTGGCCTTCGGCGCGTCATCTCCGTCCGTCTCGACATCGAGGATGATCGGATCGTCGCCCGATCCGCCATCGCGCCGTTTTCCGGAACGTCCCGAACCGTCTTCGGGATCGAACATGGGACCAAACATATCAAAAAAAGACATGGCAACAGCCTATCGGCAGGCTAGGAGCTGCATGCAGTGGAACGCCAAACGTTTACGGCTTCATTGAAAACCGTTTCCGGAACGGTGAATCCGGGGAGCTTGGCGCCTCCATGCGATAATGGGCGTCATGAGGAGAGTCACCGTTTCCGCCGTCCGAATCCGAATCATGGCGATGCTCATGGCGGTCATACTGCCGGCGATGCTGGCGTCCTGTTCCGCCCCGGGCTTTTCGGCGTCGGCCCATCATGAGGCCGTGCGACGGTCAAACGCCATGAGTGGAACGCTCGACCGTGAAAAGACGCCGGCCGCCAATACGGATGCGTCATCGCACGACAAGGCCGTGAAGGCGGTCGAGGCGATGTCGATGCAGGAACGTGTGGGGCAATTGGTCATGGCGCCGTTGTACGCGGGTTCCGACCCGTCCACGTTGCAGCATCTGATCGCAGACCAGCATGTAGGCTCCGTGCTCGTCATCGGCAATTGGACGTCCGGCACGGCGGGAGTGGCGGCGGCCACCGCGGCGCTGCAGTCCTATGCGCCCGCGAACGATCAGCTGCTGATGGCCACCGACCAGGAGGGCGGCCAAGTGCAGCATCTGCAGGGGTCGGGGTTCGACCGCATGCCCTCGGCCGTCGACCAAGGCAGGATGACCACCGACACGTTGCGTGAATCGGCCGCCGTCTGGGGGTCGCAGTTGAAATCGGCCGGAATCAACGTCGATCTGGCCCCTGTAGTGGGCACGGTGACCGTGGATCGCGCCTCGAACGATCCGGTCGGCGCGTTGAACCGCGATTTCGGTCTTGACGCCGCGGGAAACGCCGAACATGCGAAGGCGTTCATCGAAGGAATGGCGGATTCCGGCGTGGGAAGCGCCATCAAGCACTATCCGGGTCTGGGATCGGTGACGGGCAACACCGATTTCACCGCCGAAGGCACGCTCGACACCACCACGACATTGGATGGCGCGGAAATCGGCGCGTTCAACGAGGCGTTGCGTGCGAATCCCTCCATGGTGATGATGGCTTTGGCCACGTACCAGGCCATCGACCCGAACAATCCGGCGGTGTTCTCCAGCACGCTGATCACCGACTACCTGCGCGGCACGATCGGCTTCCAAGGCGTCATCACCTCGGATTCGATGTCCGCCGCGGCGCTGAGCGGCATCGAGCCGGCGGATCTGGGCGTGAGGCTCGTCGAGGCCGGCGGCGACCTGGCGTGCATCGGCTCCTCGGATTATGTGCAGCCGGTGCTCGACGGCCTGAACGCCAAGGCCGCGGCCGACGCCTCGTTCGCACAGAAGGTGACGCAGTCCGCGATCCGTGTGATGACGCTGAAATACGACATGGGACTTGCCCGATGACCTCTGGCCTTGCGACGGCCTTGTAACGACCGCGACGGCGGCATGGGAGCGCCGAGTTCCCGATGAGCCGGCATGCGTCAGGCGCGTTCTCCGGTCCTACAATGGCATATGCGTAACCGTCGCCGACAAGGCATCCGACAAAGGAGAGACATGAAGACGTTGGTATTGGTGTTCCATCCGCATCTGGATCGATCCCAAGTGAATCGCAGGCTCATGAATGCCGCTGAGGGCACCGCGAATGTGACCGTCGTGGATGAGTATGCCGCATATCCCGATTTCCGCATCGATTCCAAACATGAGCAGGAGCTTATCGAGGCGCATGACCGCATCGTCCTGCAGTTCCCGTTCTACTGGTACAGCTCCCCCGCCTTGCTCAAGCAATGGGAGGACAGCGTGCTGCAGGCCGGCTGGGCTTACGGCGGCGGCCATGCGTTGGAGGGCAAGGAATTCATGTTGGCAGTGTCGACCGGCTCCCCCGCCGAATCCTATACGCGCGAGGGCAGTCACGTGCGCACGATGGAGGAGTTGCTTTCCCCGTTCGAGACCACGTTCCGCCACACGCATGCCACATATCTGAAGCCGTTCCTCATCCAAGGGGTGGCGTCCAGCAGCGAGGACCAGATCGACGCGCAGGTGGCCGAATATCCGAAGGCGCTGACCGACTGACAACCGGTTCCGCCGCCCGCGGCGTGGATGGATGTACGCGCCGCTTCGTCATACGATGGCGGGCCGGCGGGCGGCGGACAGGAACCAGCCGGGAACCATCCATGACCCATCGCAAAGGCCGTCCGCGGCAGCCGTCTTCGCGGACGCCGAATCCCTATCGAATTCGGCGTCTGGAACCGGTCACTGCGGGCGGCCTTCCCTATCCTGCCGTGCGGATCGTCCCGCGGGACGATCCGCACGGCGGCCATCATCGCGCCTTGAGCACGTCTTCGACGATGAGTTCGGACTTGAGCCGGTACCGCCGGTACAGCGACTCGGTCGGCTCGAGGTCGGTGAGCTCCTTGGCCGCTCCATACGAAAGCACCTTCATGTCGCGCGGACCATAGTAGGCCGCGACCTGTTGGCCGAATCCGCCTGCCAAAGAACCGTCTTCCAGGGTCACCACGATGCGGTGGTCGGCCTGCAGCGCGTCCAAGGTCTCGACGTCGAGATCGGAATACACGCGCGGATCGATCACCGTCGCGTCGATTCCCTTCCGCGCCAATGCCTCGCGCACCTTGAGCCCCAACGGCA
The DNA here is from genome assembly GCA_002451435.1 of Bifidobacterium sp. UBA6881. Lineage (GTDB taxonomy): Bacteria > Actinomycetota > Actinomycetes > Actinomycetales > Bifidobacteriaceae > Bifidobacterium. Next base: position 1,944 of record DKCF01000092.1, on the reverse strand, counting down.
GGAAGTTGCCCAACGCCAGAATCGCGACGTCGGATCCCCTGGCGATCGTTCGCATGTTGAGCTGGTCCTGCGTGAACGGTTCCGTGGCCGGCTCGGCCGGAGCCGCTCCCAGAAGGCCGCGCAGATCGGCTTCGGTGGTCAACGTGCCCGGTTCGGCGATCACCACCGGACGGCCCGCGTGGTCGATGGCCCAGTCGAGCATGGCGAGGTATTCCTCTTTGGTCGCCGGGGCGAGGCCCGTCAATCCCGGAATGGTGTTCGTCATGGCGATGGGGAAATAGTTGGCGTGCGTGTTGTCGCCCGGACCAATCGCATCGCCGTAGCCGGACACGATGATCGTCGCCGCGCTGCCCTGCAGCCCCAGGTCCTGCTGCAGTTGGTCATAGGCGCGCTGGAGGAACGAGGCGGTCACCTCGAACACCGGCTTCCCGCCAGCCTTCGCGATTCCGGAGATTTCCGCCACGGCGTTCTGTTCCGCGATGCCGACGTCGACGAACTGGCTGCCGGCTTCGGCGCGTTCCTTCGGACCGAAGCCGCCCACGCCCGGGGTTCCGGCGGAGATCACCACCACGCCGCGGTCCTGCCTCATCTTGTCCATCAGATACCTGCGGGACAGTTCCGCGTAGCTTTCGCCGGCCGGTTGCGCCTTGCGGGCCTCAAGCACCTTGGCAGGAAGCACCCAGTGGCCGGATTCCTTGTCATGTTCCGCCCAGTCGAGGCCATGGCCCTTGTCGGTATGGATGTGTACGACGACCGGATGGTCGATGTCCTTGACCTCTCTGAGCGCCGCGATCATGGCCTGCACGTCGTTGCCGTCCGCCACGTACCGGTAGTCGAGGCCGAACGCCTTGAACAGGTTGCGTTCGGAAGTGCCGTTGGTGGCGCGCAGTTCGGCGAGTCCCTTGTAGATGCCGCCGTGGTTCGGCGCGATGGACATCTCATTGTCGTTGAGGATGACGATGAGGTTGGTGGTCATCTCCCCCGCGTTGTCGAGTCCCTCAAGCGCCTCGCCCTCGCTCATCGAGCCATCGCCGATGAACGCGACGACGTTCTCCCTACGACCGAGCAGATCACGTCCCTTGGCCATGCCCACGGCCATGGAGATGGAGGTGCCTGTGTGGCCGACCACGAAATGGTCGTGCTCGCTTTCACCCGGATGCGTGTATCCGGAAACGTCGTGGTAATGGGCCGGGTCGAGGAACGCCCGCTTGCGGCCGGTCAGGATCTTGTGCGTGTAGGACTGGTGGGAGACATCCCAGATGAATTTGTCTTTCGGGGAGTCGAACACGTAGTGCATGGCGATGGTCGCTTCCACCACGCCCAGATTCGGTCCGATGTGCCCACCGGTTTCCGTGACTCGTCTGATCAGCGTCTGACGAATCTCGTCGGCGAGGGCGGGCAGCTCGTCCTCGCCGAGCCGCTTGAGATCCGCCGGGCCGTTGATGTCATTCAGGTACGTCGACATGAAATCCCCATTCTGCGAGTGGCTGATTTTCGTTCCCACAATATGGCTTGAAGTCAGCTCGAAGTCAATACGGCGTGTTCGCCCCAGGCCGAACGGACGGGCCCGACATAGCGGGAGTGTGCTTTGGAGGACGTTCGGCCGGGAACCGGCACCCGCCATATCGATCAGGCGAACGCCGTCTGGATGAGCAGCATGTAGACCGCGGTGCCGCCGGCGATGGACAGCAGCATGTTGCGCCGCCACACGTGCAACGCGACGATGACGACGATGGCGAGCGCCTCGGGCACGCCATGGCTTCCGGAAAGCGGCCGCACGTTTTTCAGCGAATAGACGACGAGCAGTCCCGTCATGGCGTATGGCAGGACCTTTCCCAGGTAGTCGACGATTCGCGGTGGCTGTTTGGATTCGGGGAACAGCACGAATGGCAGGAACCGTGTGATGACGGTGCCCAGCACCGCCATGAGGATGGTGACGACGCC
>DKCF01000094.1:26315-27088 GCA_002451435.1 Bifidobacterium sp. UBA6881 | reverse complement strand
CCCGCTGACACGCATCTCAATGTCCTAAATCATCCAGCCACTGGATGAATTCACCCGCCAAAGGCTTCTCAGGGAACTCAACCATCCAGTCAGCGGAATGTCCATCCAGCAATATCACCAGCAATATCATTGGAATCACCAAAACGGCACGCTCCGCAACGGAGAGAACACGGACTTCTACCGGCACCAATGTAACATGCAGCAAACTCTGCACGATGGTACAGCCCATTGCCGTGTATGGCAGCGGTGAGGGCGACACTGGCCGCGACCTCGGCAATGGGGAGAACATGCACCTTCATCGAATCCGATGCGACCGACGATCAGCAATACCGACCGGCAGGGAAGAGCACAGACTTCCCAGTGCGATGGGCAAAGCGGTGATAGCGATCAATCAGCAGGGGAGAGTCACAACATGCCTCCACCAAATCCTGAGCAAGGTCTTGTGCAGTCCATATTCGGACACATAGAATGAGACCGTCGTATTGATAACCCAACTATTCGAAGGGGAAAACATGCTCACTGACGAGTACGTCAAGCGCGTATACGCGCAGGTTGAGAAGCGCGATGGCGACCAGCCGGAATTCCTGCAGGCCGTCCGAGAAGTGTTCGAAAGCCTCGAACCGGTGGTCGAGAAGCACCCGGAATACGAGAAGGCTGGCGTGCTTGAACGCCTCGTCGAGCCGGAACGCGTGGTGAAGTTCCGCGTCGCCTGGACGGATGACGAAGGCAAGGTGCAGGTGAACCGCGGCTACCGCATCCAGTTCAATTCCGCA
>DKCF01000094.1:25680-26252 GCA_002451435.1 Bifidobacterium sp. UBA6881 | reverse complement strand
AAGTTCCTCGGCTTCGAGCAGATCCTCAAGAACTCCCTGACCAGCCTGCCGATGGGCGGCGGCAAGGGCGGCTCCGACTTCGACCCGAAAGGCAAGTCCGACGCCGAGGTCATGCGCTTCTGTCAGGCGTTCATGACCGAGCTGTGCCGTCACATCGGCCAGTTCACCGACGTTCCGGCCGGCGACATCAACGTCGGTGCCCGTGAGATCGGCTACCTGTTCGGCCAGTACAAGCGCATCCGCGACGAGTACTCCGGCGTGCTGACCGGCAAGGGCCTCGAATTCGGCGGCTCCCTGGCCCGTACCGAGGCCACCGGCTACGGTCTGTGCTACTACACCCAGGAGGCGCTGCGCGTCCTGAAGAACGATTCCTTCGAGGGTAAGACGGTCGTCATCTCCGGCTCCGGCAACGTGGCCATCTTCGCCACCGAAAAGGCCCAGGCCCTGGGCGCGAAGGTCGTCACCGCCTCCGACTCCAACGGCTACGTGTACGATCCGGACGGCATCAAGCTCGATATCGTCAAGGACATCAAGCTGGGCCACCGTGGCCGCATCAAGGAGTACGCCGAGCG
>DKCF01000094.1:1670-25598 GCA_002451435.1 Bifidobacterium sp. UBA6881 | reverse complement strand
GCGCTGCCGTGCGCCACGCAGAACGAGATCGACGGCGAATCCGCCAAGGCCCTGGTCGCCAACGGCTGCAAGGTCGTGTGCGAAGGCGCCAACATGCCGTCCACGCCGGAAGCCATCACCGTGTACCAGGAGAACGGCCTGCTGTACGGCCCGGCGAAGGCCGCGAACGCCGGCGGCGTGGCCGTGTCCGGCCTCGAAATGAGCCAGAACAGCTACCGTCTGAGCTGGACCTTCGAAGAGGTGGACAACAAACTCAAGTCCATCATGGAGAACATCGTCGCCAACTCCCTGGCCGCCGCCAAGGAGTACGGCCACGAGGGCGATCTGATGCTCGGCGCCAACGCCGCCGGCTTCGTCAAGGTCGCCAACGCCATGGTCGCCCAGGGCGTGCTGTGATCGGCTGAACTCCGTTCCGGTTTTCTCTGCCGGTTTGCATCAATCCAAATTCGATTATGAGGATTGATGCAAACCGGCTTTTTGTTGTCGGCAATCACCTTCGATACGGACCACATTGCATATACGAATGGCGGGTATGTTCCTTTTTTACAAAGGAACATACCCGCCATGTATTTGCGCTTATTTTGCGCCGTTCGGCGCTCCGTCGGTTTGTTTTACTGGATGTTCACCGTGGCCACATTCGCGAGTTTCAGCTGTCAGCGGCCAACAGCAAATCAGCTTTCCTTGACGGTAAAGCCCTGCTCCTTGCCATACTTGGCCAACGCATCCTGGAACTTGGCGAAGCCCTTCTCCAATGTGGTCGACTTCTTGACGTAGGCATCGCCCAAGTAATCCGTGTAGATCGAGTTGGCCTGGCCCATGAACGGCAGGAACTGGTACTCATTGGTCACCTGTTCGGAAGCCTGCGCAAGCACCTTGTTGTATTCCTGACCACCGAAGTACTTGGTGACTTCGTCGGAACCCTTGAGGAATTCCTCGGACTTCATCGTGGCCTTGTCCGCCGGGAAGGCGCCGCCCGAAGTACGTGCCTTGATGCCGGTCTTGTCGTGGCATACGAAGTTGATGTACTTCCATGCGGCGTCCTGCAGCTTGGAAGCCTTGGTCACGGCGATCGCGGAACCGCCGTTTTCGCCGTTGGACGGCTTGCTGGCATCCCAATTCGGTTGAAGGGCCACGCGCATATTGCCCGAAGCCTGCGGCGAATTGGAAACGAGATTGGCAGGCATCCACGCACCTTCGAAGATGGCGGCGATGGTGCCGTCGCCGATGCCGCGGTTCCATTCGTCGGCCCATGTGGCGACCTTGGTGTTGATCAGATCCTCGTCAATGAGCTTCTGCCAGAATTCGGCCACCGTCTTGACCTGCGGATCGGACTTGAAGTTGATGGTCACGTTCTCGCCGTTGGACTTGTACGGCTCGGCACCGGCCTGCCACAGGAACGCGTTCATGACCTTGGAATCGCCGGCGTCCGCGGTGATGTAATAGTCGTCGCCCAATGCACGAATCTTTTTGGCGTCCTGATAGAACTCGTCCCAGGTCTTCGGAGCTTCGGAGATTCCCGCCTTGTCGAAGGTGGCTTTGTTGTAGAACATGGCCTGCGGGCCGGAATCCATCGGCAGCGCGTACACTCCATCGCCAACATTCACGGAGTTCCATGTGCCGGGGGTGTAGAAGTTCTTGTATCCGGAAGTCTTGTCTTTGAGATCGGAAAGCTGGCTGTCGCCGATGACGTACTGCGGCACGGTCATGTATTCGAGTTGGACGACATCCGGGATGCCGGATCCCGCTTGGATGGCATTGTTCAGACCGGTGACCGTATCGTCGGCGGTTCCGGTGTTGTTCCACTTGATTTTGATGTTCGGATACTTCTTTTCGAACGCCGCGTTGGCCTGCTTGAGCGTTGGCTCCCAGCCCCAAACATTCAGCGTGACCTCTCCACCATTGTCCGACGCGTCGCCGGAACTGGAAGATCCGCCGCATGCTGCGATGGAAACAAGCATGGCTGCCGCGCCTACGATGGCCACGGACTTCTTCAACGACATTGTCATTTCGTCCCCTCCCTTGGGTGTCCTGTGTCACATCGCTCACCATTGCGATGTGACCGGTTACAATTTGTACTATACCCTCTTTTGTAACCGGTTACAAAAAATTCCGTATATCAGGAAACCATGCCTCGAACCATCGATACGCGCCGTTCTGAGACACTAAGATGATTACCATGGCATCAGCATCCAAAAGACCGACTATCCGCGATGTAGCGAAAATTGCCGGCGTCTCCTACGGAACAGTGTCGCGTTACTTCAACGGCAGCGAGCATGTTTCCGAGGCCGCAGCGAATCGCATCGCCAAAGCCGTCAAAGAGACGTCCTACACGCCTAACAGCAGCGCGCGCTCTCTGGCGCACCGTCGTACCCAGACCATAGCGCTTATCATCCAGGTGGAAAGCAACTCCACCATCATGCAATCCAGCATCGCCCAAGCGATATCGGGAGCCAATCAAACACTTGGCGAAGCCGGATATCAAATGGTCACGCTTATCGCCGATTCCGAACAGGCCACGCAGCGCATCACCACACTCGTCAACGGCGATTTTGCGGACGGCTATCTGCTGTTCTCCATGAGCAACGACGATTCCTTGCTGAAGGCGTTCCGAAATCTCCGGCGCCCGATGGTGCGCTCCGAAATCAGCTCCGAAGACCGCACTTCATTTCTGGCAGTGGATTTCGACAATGAGCAGGGTCAGGCCGCCATCACGCGGTATCTTCTAAACAAACATCGCACGAGACTCGCGTATATCTGTGGCCCCGGGTATTCGCCGACATCGCTGAACCGACTTGCCGGATTTAAAACGGCCATGGGGGAATTGTACGACGATAATCTTGTGTATTACGCGGATGATTGGGAAACCACCAGCGGCGAGATGGCCGCAGTGGCATTCGAAGCGCATCTGCATTCCATCGACGGCATCGTCTGTGCGAACGACAACATCGCGGTCGGATTGATCAACCAGCTCAGGCATATGGGCCTTCGAATTCCGGAAGATATCGCGGTCACGGGATTCGATGATTCGACAATGGCGCTGCTTGCCAATCCGAAGCTCACCACGGTGCATCAGGATTCGCAATTGCTGGGCCGCACCATGGCGGAATTGGTATTGCGGCAAATCCGAGGAGAAGAGTCGCATACGACGATTCTGAAGACGCGCATCGTGGAGCGGCAGTCCGCGTAGGCCCGCGCAAGGTCTATGCAAGGTCCAAGATCCACGCATGATTCATTCCCTGCGTGGCGCTTCCAACGCAGGATAACCTGACATGTGATTCCAAATACGGGGCACAAATACGGGGCACAGAAGAGACACAGAAGGGTCCGCAACCATACGGCTGCGGACCCTCGAAAGCATAAACGACGAACCATTCCGCGATCACCGCCTAAACGGCAGCGACCGTCGGAGCGTCTGACAACAACCGATCAGTCGTCGCCCAGCGTCACGTGGATGCCTCCGACGAGCGTGCTCACCACGTTGTACAGCAGCGTGAGGATGACCACGAGCAGGGTCACCAGAATCACTTCCACGACGGCGATGATGGTGACGGCGCTCAGCACGGTGCTCAGCGAGAGCACGTTGGCCAGGTCGAAGCCACCTGCGTCAAGACCGGTGGAGGACACGATCTGCGTCACTTGGTCGAACACACCGACCACGTTCAGAACCGTCCACAGCAGCGCCGCGGCGACGATCTGGATGATGCCGCCCGCGATGGACAGCATGAACGCCACCTTCGCGGCGGACCACGCGTCGATACGGGTCAGGGACAGGCTCATGCGGCGTGCGCGGGGAGTGCCGCGGCGCACCTTGTCACGAACCTTCACTCCGCCCTTGGCGGGGGAGCCCGCCTGCGGCTGCTCCGTGCCGATCAGCGGCTGGCTGGAAGCGGAACGCGCCACGCGCGGGGCCGGTTCGGCCTCCTGAACCTGCTGTTCTTCGTTGTTCTCGCTCATCGTTCTCCTTGCAAGATCATGCCCAGTTCCTAGCTGAGGCTACCAGTTTTCGCAGACGATTGTTCGCATCGTCCTTATGCCTCTACATTCTCGCCATGCTCGCCATCGTCGAGGCGCTGTCGGTCTCGACGATGGCTTTCGGAATTCGGAGGATTCCTGTTCCTTTATTCCGCGTCGTTGGATTCCGCTGCGGAAGCAGTGGCATTCGCACCCGCGGCATTCGCAGAGGATTCGGCAATGCCGTTGTCGGCTGCGGAAGCGGCGGCGTCAGCGGAAGCGGATTCGGCGGATTCCTCGGAATCCTCCTTGTCCTCGTTGCGCGCGATGGAAAGGATCTCGTCGTTCTTGTCGGGCTTGGCGAACGTCACGCCCTGGGTGTTGCGTCCGGTGCGCTTGACCTCGGCGACGTTGGAACGGATGACCTTGCCGGACTTCATGATGGCGAGGATCTGGTCGTCCTCCTCCACGATCACGGCACCCACGAGGGATCCACGTCCCTCGGCGAGTTGCACGGCCTTGACGCCGTAGCCGTTACGGCCCTGCAAACGGTATTCGCTGATGGCGGTGCGCTTCGCGAAGCCCTCGTTCGTCACCACGAACAGGTCCTTGTCGGAATCGCCCCAGACCACGTCCATGGCGAGCAGTTCGTCGCCGTCGCGGAACTTCATGCCCTGCACACCGGCGGTCTGGCGGCCCATCGGGCGCAGCTGCTCGTCGTTGGCCTCGAACTTCAGGCTCATGCCCTTCTTGGACACGAGGATGATGTCGTCGTCGGCGTTGCACAGCGCGGCGCCGATGAGCTCGTCGGCGTTCTCGCCGTTTTCGTCGGTCATCAGACGGACCGCGATCAGGCCGCCCTGACGCGGGGAGTCGTATTCGGCGAGCGCGGTCTTCTTCACCTTGCCGGAGCGGGTGGCGAGCACCAGGTACTTGGCCACGTCGTAGTTCGGGATGGACAGCACGGTCTGGATGGATTCGTCCGGGCCGAACTGCAGCAGGTTCGCCACGTGCTGGCCCTTGGAATCGCGAGATCCCTCCGGCAGCTCGTAGGCTTTCAGACGATACACGCGGCCCTTGTTGGTGAAGAACAGCAGCCAGTTGTGCGTGCTGGTGAGGAAGAAGTGGTCGACCACGTCGTCCTCGCGCAGGCGGGCGCCCTTGATGCCCTTGCCGCCGCGGTGCTGGGCGCGGTATTCGTCGGCCTTGGTGCGCTTGATGAATCCGGAATGCGTCACGGTGACGACCACGTTTTCCTCGGCGATCAGGTCTTCGACGTTCATTTCGCCGGAGTACGGCAGGATCTTGGTGCGGCGTGCGTCGCCGTACTTGGCGACGATTTCGTCGAGTTCGTCGCCGACGATCTTGCGCTGGCGTTCCGGCTTGGCGAGGATGTCGTTGTAGTCGGCGATCTTGCGCATGAGCTCGTTGTGCTCGTCGAGGATCTTCTGGCGTTCCAGAGCGGCCAGGCGGCGCAGCTGCATGGCGAGGATGGCGTCGGCCTGCACTTCGTCCACGTCGAGCAGGTCCATCAGGCCCGTGCGCGCGGTTTCCGCGGACGCGGAGGCGCGGATGAGGGCGATGACCTCGTCGATCATGTCGAGGGCCTTCAGGTAGCCCTGCAGGATGTGGTCGCGTTCCTCGGCCTCGCGCTTGAGGTATGCGGTGCGGCGTGCGACGACTTCGAGCTGGTGGCCGATCCAGTGGCGGATGAAGGCGTCCAGGGAGAGCGTGCGCGGCACGCCGTCGACCAGCGCCAGCATGTTGGCGCCGAAGGTCTGCTGCAGCTGGGAGTGCTTGTACAGGTTGTTGAGCACGACCTTCGGGACGGCGTCGCGCTTGAGCACGAGCACGAGACGCTGGCCGGTGCGGCCGGAGGTCTCGTCGCGCATGTCGGCGATGCCTTGGATCTTGCCGTCGCGCACCGCCTCGCGGATGGAGACGACGAGTCGGTCCGGGTTCACCTGGTACGGCAGCTCGGTGATCACGAGGCACATGCGGCCCTTGATCTCCTCGGTGTTGACGACCGCGCGCATGGTGATGAGGCCGCGGCCGGTGCGGTATGCCTGTTCGATGCCCTTGTGGCCGAGGATCGTCGCGCCGGTGGGGAAGTCCGGTCCCTTGATGATGCGGATGAGGTTGTCGAGCAGCTCCTCGCGGCTCACGTCCGGATGGTCGAGCGCCCAGTGCACGCCTTCGGCGACCTCGCGCATGTTGTGCGGAGGGATGTTCGTGGCCATGCCGACCGCGATGCCGGAGGAGCCGTTGCACAGCAGGTTCGGGAAGCGCGACGGCAGCACGGTCGGTTCCTGGGTCTTGCCGTCGTAGTTCGGCAGGAAGTCGACGGTGTCCTTGTCGATGTCGCGCACCATTTCCATGGCGAGCGGCGCCATGCGGCATTCGGTGTAACGCATTGCCGCGGCGGGATCGTCGCCGGGGGAGCCGAAGTTGCCCTGTCCGTCGACGAGCGTGTAGCGCATCGACCAGGACTGCGCCATACGCACCAACGTGTCGTAGATGGCGGAGTCGCCGTGCGGGTGGTATTTGCCCATGACCTCGCCGACCACGCGGGCGCACTTGGAGTAGCCGCGGTCCGGGCGGTATCCGCCGTCGTACATCGCGTAGATCACGCGACGGTGCACCGGCTTCATGCCGTCGCGCACGTCCGGGAGCGCACGGTCGACGATCACGGACATGGCGTACGCCAGATAGGAATCGCGCATTTCCTGCTGCAGATCCTTCTTCTGGATGCGTTCGCCGGTCATCAGACCGTAGTCGGTGTTGTCGGCCTCCTGCGGGCTCAACGGCTCCATGGAGCCGTCCGGCACGAACTGGCCGTCTTCAGTGTTGTTGTTTTCGTCTGCCAATTTCTAATCCTTGCCTTGAAGTCCCTGTGAATCCCTTACGCGTCGATCCAGCTGACGTTGCGCGCGTTGCGCTGGATGAACAGACGACGGGGTTCGACTTCGTCGCCCATGAGCATGGAGAAGGTCTCGTCGGCCGCGGCCGCGTCTTCGATCTGCACCTGCTTGAGGATGCGGTGTTCTGGATCCATGGTGGTCTCCCACAGCTCCTGGTAGCTCATTTCGCCCAGACCCTTGTAGCGCTGGATGCCTTCGCCCTTCGGCAGCTGGCGTCCGGCCGCCTTGCCTTCGGCGAGCACGCGGTCGCGTTCGGCGTCGGTGTACACGAAGTCGTGCGCGCCCTTGGTCCACTTCAGGCGGTACAGCGGCGGCATGGCCACGTACACGTATCCGGCGGTGATCATCGGCCGCATGTAGCGGAAGAACAGCGTCAGGTTCAGGGTCGCGATGTGCGCGCCGTCGACATCCGCATCGGCCATGATGATGACCTTGTGGTAGCGCACCTTGTTGAGGTCGAAGTCCTCGCCGTAGCCGCCGCCGACCGCGGTGATCAGCGCTTCGATGGTGTCGGACTTCATCATGCGGTCGAGGCTGGCGCGCTCGGTGTTGAGGATCTTGCCTCGCAGCGGCAGGATGGCCTGCGTGATCGGGTTGCGTCCCTGGATGGCGGAGCCGCCTGCGGAGTCGCCCTCCACGATGAACAGCTCGCATTCCTCGGGGTTGTTGGACTGGCAGTCCTTGAGCTTGTCGGGCATGCCGGCCGATTCGAAGATCGACTTGCGGCGGGTGTTCTCGCGGGCCTTCTTGGCCGCGATGCGCGCGCGGGACGCCTCGATGGCCTTCTGGATGATGCTCTTGGCCTCGCTTGGATGCGCGTCGAACCAGTCGCCGAGCTTGTCGGTCATGACGCGCTGCACGAAGGTCTTCGCCTCGGAGTTGCCGAGCTTGGTCTTGGTCTGGCCTTCGAACTGCGGGGTGGTGAGCTTCACGGAGACCACTGCGGTCAGGCCTTCGCGCACGTCGTCGCCGGAGAGGTTCTCGTCCTTGTCTTTGAGGATGTTCTTCTCGCGGGCGTAGCGGTTGACCAGCGAGGTCAGCGCCGCGCGGAAGCCTTCCTCGTGGGTGCCGCCTTCGGTGGTGGAGATGGTGTTCGCGAAGGTATGCACGGCTTCGGAGTACGCGGTGGTCCACTGCATGGCGATTTCCGCGGAGATGCCGATTTTCAGGTCTTCGGCCTCGAAATCGATGACGTCCGGTTCGACCGGCGTGGTCTTGCGGGACTTGACCAGGTAGTCGACGTAGTCCTTGATGCCGTCGTTGTACTGGTAGGTGACGCTCTGATGCTTCGTTTCGGCGTCGTCGTCGGTTCCCGCGACCTCGTCGCCGGCCTGGTCGGGTTCGCGCAGGTCGGTCAGGGAGATCTTCAGGCCCTTGTTCAGGAACGCCATCTGCTGGAAGCGGTTGCGCAGGGTCTCGAAATCGTAGGTGGTGGTTTCGAAGATCTTGCCGTCGGCCCAGAAGGTCACGGAGGTTCCGGTGGACTCGTCCTCGCCCATCGGAGCGCCCTTGGCCAGACGCGCGGTCGGCTTCTGGTCGATGTAGGTCTGGGTCCAGTGGAAGCCCTGGCGACGCACTTCGATGTCGACGCGGGTGGACAGCGCGTTCACCACGGAGATGCCCACGCCGTGCAGACCGCCGGAGACCGCGTAGCCGCCGCCGCCGAACTTGCCGCCGGCGTGCAGCTTGGTCATCACCGTCTCGACGCCGGAGATGCCTTCGCCCGGCACCTCATCGACGGGGATGCCTCGTCCATCGTCCACGACGCGCACACCGCCGTCGGGCAGAATCGTCACTTCGATGTGGGAGGCGTAGCCGGCCAGGGCCTCGTCGACGGAGTTGTCGACGATCTCGTACACCAGATGGTGCAGGCCGCGCGGTCCGGTGGAGCCGATGTACATGCCCGGGCGGATGCGCACCGCCTCAAGGCCTTCCAGAACCCTCAGGTCGGAGGCGTCGTAGTGTTCCGGCGACAGGGAGTCGTCAAGCTGCGCGTCTTCGAGTCGGTCGTTCTGGATCTGATCTTCCTGCGTGTTATCAGCTGATTCGTTCAGCGAATCCGCATCAAGGTCTGCCACAAAGATTCCTTCCTGCATTTTTCCCGTCTAGGAAGGCAATTTGCAAAGGCGATACCGCCTAGAACGCAAATAAAGGCCCCTTCTAGGCGTTTACATACACTGCTTGATATTCTACTCACGCAGAGGGACAGCGCGGCAGAGACATTTATCCTTGGAATTCCCTGAAATTCCGCCGTCAGTACCGCGTTCGACGGGTCATCCGGCCGCGGCCGTACCCCTGCTGCTGCGGTCCGGTGACGCGCACCTCGTCGATGGTCAGTCCTTCCAGCTTTTTGCGGATGACCGTGGTCAGCATGGGGGTCATGTAGGTCATCGTGGTGGTCCACGCCGGACTGTCGCAGCGGATCGTCAGCACGCCGTCGCGCAGGCTGGAGGGGTAGGAGTGCTGGGCGTTCTCCGGTCCGACCACGTCGGCCCAATGGTTTTGCATCTGCGCGATTTTCAGATGCTTGGTCCATTTGCCCTGCACCGCGATCATTTCGAAGATGCTGCCCACCTTCTGCGGTTCGCGGCCCGGTTTGCCGAAGCTCTCCCAGGCCTTGCGCGCCTTTTCCTCACGTTCCTTGGCCCGTCCGGCGCGACGGCTGATCCGTTCGAACACCTCGGCCGGGAGCTTGCGCTGATCGAGATGCAGCGTTTCGCAGATTGGTCGGTCCGGCATCAGTGGTCATCCCCGTTCCCGTTCGTCCGCACCGCCGTCCGCGCAGCATTCCGCTCTTCGGACGATACCTGCGCGTCAAGCGATGCCGGCGAATCGGGCGGCGTCTGCACTTCGGACGGCTGACACGGCTCGGATTGCCCGTCCTCCGCCAGCACTTCAGCACTGTCCGATGCGGCTGCGGACCTGCCCGACGCCAGTTGCGCCATCATGGCGGCCAGATGCTCGTCCGGCGTTCCCGAGGATTGTTCGCGCAACCGCGCGACGTCGATGAGGTTCCCGCCGGAGCGCGGAACATCGCTGGCGGCGGCGACGGTGATCAGCACCTGGTCCTGCGCGTCGGCGAAGTCGAGGATCTGCCCGCGCCGTGACTCGTCGAGCTGCGCGAACACATCGTCGAGGATCACGATGGGCTTGGTGCCGCGCTGTTCCTGCACGACTTCGTACAACGCCATCTTCAACGCCAATGCCATCGTCCACATCTCGCCGTTCGATGCGAATTCCCGGGCCGGCATGCCATCGAGCCGCAGGGCGAGGTCGTCGCGGTGCGGGCCGATCAGATTGCGGCCGCGCGCCACTTCTCCGGAATAGATGCGTTGGAAGTGCCTGCTGATCTCCGCCGCGGGATCGTCGAAGTACAGCACCTCATCGAAGGACGGCTCGTAGGTGAGCGCCGCCATCTGCTGCGGCGCATGCGGTGGTTGTGTCGCCGTCTGCGGTTTCGCGGTGCCGGCGAGCGCCTCGTAGATGCGGCCGAAAGGCTCGGAAAGCCGCCGAACGACGTCCGCGCGGTGACGGGTGAGCCGCAGTCCGATGTCGATGAACTGGCCGGTCCAGGTCTCCAGGCCGCTCAGCACCGCCTGCCGGCCGTATTCCGGGTCGAATCCGGTGCCGTCCGCCAGTTGTTTGAGCAGTGCCGTGCGCTGTTTGGCGATGTGGGTGAATTGTTGGAGCAGCGGCGCGTAGTGGGGGAGCAGCAGCGATGCCGCCTGGTTGAGGAAGTTGCGTCTGGTCGCCGGATCTCCCGATACCAGATGCTGGTCCTCCGGCGTGAACGACACGGACGGGATGAGTCCGATCAAATCGCGCATGTACTGCGATTTTCCGCCGTTGATGCGCGCCCTGTTGGCGCCGCGCGCCACGATGGTCGCCTCATACGCGTGCTGTCCGTCCGTATCATCGACGTTGGCGCGGATCACCGCCGACGTGTACCCCCGTTCGATGAGCGGCAGCGATGACGACGTACGGTGGCTGGATCCGGTGGACAGCACTTCGACGGCTTCCACGATGTTGGTTTTGCCCAGTCCGTTCGCGCCTTGCAGGATGTTGACCCCCGGCGTGAGATCGAGCACGCAGCGTTCCCATGAACGGTAGTGGTCGAGTGCGAGGCGGGAGATATGCATGGGTTCCTTGGATGGTGGTTGTTGACGGTTGCGGTCGTTCCGGGCTGTGGTTCGTCCGGAACGACCGTGTCGCGTCAGGTGTTCGCGGTGTTCGGATCAGTTTGCGAAGCGCATCGGCACGAGCAGGTAGCGGTAGTCCATGGATTCGTCGGAATCCGCTTCCTTCTGGCCGTTGAATTCCACCGGTTTGACCGCGGTGGTCATCTTCATGCGCACGTACGGTTCGCTGATGGCGCTCAGGCCTTCGATCAGGTAGGTGGGGTTGAACGCCACGGTGATGTCGTCGCCGTCCATGTCGATGTCGAGGACCTCCCTGGCCTGTGCCTCGTCGGCGGTGCCGGCGGTCAGGGTCAGGTCATGGCTGGTGAAGGTCATACGAACCGGGGCGTTGCGTTCCGTGACGAGGGAGACGCGCTTGATGGCGCTGACCAACGCCTGCTTGTCGATGACCGCGTGAATCGGGTATTCGTCGGCGTACAGGCGGTCCACCGCCGGGAATTCCCCATCGATCAGCTGCGAGGTGGAGACGCGGCCCGCGTTCTCGAATCCCAGCAGAGACGGGTTCTCCGGATCGAAATCGATCACCATGTCCTGGTGTTCGTCGATGGAGCGTGCGACATCGCGCAGCAGCGAGCCGCGGACCAGCGCGGTGGTGTTGATGTCGGGATTTTCGGGGGTCCAGTTGAAGCTCGACCGGGCCAGACGGAAACGGTCGGTGGAGCTCATGATCACCCGGTCGCCTTGGAACTGCACGCGGATGCCGGTCAGCACCGGGCGGTTCTCTTCGCGGGAGACCGCCACGGATGCCTGGTTCACGGCCTGCATGAAAGTAGGGGAGTCCACTTGGCCGAGTTTGGCCGGAATGGTCGGCAAATCGGGGTATTCGGCATCCGGCATGAGCTGCATGGTGAAGGTCGATTTCCCGGAGCTGATGACCAAGGTGGAACCTTCAGTGGAAAGGTAGGTTTTGGCGGCCGGCAGCGACTTCGTGATATCGGCGAGCAGTTTGCCAAGCACCAGGACCGTTCCCGGCTCGTCAATGCCGGCTTCGATGTGGTGGCGGGCGGAAATGGCGTAATTGAACGCGGAAAGTTGGAGCGTGCCGTCAATGGCTTCCAGACGGATGCCGGCAAGAATCGGCGTTGCGGGACGCGCATCGATGACGCGGGTAGTCCAGGCTACAGCGTCGGCCAGTGCTTGGGAATTGACTTCGACTTTCATTGATGTTCCTCGTTTCGTTCGTTCCACAAGCCATTCTAGCCAGCTGACGAAGCGATTTGAATCGTGGGGAACTCCCCACTTATTACGATGATGACGACTTCGATATAGAAAACTTACATAGTAATAATAAGGGCTGTGGATAATGTGGGTAACTCGTTGTTCCCCAGATTTTCCAAGGGCTTGGCATACCCCGATGCCTGTGGATAACTTTTGGATGGAGTGTGGACAAAACACCTGGTTATCCACATCGATTTCCTCGGCAAAAAGTTATCCACAATCGGCGGTGAATAATCCACCAGGCACTCACATGAATTTTCCGCGTTTCCAACGGGTTTTCCACAGGTTTTTCCTTGATTTGTGGACAACCCTGTGGATAAATTTTCAAATTTCTATGCACAACGCGGCGTGTCATCTGCCTTGGTAAATAAGAAAGTAAATTTATTTACTCCACGGTTGAACCGCCCTGACCGGACGCTCCGCGATAAGAAAAACCGAGTGCCCGCGCGCCCTTCCCTGCTCCGATTGCCTGGAGACTACGCGGACCCCGGTCCGCGTCCATGCTATACGCCACGATGGTTCATTTCAAATCGCATGACGGAGAAATACCGACATATCATGCCAAAAATCGCAGAAAATCCAGCGATAGGGTGTCGAAAATCCTACTTTTCCGAAGAACGCTGCTTGAGCTGGACGGTCAATTCCATCACGTAGTTGTAGATCTCCTGCTTTTCCTGCATCTCGTCGTTGATGCGGGTGTAGGCGTGCATGACGGTGGTGTGGTCCTTGCCGCCGAATACCAGGCCGATGTCGTTGAGGCTCATGCTGGTGAGCTCGCGGACCAGATACATCGCGATCTGGCGCGCCAAGGCGATTTTCTTCGTGCGCGAACGGCCGACGATGTCGTCGAACGTGACGTAGAAGTACTTCGCGACCTGGGTGATGATGTCGGCGGGCTTGATCTCCACGTCGGTGGTGAAGAAATCCTGCAGCGTCTGTTCCGCCAGGGCCCTGGTCACCGGCTGGCTGGTCAGCGAGGCCATCGCGGTCACGCGGTTCAGCGCGCCCTCCAGCTCGCGGATGTTCTCGGTGAAGCGCTCCGCGATGAGGTTGAGCACGTCGTTGGGGATGTTGGAGCCGTTCATCGCCGCGATCATGCGGAGGATGGCGATTCGCGTCTCCAGATCCGGCGGTTTGACGTCCACGGTCAGTCCGGATTCGAAGCGGGAGATCAGACGCTCGTTGAAGCCCTGCAGGTCCTTCGGCGGCACATCGGAGGCGATCACGATGCGCTTGTTGGCCTGATGCAGGGTGTTGAACGTGTGGAAGAACTGCTCCAGCGTGGAATCCTTGCCGCTCAGGAACTGGATGTCGTCGATGAGCAGCACGTCGACCTCGCGGTACCGACGGTTGAATTCCTTGATCTGGCCGGAGCTTTTGTTGGTGTCGCCCAACGCCTCGATGAACTCGTTGGTGAATTCCTCGCTGGTCACGTAACGGACCTTCAGATGGGGGTCCTTGACCAGCGCGTAGTTGCCGATGGCGTTCAGCAGGTGGGTTTTGCCCAGGCCGGAGCCGCCGTAGATGCACAGCGGGTTGAAATCATGGCCGGAGCCCTCGGCCACCGCCAATGCGACGGTGCGCGCGAAACGGTTGGAATCGCCGGGGACGAAGGTGTCGAACGTGGCGTTCTTGTTCAGATGCGTCTCGGGGTCGAGCAGCGGGCGGTTCTGGCCGCTCTGGAACACGGGGACCGGCGGATTCTGCGGCATGGAGGCTGGAATCGGCAATTGCCCCTGCGTGGTCTTCTCGGCCGGTTTCGGCTCGGGCGCGGCGAACTGGGGGTATTCCTCGGCCTTCTTCTTGGGTTCGGCCTTCTTCTTGACGATTTTGAACGCGGGGAAGATGTCCTGTTCGGCGGATTCGCGCAACGCGTCCATCAGGGGTTTGTTGAGATCGGTCTGCAACGCCTGCTGGGCCGAGGCGCTGGGGACGCACAACACGATGGTGGGGCCCCACATGCCCTCGGGAAACACGTTTTCCAACCAGCCCTTGTCGCGGGCGGAGAGGGAAGGGTTCTGGTGCAGCAGCGCCAGCGCGTCGGACCACACGCCGCGCGCCTGCTCAAGAGGATCTGTTGTCGTATCGGCCACGGATGCCCCTTTCTCTACAGCCTTCCTTATCTATGTGCAATTGCCTATTAATACTCTCTTTTTCTTGAGTTATCCACCGAGGTGCGTGTTGAAAACATTGAATTGTGAATAACGGCGAAGTGGTCTGTGGATAACTATTTGTGGGGAATTCGGCGTCATACCAACGTTTTTGTGGATTGTTTCATGGGGAGAATCCCCAGAAAAACGTGAGGGGAGCCGTAGGTGTCCGCGTTCTGTTCAGGGGTCAGAGTAATTTAGTAGAGCTTGACTCATGAGGAGCCGTGCTTTTGCGCGGCTAAAACACCGGGAGCATTAATTATGAAGAGGACATTCCAGCCGAACAACCGCCGTCGTCACATGAAGCACGGTTTCCGTCAGCGCATGCGCACCCGTTCGGGCCGCGCTCTGATCAACCGTCGCCGCGCCAAGGGCCGCAAGTCCCTCGCTGCCTGATCGTAACGGCGCACAGTGGTGGAACGGCTGAAAAGCCATCGCGATTTCGTCGCGGTGCTCAAACGCCGTCGTAGGGTATCGCGAGAAGACATCGTCGTGCATTATCTGATGTGCGACGATGCCGTGGCCGATTCCGCGACGGAGCATGGCCGACGTGTCGGCCTGGCCGTTTCCAAGGCTGTCGGCAACGCCGTGACGCGCAATGCCGTCAAACGTCGCTTTCGCGTGCTTGCGCGCCAATACGAATCGATATTGCCGGAATCGTGCGATATCGTTCTGCGCGCCAAGCCAAGCGCCGCGCACGCCGAATTCACCGCGCTCGACGCGCAGATGAAGGCGTGTTTCGAGGCGGTGCGCCGCAAGGCCGAACGCCAGCAATGAGCTTCGGACGCCGCGGACGATGGCTGATCGCCGCCATACGGTGGTATCAGCGGAATATCTCCGCCAAAACTCCGCCTTGCTGCAAGTATTATCCAAGCTGTTCTCATTACGCCATACAGGCCATCGCCAGATTCGGTTGCCTGAGAGGCGGTCTTCTTGCGATTCTACGTCTTTTGCGATGCGTGCCGTGGAGCTGCGGCGGCATAGATGACGTTCCCCAGCGTTACTCCGTTTTTTATAGATTTTCGTGGTCGAAGGCACATGAGGAGCCTCGACTCACACCTCTGGCCGTAAACGATAAGGAGAATGGCCTGTAATGGGTAATCAAGATCAATTCCTCCTCGACAACGGTTTCTGGGGCTGGCTGTACAAGCTCCTGTATCCGGTCGAGTGGCTGATGACTCAGCTCATGAGCCTGTTCCACAAGCTGTTGGTCGCGATCGGCATGGACGAGATCGGTTTCTCGTGGGTGCTGTCCATCGTGTTCCTGGTGCTGGTGGTCCAGGTGTGCGTGTTCCCGTTGTTCTACAAGTCCATCACGGGCATGCGCAAGATGCAGAGCCAGATGCAGGTCCTGCAGCCCAAGATGCAGCGCATCCAGAACAAGTACAAGGGCAAGAACGACCCGGCCAGCAAAGAGGCCATGCAGCGTGAGCTGATGAAGCTCTACCAGGACAATGACGCGAACCCGATGGGCGGATGCACGTCGATGCTGCCTATGCTCGTGCAGGGCCCCGTGTTCATGTGCATGTTCTACACGCTGTCCGCCATTCCGTACATCGCCCGCGGCAAGTTCAGGAACGGCGAGGGACTGGGCGCCTTCGACATCGCCACCGCGAAACAGTTCACCTCCACCACCGTGTTCGGCGTGAACGTCGCGGACAACTTCACCAATGCCGCGGTCGCCGGCAAGGTCGTCATCGCGATCTTCGTTGCCTTGATGTGCTTCTGCCTGTGGTTCATGCAGTTCAACAGCATGAAGCGCAACATGCCTCAGAACGGTCCGCAGACCAAGCAGACCGAGATGATGCAGAAGATGATGCTGTGGATGTTCCCGATCATGTACATCTTCTCCGGCATCGCCATGCCGTTCGCCGTGCTGGTGTACTGGCTGACCAACAACATCTGCAACCTGCTGCGTTCCATCTGGCAGATCCATGCGTTCCCGACCCCGGGATCCCCGGCCGCCGAAGCCAAGAAGAAGCGCGACCATGACCATGAGAACGCCCGCCGCGCCAAGGCCGGTCTGCCGTCCCTCGAAGACGAGGCGTTGCAGCAGGCCAAGGCCGCCGCGGAAAGCAAAGAGAAGCATGGTTATCAGCGCCAGCAGCCGAGCCGCAAGAAGAAGAGGAAATAACTGATGCGCGATGTGTCCCGTGTTTCACGTGAAACACGGGACACGCGTTATTCTGGAAGTATCTTTTCCGAGAATTAGACTTTACCCAAGAACCCCGCTCAAAGGAGTACGAATAATGGCGCTAGATGATGAGAAGACCATCGACCAGCTCAATGAGGAAGCTGATATCGCTGCCGATTATCTTGAAGGATTGCTTGACATCGTCGATTACGAAGGCGACATCGAGATGGGTGTGCGCAACAACCGCCCGACCGTGCAGATCGTCGCGGACGACGACACCGACATCAAGCATCTGATCGGACGCAACGGCGAAGTGGTCGACGCGCTGCAGCAGCTCACCCGACTCGCCGTGCAGCAGAAGACCGGCGAACGCTCCCACCTCATCGTGGATGTCGACGGTTATCTGAAGCGCAAGCGCCAGCGTCTGCACGACATCGCGCTCGACGCGATCGACGAGGTGCGCGACACCGGCGAACCGGTCAATCTGAAGCCGATGAACTCCTTCGAACGCAAGATCGTCCACGATGTGGTGCGCGAGGAGGGCCTGAAATCCCGCTCCCACGGCGAGGAGCCTCGCCGCTACGTCACCGTGTACATGAAGGCCTCCGCGTCGGACGACTTGGACGACGAGGACTGATCCGCTTTCATAGGCGATTCCGTATGACTTCGCGCCGCGTAACGCGGCGCTTTTTTATTGCGTTCGATTGCGGGTCGCCGGCACCGTGCGGTGGGGTGGCGTTTCACCCGTTTCGCTCGCCATGTGCCGACGATTCGGCCTGATACTGCGTCCCACAGGGCATTGCGGTTTCCGATGGGCTGTGGGCGGAACGCGATGCGGCACCGGCGTCGCGGGACAAGTCGCGCAGCGCGGCGAGTGATAGCGCGATGGATATAGGATAGAGACCATGACTGAAACGATTGACGAACTTGACGATTCGCCGATTCTTGGGGAAGTGCTTGGGGACGCATTGGACAAGCTCCGCGTATTTCATGCGAAACTCGCCCAGGAAGGCGAGCCTCGCGGATTGATAGGCCCCCGCGATGTCGGCATCATCTGGGAACGGCATATTCTCAACTCCGCGGCGATTGTGCCGTTTGTGAAGGAGGCCACGGCGCGCCGGCAGTTCAAGACGGTGGCCGACATCGGCAGTGGTGGCGGCTTCCCCGGCATCGTGGCCGCGGCATGCCTGCCCGATCACCAGTTCACCTTGGTGGAGCCTATGGAACGCCGCGTGGAATGGCTGAACGAATGCGTCGACGAGATGGACCTGAAGAACGTCACCGTGGTTCGCGCCAGGGCCAATGAGGTGATCGACGCCATTCATGGCTCCCGGCTGGGCAAGAACGGCAAGGGCGCGCATGGCCCCGCCGTCGATTTGGACGGCAATCCGATCGCCGCAAGGCATCCGTTCGCCGTGGTGACCTGCCGTGCGGTGGCACCGATGACCAAACTTTCGGGATGGACCCTGCCATTGCTGGACAAAGGCGGGCGTCTGGTGGCGCTGAAGGGACGTTCGGCGCAGGCGGAAATCGAAAAGGCCGCCAAGGAGATCTCCAAGCGTGGGGGAATCAGACCCCGCGTGGTGGATGCCGAGGTCGGTCCCGGCCTTGAGCCGACCCATGTGCTCATGGTGGACAAGCGATAGAGAGTTATCCACAATTTCGGCAAGTTATCCACTTTGTCCACAAAATACGGATCGTAGGAAATCGAAGAAATCAAAAGACTGGGATTTCAACGAAAAAACGGTGGATAACTTTGGCTGGAAACAGGCGGTTATCCACCGGTTATGCACAGTTGTCCACAATTTTGCGGATTGCCTGTGGATGCCGAAACTGTCCACCCGAATGATGAAACTGGGAATCTAAGCATAGTGTGAGGAAAAACTAGGTTATGACTGGACCTGCAGAATCAGACAATCTGACATCGATGGAATCCGCGACGGAAACCATCAAGCGCATCTTCGGAGAGAGCTCATCCCCACTGGGCGCGGAAATCGCCGCGGAAACCACGCGGTTCAGGGCCGTGCAGAAGGCCGTATGCCCGAAACCGGCACGCACCAGGCTCATCGCCGTCGCCAACCAGAAAGGCGGCGTGGGCAAGACGACCACCGCGGTGAACCTGTCCGCGGCGCTGGCGCAGTTCAAATCGAGGGTGCTGCTGATCGACATGGATCCGCAGGGCAACGCCTCCACCGCATTGGGCGCGCCGCACGCTTCGGGCCAACCGTCGGTATACGACGTCATCGAAGGACGCAAAACCATCGCCGAAGTCAAGCGCACCTGCCCTGATTTCGACATGCTCGACGTCGTGCCCGCATCCATCGACCTGAGCGGCGCCGAATTGGAAGTCGCCGATCTGCCGAACCGCAACGTGCTGCTGAAAAACGCCGTGGACGAATTCCTGAGCACCAGCGAAGAGCATTACGATTACGTGATCATCGATTGCCCGCCGAGCCTGGGTCTGCTGGTCATCAACTCCATGTGCGCGGTGAACGAGATGCTGATTCCGATCCAGGCCGAATACTACGCGCTGGAAGGCCTGGGGCAGCTCATCAACACCATCGGATTGGTGCAGAGCCACTTCAATCCGTCCCTGCTGGTCTCCACCATGCTGATCACGATGTTCGACAAGCGCACGCTGCTGAGCCGCGAAGTGCGCGATGAGGTCAAGAAGCATTATCCGAGCATCGTGCTGAACACGACGATTCCCCGCACGGTGAAGATTTCCGAGGCCCCGAGCTTCAACCAGAGTGTGATTGCCTATGACCCCAAGGGCATGGGCGCGATTTCGTATTGTGAGGCCGCGCTTGAGATCGCCGAGCGGTCCCAGACGGTGCTGCAGGCCATCGATGCAAGAAGGAACGAGAACTGATTATGACTAGATCACGTTTGGGCAAGGGACTCGGCGCGCTGTTCCCGACGTTGCCGGGCGAGACCGCGAAGCCGGAGACCACGTCGGCGCCATCGGCGCAGGGCGCGGGACAGGCCACAGGGGATGGCTCCACCAAGGGCTCCGCATTCGTCAAGCCCACGGTCACCGCGCAGGCGTCCGTCGACGCCGTGCACGGCATGTCCAAGAAAAGCGTTTCACGTGAAACCAAGAGGAACGGCGGAAAGAAGAACTCCCGTCGCGCCAGCGTTCCTTCCATCACGCTGAACGAGGTCTCCCATCCCGCCGACATGTTCTTCGGCTCCACCGTGCCGGCCGGTGCCGCGCCGTCCGCTGGTCACGAGCACGATGCAGCGTCTTCGGCATCCGCCGCTTCCGGCAGGAACACGTCCGGCAATGCGTCCAAGAAGGCCGATGACACGAAGAAGCAGGAGGAGCAGGAGCTGCTTCCGGTCCAGGGTGGATACCTGGTCGAACTGCATGTACGCGATGTCGGTCCCAACCTTCACCAGCCACGAACCATCTTCGACGAGGACGACCTTCGCGAACTCGCCGAATCCATCAAGGAAGTCGGCGTGCTCCAGCCGATCGTCGTGCGCAAGCGCCCCATGGCGCAGATCGAGGCCGCGCGCAAGGAGATGGCCGCGCGCGCCGCTTCGAAGGACGGTTCAGACGCATCCACACAGCAGGGCGTCGGTGCCGCGCAGCATGGCGCCCAGAACGCGGAGCAGGGCTCCGTTGCGGCGTCCGACGCTTCCGCAAGTTCCGAATCGCGCAACATGTTCGACGGCCGCATGGACAGCATGTACGAGCTCATCATGGGCGAACGTCGCTGGCGCGCGTCGCAGATCGCCGGATTGGACACGATTCCCGCGATCGTCAAAACCACCGCCGACGACGATATGCTGCGTGACGCGCTGCTGGAGAACCTGCATCGCGTCGCATTGAATCCATTGGAAGAGGCCGCCGCATACCAGCAGATGATCGACGACTTCGGTCTGACGCAGGCGCAGCTTTCGAAATCCGTGTCGAAATCCCGCCCGCAGATCGCCAATACCCTGCGATTGCTGAATCTGCCGAGTACCGTGCAGAAGAAGGTCGCTTCCGGCATGTTGACCGCAGGCCATGCGCGTGCGTTGCTGGGATTGCCCACGGAAGCGGATATGGAGCGACTGGCGACGCGCATCATCTCCGAAGGGCTGTCCGTGCGCAGCACCGAGGAGATCGTGTCGATGAAAGCCGCTGAATCCGACCAGCCGAAGAAGCCCAAGGCGAACAAGCTCAATCCCTGGGCCGGCACTCCGGTGCAGATGGATCTGGAGAAGCGTTTCGATACCAAGGTGTCGATCAAGGGCTCCAAGAAGCACGGACGCATCGAAATCGTGTTCAAGTCGGAAGACGATATGAAACGTATCGTCGATTTGCTGATGCGGCAGCAGTGAGGGGCTGTTGACCGGTCTATACATGCCGGACATGCCGACATGCACAGACCGAATATGACAAGGCGCTCGGATGGTTGGTATCCATCCGAGCGCCTTGTTCGTGGAGTATCGTAGCAATTCGCCCGTAATGGCCGCTCTCACGGGCGAAACCGCATGGTGCGGGTAAGTTTTTACTGCAGATACGCTTGGGCGTCGAGAGCGGCGCGGCAGCCCATTCCCGCGGCGCTGATGGCCTGACGGTAGACGCTGTCCACGCAGTCGCCCGCCGCGAAGATGCCGGGCGTGCCGGTCTTCGTGCTCGCTCCCTCGACCGTGATGTAACCGGCCTCGTCGGTATCGACCACGCCGTTCAGGAAGCCGGTCGCCGGGGTATGGCCGATCGCCACGAAAATGCCGTTCGCCGGCACGGTGCTGGTCTCGTCCGTCTTGACGTTGCGCACCACGACGGATTGCGCGCCGTTGTCGTCGCCTTGGATTTTCTCGACGACCGAATCAAGCAGGAAATCGATTTTCGGATTGTTCTTCACGCGCTCCACCATGATCTGCGATGCGCGGAATTCGTCGCGGCGGTGAATCAGTGTGACGGAGGAGCCGAAGCGTGACAGGAAGTCCGCCTCTTCGCAGGCGCTATCGCCGCCGCCGACCACAACAATTGGCTTGCCTCGGAAAAAGAATCCATCGCAAGTCGCACAATAAGAAACACCTTTGCCGGAAAAATCCGCTTCTCCAGGAACGTTTAATTTGCGATAGGAAGAACCGGTCGCCACGATGAGCGCCTGCGTCTCCAGCACGTCGCCTTGGTCGAGACGCACGGTCTTCACGCCCGTCTCCGGATCGTTCTCGACGGAAACGACATCGTCCCAGATGATGTTCGCGCCGAACTTCTCGGCCTGCTTCTGCATGTTGTCCATGAGATCGGGACCGAGGATGCCGTCGGGGAAGCCGGGGAAGTTCTCCACCTCGGTGGTGTTGACCAGTTGGCCACCCGGAGTCAATGCCCCGGCGACGACGGTCGGTTCGTATCCGGCACGGCCGAGGTAGATTGCGGCGGTGTATCCGGCGGGGCCGGAACCGATGATTACAGCATTGCGATTTTCACTCATACCATCACCTTATGGGGTGGGGCGTTGTGCCGCGCCGGATATGCCCAAAGCTCAATGCTTCCGGTTATCAATTTTTCCCATAACGGGCGATAGGTCCGACCATCCGCGTCCTGCCGGCCATATGTTTCACGTGAAACAACAGCGGGCGCCGGAAAATATCCGGCGTCCGCGGTCAATCTGCGAAATCGACTTCGCCGAGCTTGTCGATGAGCTTCATGTTCTCGCTGTAATCGACGGGGCAGGCGATGATGTCAACGCCGTCGTGCTCCTGCAACGCCGCGCGGAGCGTGGGGTAGAGCTCGTCGGCGGACGTGATCTCATGGCCGCGCGCGCCGAAGCTGCGTGCCAGCTCGGACACGTCGGGATTGCCGAAATCGACGTTTTCGTAGGAGCCGTTGTGGATGTTCATCTTCCACTTGATCAGGCCATACGCCTTGTCCACCCAGATCAGCACCACCATGCGCGCGCCGACGCGCACCGCGGTCTCGATCTCCTGCACGTTCATCAGAAAGCTTCCGTCGCCCATCGCCGCCAGTACGGGACGCCCCGGCCGTTCCAGCGAGGCGGCCACCGCGCCCGGCAGCGTCCACGCCATCGTCGACAGCGAATTGTCGATCACGCAGGTGTTGGAGTAATACGTCGGGTACAGACGCGCCATCCACATCTTCAGCGCGCCGGTATCGACCAGCGTGATGTCGTCGTCGGCCATCGCACGGCGGGTGTCGTAGACGATGCGCTGCGGCTTCATCGGGAACGCGTCGTCCATTGCGTGCGACTGGAACTCGTCGCTGAGCAGCTCGTGGATCAGCGGATGCGATTCGTCGAAATGGATGCCCTTCACGCGCAGCCGGGTGATCAGCGCCTCCAACGTCTGGTCGATGTCGCCCATGATGTTCAGCGCCGTCGAATAGTGCGCGTCGGTGTCCTCGACGAAGGTGTTGATGTGAATAATAGTTTTATCGTCGTGCGGATTGATTTTTTTCGGGTCGAATTGCTGAATTGAAAATCCGATGGAAATAATTAAATCGGCTTCATCGAATGCGAAATTTTCATAGTCATGCTTCATGAAGCCGACGACGCCAAGCGCATTGGGAATGTGGTCGGAGATCACGCCTTTGCCTTCGAACGTCGTCGCGACCGGCACGTTGAGCTGCTCGGCCAAGGCCAGCAACCGGTTTTCGGCATGCGCGCGTGCCACGCCATTGCCGGCGAGGATGATCGGATGCCGCGCCTGGCCGATGAGATCAGCCGCGCGCGCGATGGTGTCGTCGGTCGGACGGATATGCATGGTGTCCGGCAACGGCAACGGCCTGATTCCGTGCGATACGGGCATCTCCGCGACGTCTTCGGGCAGGATGAGGCACGTCGCTCCCGGACGCTTCCTTTGGGCCACGGAGAAGGCCTTGCGGATGATCTCCGGCACGGATTCCGGCGTGGAGATCATGCTCGTCCACTGGGTGATGGGGCGGAACACCGACACCAGGTCGACGATCTGATGCGATTCCTTGTATAGACGTCCCACATTGCCTTGCGCGCAGATGGCGACCAGCGGGGTCGTACTGGCGTTGGCCTGTGCCACGGGCAGGGTGAGGTTCAGCGCGCCCGGGCCCAGCGTCGCCATGCAGACGCCCGGTTTGCCGGTCAAATGGCCCTGTGTGGACGCCATGAATCCGGCTCCCTGCTCATGGCGGGTCAGCACGAAGCGGATGCGTCCGTCGCGTTCCAGCGCCTCCATCAGCGGGATGTTCTCCTCGCCGGGGATGCCGTAGATGACGTGCACGCCCTCGTTGACCAGACATTCGACGAACAGGTCGGCCACATTGCGCACGTGCTCGCTTTCGGATTCGTTATTGGTCTTGTCATCGGACACGTCGAACGTTCCGCCGCCCGGTTTGCGGTTTGGTTTGTTGCCGGCCGATG
>DKCF01000094.1:0-1621 GCA_002451435.1 Bifidobacterium sp. UBA6881 | reverse complement strand
GGTGGTTGGCTCTATGCGTCTCGCCTGATTGTTTGTTTCGTTGCCATTGGTGGTGTGTTCCTCTGTCATGAGGCCACATGCTAACGTCCGTTTTGTAACGGCACCGATAACGTATCGCACGGTTGTGTAAACAAATCATGCGGGCGGAATTCGCATGCATCGGCATTGATGGATGATTCGCCACGCCGATGCGAAGGATCACACGTGAGCGAATCCGCAATACGCTCGTGAAGGCATGAAAAAAGCGCGGAGACGGAGTCTCGCGCGCTATGCATGGGATTTATCCCATGATGGTCAAACATCGTTCAGAGCGGCATTCGCGCGCCCTGAACGACGGAACCGAATGTTACTTCACGTTCTTGATCCACAGAATCAGGGCGACACCGACCAGTGCGCACAGTGCGGAAACGACGAACGCGGAGTAGTAGGAGCCGGTCACCGCGACGAGCATGGCGGTGGTGGCCGGAGCCAGCACCTGGCCGCAGGTGTTGGCCAGGTTGCCGAAACCGATGTACTTGCCGCCGGTGCGGTTGTGCTGTGCTTCGGCGGGGATCACATCGACGTTCAGAGCGCCGTCGACGGCGATGTACACACCATAGCCAAGGCCGGCGAACGCGGCGTACAGCAGCACGCCGTTGACGCTGCGGAACATCACCGGGCACAGCGTGCCGATGATGAACAGCACGCAGGCGATGGCGATCGGCATCTTACGTGCCTTGATCTTGTCGGACAGCGGGCCGGAGACGGCCAAGCCAATCAGAGACACGACGAAGGTGACGGCGGAGAGGGTGCCCATTGCCTTTGCGGCTTCCTTCACAGTCAGACCGACGTAGTTCTCGAAGATGTACAGCGTGTACTGGGAGATCATGGCGTAGCTGGCCATCATGAGCAGACGACCGCCGCATGCCTTGTAGAAGTCGTGCGCGCCCTTCAGCTTCGGAGGCAGCAGATTCTCCAGAGCCTCCTTGGCGGCTTCTGCGCCGCTCTTGCCGTCGCCGTCGTCCTTGGAGCTGCGTTCACGCGGCAGAATCAGCAGCGGGATGATACCGGAGGCCGCGATCATCAACGCGCCGACGATGAAGCCCATGTTCTGGTACGGCTGTCCAAGGAACAGCGAGCTGATGAACTGTCCGACCGGCGTGCCCAGTGCGGTCGCGCCCAGACCTGCGGAAAGGGTGCCGCGCACGGACTTCGGAACGCGGTCGGCGAGGATGGCGAACATCGGCGTCTGGATGGCGCCCTGGCCCAGGTTGTTCAGCATGTAGCTGGCGGTCAGGCTCGGAACGTCACCGAAGGTGCCGAGCAGGTACAGGCCGATGCCGGCGACGATGGAGCCGGCGAAGATCCACGGAGTACGCTTGCCGAAACGGGAACGGGTGTGGTCGGAGAACGCGCCCCAGATGTAGCCGGACAGCAGGCCGACGATGGCGGTCAGCGAAGTGATGGTGCCGAGTGCAGTGGTGGCTTCGGTCTCGCTGTAGCCGATGTCCCTCAGATGCTGCGGCATCAGCGTATTACCGTTCAGTACGAACGCTGCGCAGTTGAGAATGGCGAAAATGACGAATGCGACAAGGTAACGTGCGGTGGTGGCTGTCGAGAACGGCTTGCCCGTTTCCGGAGA
>DKCF01000072.1:4717-8067 GCA_002451435.1 Bifidobacterium sp. UBA6881 | reverse complement strand
TTCTATTACAAGAACAACTCGATCGGAGAGTTGGATTTCGTCATCGAATACCCTCACGGGTACATACGACCCATAGAGGTCAAGTCAGGCAAGAGCTATAAGCGTCACAGCGCTCTCACCAAGGCGCTGTACACAGAGAACTTCGGAATCCACAAGGGTACAGTACTCGCTGAGACCAATACACAATGCGAGGGGAACATCGATTACCTACCGGTGTACATGGTCTCGCAATTCCGCAACGAGTAGAGGAATGAGCGGAAACACCATGTGACGGACGGACGATTGGGCGCCGGCTATTTCGCTTTCGTGGGATGCGGGATCGGCAGATGGAAAACGGCGAGGGGCTTGGCCAGACGGGAGGCGGCGAACGCGCTGACCGCGACGGCAAGGCCAATCGGCACGAACAGGTTGATCGGAGCGTCGGCCAGTTCCATCACCAGACAGATCGCCATCAGCGGCGCCTGCTGCGAGGCCGCGAGCAGCGCGCACGCGCCAAGCAGCGCATACATGCCGATCGAATTCGTGTGGAACATCTGCATCCAGAGAACGCCCAACACCGCGCCGCCGGACGCGCCCAACGCGATGCCGGGCTGCAGCACGCCGCCGGACGCGCCCGAGCGAATCGTCAGCAGGGTGACGACCGCTTTCGCCACGAAACTCAGCAACAGCATCGGCAGCACCGCCAGATCGGCCTGCGACGAGAAGCTCAGCTGCGCGGTGGCGCGGCCATTGCCCATCACCTGCGGCACCCAGATCGCCACAACGCCGGTCAGCAGGCCCGCAAGCGGCATCTGCCACAGAATGCCCACGCCGGATGGCTTGTTCTTCCCCGCCCATTGCGAACCACGGCGGAACAACGCGCCGGCGGCACCGAGAACCAGACCCGCGACCAGCGCGAACAGCATGTAATCGGGCGTGAACAGACCATCCGCCTTGCCGATCAGATAGAAGGTATGCGTGCCTTTGATCAGGCTCGCCACCCATGAGGCGAGCGCGGAGCAGGCGAAGGCGAGCGTGACGGTTTCGAGCGTGATGTCCGCCAGCAGAATCTCCACGGCGAAGAACGTGCCGGCGAGTGGCGCGTTGTACACGCCCGCCAAGCCCGCGGCCGCGGTGATGGCCACCAGCATGCGCGTGTCCTTCGCATCGAGGCGCACCCAGCGGGCGAACCGCTGTCCGAACATCGCACCCAGTTCGCGCGGGGCCACCTCGCGTCCGATCGACATGCCGGTGCCGACGATGAAGATCTGCAACAGCACGTGCACGACGGTCTGCCAGATTGGCATCAGCGCCCCGCCCACGGCTTTTTTGACGGACGGCACTTTGGTGGTGCGCGTACGCAGCAGCCACCAGACCACGGCCGCGACGGTGGCGCCCACGGTGACGGAGACCGCGCGTCGGATGGCGGTCACGTTGAACGGGCCGGATTCGTGCGCGTTTTCGATGTATCCGAGTGCGAGACGCTCGACCTGGTACAGCATCAGCGTTAGCAGACCGGCTGCCGCGCCGATGGCGACGCCGACCACCGCCACCGCCATGATCAGTGCGGGAATCCTGCCGATCTTCGGCTGCCGGTCATTCTGCGCGACACCGGTGTTTTCCTGCCGCGGTTGCCGCATGTTCCCCGATTGCCGCGATTCGCGTGCCGTCATTCCCTCTTCCACGTTGCGTCGACCTCGTCTTCCATTCGCTCTGTTCCACCACCATCGTTCCACCGGCGACGGATTTTGCGGCGCATTCACGCCACGATGGAGCATGATGGAACGTGGATGCACATATGCAAATGGCATCTGTACAGGTCGCGAGCCGCAATTGACAACATCCAAACAGAGGCCCGATGCAAGCACGCCTTGAATGTGACGCACCCAGGCACACCACCCCGCGTACAGCGCAATGCGTAGCGTTTCGCCCTGCGATACGTCATGATGGAAGGCATGAACGAAATACATGACAGCAAAGCCGCAGGAACCGGCACCGTCGCCGGTTTCCGCACCGAACACGACTGCATCGGCACGCTTGATGTGCCCGCCGATGCGTATTGGGGCATCCATACGCAACGCGCCATCGGCAATTTCACCGTTTCCGGAATCACGGACGGCGACCATCCTTCGCTGATCCGCGCATACGCGACGGTCAAGCGGGCCTGCGCGGCGGCCAACGCCGAGCTTGGACTGATCGACCGTGAAAAGGCGACGCTTATCGAGCAGGCGTGTCTGGAAATCGAAAACGGCGGACTTGCCGACCAGTTCCCGGTGGATGTGCTGCAGGGAGGCGCGGGAACGTCGGCCAATATGAATATGAACGAGGTCATCGCCAACCGCGCGCTTGAGCTGGCAGGCCATCAACGTGGCGATTACGGCTTCATCCATCCCAACGACCATGTCAACCACTCGCAGTCCACGAACGACACGTACCCCGCGGCGTGCAAGCTCGCCATTGTGGATGCGCTGCATCCGCTTCTCGATGCCACGGGCAGGCTCCGCAAGGCATTGCACGATCTGGCCGACAAGCATGCGAACGACGTCAAGCTGGGACGCACCCAGCTTCAGGACGCGGTGCCGATGACCTTCGGCCAGGAGTTCCATGCGTTCGCCAGTTTTCTGAAGCTTGATATGGAGGCGATGGAACGGTTGGTGCCGGATCTGTGCGTACTCAACCTTGGTGCCACGGCCATCGGCACCGGCATTTGCGCCGACCTGCGATTCCGTGAGACGGCTACCGAGCATATGCGTCAGATCACGGGCCTTCCCATCACCGCGGCGCCCGATCCCGTGGCCGCGATGACCGACATGAGCGCTTATATCGCGGCTTCGGCGGTATTGAAGAATCTGGCGATTCACCTGAAGAAGGCCGCCGACGACCTGCGTCTGCTCAATTCAGGGCCGCGCGCAGGCTTCGGTGATCTCAAAGTGCCGCCAAGACAGGCCGGTTCCAGCATCATGCCGGCGAAGGTGAATCCGGTGATTCCCGAATGTGTGGACCAATGCTGTTTCACGGTGTTCGGTATGGATGTGACGGTCAATTGGGCCGCCGCCGAAGGCCAACTGCAGCTCAACGCCTTCGATCCGCTGATCGTGCATCAGATCCTCAGCGGCATGGAGCTGATGACCCGTGCCATGGATATGTTCCGCACCAATTGCGTCGAAGGCATCGTGGTCGACGTGCGGGCCGGGCGCGAGCACGCGTTGCGCTCCCCTGCCATTTCGGCCGCGCTCAACGACGTCATCGGCTACGAGGCGGCCAGCGCGATTTCCGCGGAAGCCGTCGCCTCCGGCCGCACGATCCGCGAAGTGGCCGAAGAGCGGAC
This sequence comes from Bifidobacterium sp. UBA6881, assembly GCA_002451435.1. Taxonomy (GTDB): domain Bacteria; phylum Actinomycetota; class Actinomycetes; order Actinomycetales; family Bifidobacteriaceae; genus Bifidobacterium. The sequence goes on along the minus strand of DKCF01000072.1, from coordinate 4,760 downwards.
CGACCTGTCCGCGGAACAGCTGGATGCCCTGCTCGACCCGGCG
>DKCF01000072.1:3922-4621 GCA_002451435.1 Bifidobacterium sp. UBA6881 | reverse complement strand
GGATACCGCGGATACCACTATCGAGGAATAGCCAAGCCATATGAATCCGGCTTCATTGATATGAAAAACCGCTTCAGAATCGTCGCTCAGATTCTGAAGCGGGCATGTTCTCAGAGGAAATCGCGATTTTTATTCAGCGTTTTCCTTTTGACTTCATTTTCCGACGCTACCGTCCTTCTTGCCATCGTTCTTCGGCATGACCCAGAACTTGAGCAACGGATAGCTCACCACCACGGCCAGCAATGTGTTGACCACGGATGCGATGGTGCCCGCGATGCCGGCGTTCATGCCCCACCCCTGGCACAGACCGGTCACGTAGCCCGGCAGCACAAGGTTCACCACCACGATGATCACGGCGAGGATCACATACTTCCACGCGGCGTCCTTGAAGCTGGAATCGGACTTGAACACCCACTTCATCTGCACGAAGAAGTTCACCACCTGCGCGAGCACTTCGGCCAGCAGGAAGGTGAGGAATCCACCCAAGCCATTGCCTTTGGTGTCGTAATTGAAAATCAGGAAGTGGAACGGCTGCGTAAGGCCCATGCCGGCGATGAAGATCGCGGTGCCGATCCACGTCACCACGAAGCGGGTGATGGTGGAGATGTTCGACAGCACGTTGAACAGGATGAACTCCCAGATGTTGGGATGGTCCTCGATCCATTGACGGATCGGCCCAATCCTCTTCTCAGCGGCACC
>DKCF01000072.1:606-3894 GCA_002451435.1 Bifidobacterium sp. UBA6881 | reverse complement strand
TCAGCGGCACCTGCCTCGATTTTGTCGTCGTCAGTCATGATTCAGCTCCTTTGCGGTGCGCTTGTTCGCGGATTGGTTGCGGAAGAAGCCGACGACCGCGCCGGCCAATCCGCGGAAAGTACGACCATTGGCGATGCTCACAATGGCATCGACCATCGCGGAATCGACCATGCCCTGCGTCATCTTGCTCATGGCACGCGGCGGCATGTTCAGGACGAACAGCGTGTTCAAATCAGGGGAACCGGTCTTTTCCCGAATACGGGCCTCCCGTTTGGCCAAACCCTTGGCCACGGTGCGAGCCGCGAATCCCTTGGAATCCGTCCACGACATGATCGGGTCATTCACGCCGAACGTCGTCGGCTTGCCGGGGGCGATCACCTCATGCCCGAACAGCACGTCCATTTCGGCATCAGTCACGTCCTTGACCCGCCCGGTCAGATAGTGGCCGAGCGCGGGGTCGGCGGCGCAATCGTCGACCGTGCAGTCACCGGCGACCATGTGCGAGGCGGAAAGCGGCAGATGCTCGGCGTTGTCTCCGACCAGCAGCGTCCATTCGCCGCTTTCCGTCTTCCACGCGTTGGCTCGCATATCGAAATGCCGGAAGGTATAACGGTCGAAACCGATATGCACCTGCCTGCTTTCATGCGCGGCCAACTCCACCTTGGCAAAGCCCTTGAGCTCGCGATCAGGTCGAAGGGCCCCGCCTTGGGGAGCACGCACATACAACTGCACGACGGTCGCTCCATCGACATCGGAATCGTTGATGACGGTCACGTCAATGCCGGTTTCGGAAACGTTGATTTCGTCATACGCGAAGCTGGCGTAGCTCAGACCGTAACCGAACGGGAAGCGCACGGGAACATTGGCCGTCTCGTAATATCGGTAGCCCACAAACGGGCCTTCGCGATAGATCGCATCGCGTCCGATCGCCGGATACCAGCCGGAGCTCGGGCAATCCTCATAACGCATCGGCCAGGTTTCGGCCAGATGCCCTGAGGGATTGATCTCTCCGGTCAGCGCACGCACGGCCGCGGACGCACCGGCCTGCCCGGACAATCCGATATACAATACGGCGGCAACGTCATCGAACCAAGGCAATTCCACCGGCGAGCCGGAAACAAGCACGATGACCACCGGCTTGCCGGTTTCCGACAACGCCTTGACGAGATCGTTCTGCACCTGCGGAATCGCCATCGTGGAGCGGTCGAGGCCTTCGGATTCGCTGCGTTCGTCAAGGCCGATGACGGCCAGCACCACATCCACGGTGCCCTTCTTGGCGAGCGTCACGGCATCATTCAGCAGCACTTGGTCCGGCCGGCCCTGACGGTCGTAGCCCTGCTCGTAACCGGCCAGCACGAGGCCTTCGGCACGCTTGACCTCATCAAGGATGTTCTCCTCCTTGGTGGCGTTCACCTTGGACGAGCCGGAACCTTGGTAACGCGCGGTCGCGGCCATGTCCCCGATGACGGCCACACGGGCACCCGGCTTGAGCGGCAGTGCGGAGGCGTCGTTCTTCAGCAGCACACTGGAGCGTTCCGCGATTTTCCTTGCGATCGCATGATGCGATCGCGCGATGTCGTCCGCGAGCAGGTCATCACGGCCAACTCCGACGAATGCGGTCGCTCTGGCGATTTTGGCGACTTCAGCCGCACGCTTGTCAAGGTCGGCCTCCGACAGCGTTCCCGCACGCACCGCGTTCTCCAACTCGCGCGCGGAAGTGAAGCCCGGCGACGGCATCTCCAACGACCCGCCCGCTTTGACGGCCGCGACAGCGGAATTGGAACCACCCCAATCGGAAACGACCATGCCGTCGAAACCCCATTCATCGCGCAGAATCTCCTGCAATAGATGCTTGTTTTCGTGGGCGTAGACGCCATTGATCTCGTTGTAGGAGGTCATGATGGACATCGGCTTGGCCTCGCGCACCGCGATTTCGAAGCCCGTCAGATACAGTTCGCGCATGGTGCGCTCATCCACTACGGAATTGCTGGCCTGACGCCGCAACTCCTGACTGTTGACCGCGAAATGCTTGGGACATGCGGAGACACCGTTGCTTTGGATGCCGCGAATCAGTCCGGCCGACATTCGCCCCGCGACAATCGGATCTTCGGAATAGTATTCGAAGTTGCGCCCGCACAGCGGATTGCGTTTGATGTTCATGCCCGGGCCAAGCAGCACGTTCACATCGAGATCATGCGCTTCCTGGCCGAGCGCCTCGCCCATTTCCTCGGCAAGCGCCGGATCCCAGGAATTGGCCACGGTTCCCGCGGTAGGGAAGCATGTGGCCGGCTTGGATGCGCCGATGCCGAGATGGTCGCCCTCGCCGAGTTGCCGACGAACGCCATGCGGACCATCACTCATGACGAAACTGGGAATGCCGGCATGGTCATTGCCGCGCGAATCCCATTCAGACCCGCCGGAAAGCAACGCTGCTTTCTCTATGATGGAAAGTTCTTCAAGCTCCATTGGTTCTCCCCTCGCACTGGATTGTCGCCCGCTCGGCACACAGCCGGAATTTCACCAAACCGCGTCTGCGCGTGATTTCCCGCACTGCATTCCGTATTGCCGCGATTTCCCCACCGCCACCTCACGCGTGGGATTTCGCCGCTAATCCGATTGAACCAATTTTCCGGCATCAATCGAGTACATCCACACAACCTGTCGTTTTGCCGGCACAATCGGTCCTTCCGCGCGGCAAATGACGAAGCCCGGAGTCAATCCGGGCTTCAATATCTACTTCAATGTCTTAAGCTAACGCCGTTCTTTGTCGCGCAAATCCCACACGCACCACACCGCGTATGAAATGAGCGGACAGACCACAGCCGAAACGACCACATCCGTCGGATAATGCAAACCGAGCAGAAGACGCGAACATGCCACCACTACAACAAGCGCTACGGCGCCGATAATCGTTCTGCATACAACGAGTCGCACCGAGTCTGTTCTGCCGTCAGAGAAGCGTTTATGCGCCAAATTGCGCATGGTCAGCAACAACATGGTCGCCACGATCACCGCGGCCGCCGTGTGCCCACTGGGGAAGCTGGGATCCCCCGGCAACAGCCCGCTTCCTTCGGAGGTGATCGGCCTAGGACGTTTCACCAGCCACTTCACACCGGTGACATATACGATCGGCGCGACGGAAACGATGACATCACGACCGACGATGCGTGCGTCACGCGTGATTCGATGATCCGCCACGGCGAGCATCGCGACCAACGCGACACATCCCACGGTGGAAAACATGTACGCGAGTATCGCGGAACAGTCCCGCAGCCATTCGGGCCATGT
>DKCF01000072.1:0-499 GCA_002451435.1 Bifidobacterium sp. UBA6881 | reverse complement strand
ACGACGCAGCACATTGCGATCGCGGCCAATATGATGACGGAATTTCGGGATTTGCTATGCATGACTACCAGTTAATCATGGGTACACCGGAAATTCATCAGTCAGACAACGGATTCCGACGAAGCTCTCACCTGCGGGAAACACGAGTGCAAGACGTGCATACGCGTTTCACGTGAAACATAATTTCACACGTGAATATGACTGTTCCACGTGGAACACAAGATTGAAAATGCGAAGCGTCGCATCCACAGAAAACACCACAGGAACGGGCCGGCAGGATGAGCTTGCGGTTGAGCTTCTCCCCCAACGGCCTGCGCGAGGCGAAGGCCCGTCGCGGCGGGGAACCGTATGGCTAATGGAACAACGATCATGATCCGACTTCCACAGGAGGCTGGACCACGGTCGTTCTTTTTCATCCTCAATAAATCCACACGCAAGAATCAAACCACAAAAAAGCGCGGGCGAATGATACCAAAAGCCGCCGGAAACAAGAAAGGGG
>DKCF01000035.1:22577-22741 GCA_002451435.1 Bifidobacterium sp. UBA6881 | reverse complement strand
CCAACGGTATAATTCTTCGTCGCTGACATTGATGCTCGGACCGTCAATGAGGAAGAAGGGCTCCTTGAACATCTTCACATATGCGCCCATGGATTCATCGAGTTTTTCCCGAGTCATCGGACCGGACTCTTCCATCGCTTGATCGAAGTCACCGTCGTAGAACG
>DKCF01000035.1:12100-22423 GCA_002451435.1 Bifidobacterium sp. UBA6881 | reverse complement strand
AATCCGTTTGGACCTCCGAAGTATGGTGGGCCATGACCGGCACTTCCCGGATAAGCGTCGAAGGTCGCGCCTTGCAGCATGTCCTCCACGTTCCTGTCGGTCGGTTCGATGGATGTTCCCCAGGTTCAAAATAGAAGTGCAACACCTTGTCTAGGGTTGGAAGTGTTCGAAGTTTCTAGCCTAGGAAGGTGTCGCACCCATGGGCCAACAGCATCCGCACCTGTCGTCCGAGGAGAGGATCCTGATCGAGAAGCCGCATTGCGAGCAGCATCCGGGCATCCGGCGGACCGCGGAGGGGATCGGCCGGGACAAGTCCACCGTGTCGCGCGAACTGAGGCGCGGCCTGTGGTTCGCCGTCCAACGAGAACGAGGCGTACCGCCCCTACCGGGCCAAACGGCTGAAGGCCGGGCCGTGGACCTCGGACCCGTTCTATTCGGCGCTGGCCGCGCAGAGGAAGGCCGACCGGCGTCGGCGCAAGCCCAGGAAACCGCGTCGCATGGATGTGGAGCCGCTGGTTGTTGAACCACCACACGTAATCATTCAATCCGCCGCGTAGCCGGTCGATGCTGGCGTACTGTTCCGATATATGACAGCCTGTTCGTCGACGACGACCGCGGCGGTGTCGTGCCAGACCTTGGCCAGCAGGTTCACCGCCCACATGGTGCCATCGCGGTTGGTGTCGCGGTATTCCGCGAGTTCGATGTGCGCGGTGCCGTCCTCGTAGCGCATGCACGCCCCGATGGTCAGACGTGTTCGCGTCGGGTTCATGTCGAGTCCGAAGCTCATCACGCCGCCATCCCTGCGACTGTCCACGGTCGCCTCGTCCCATTTCGACCAGTCGATGGCCGAAGCCATCCCCTGCTCGTCCCAGATGCCGAGGGCCTCACGCCTGAAATCGTCTCCGGCGAGCCCGTCGTACAGTTCGAGGATCGCGTCCTCGCTGGTGTGCCTCGGATAGCTCGGATTCGCCTTGCGCCGGACTGCTCTCGCTGGTCAACTTGAAAGGAGACGACGATGACGACTGAGTATCTCGGCGTCAAGCAGGTGGCCGAACGCCTCGGAATCACTCCGGGCGGACTGCTCAATCTGAAGCTGCCGGAACCCGATGTGCGCATCGGCCGTACTCGCGGCTGGCTCCCATCGACCATCGACGAGTGGAACGCGAAGCGTCCCGGTCGAGGCGTCGGCGGCGGCAGGCCACGCAAGCACAAGAAGACCGAATAGGCGGAAAGCCCGGAAGACGATTCCGGGCTTCTTCGTTTTTACGGAGCGCCTCCGGCGGGAGTCGAACCCGCTCTCGCACTCGGCCGTGGGGGAAGAGAATCCGAAGGTCCTTCGGCCGGCACGATCCGTCGTCGGCCGCCATGAAGGCATGCAGGTTGAGCTTCGCCGCATCACGAGCTCTCGGAATCGGATTGCCCGTCACTGGGTACATGCCCATTCCGATACAGAGTATGCCCGATTGCTCCTTACAACATCCTATGCAACCGACTCCCCCTCTTCCGGCGGAGCCCGACCCCCGCAATCTTCAAGTACTAGAACATATGTTCGAATATGTTTTGACGGTCTTCGCACCAACCGCGAGCGCCGTCGCGTTTCGGCGCCGTGGATTGTTCGTTCTGTCGGTTTTTGGTGTTCGCCCGTCCGGGCATGCTGTTCGTCTGCTGTTTCGCGTCGCGTCCGTGGTGCTGTTGCCGGCGTGTGTCGTCGGGGTGTTTGCGAGCGCGGTTTTGGTTTGTTTGCTCGCGCGTCACATGTCGAACATTTGTTCGATTTTGGTTTTGGCGTGGTTTCGGATGGGGTTTGCCTGTGCCCGTCTATGATGGGTTTTGTGTTTGGTTCTTTGGATCGGCCGTTTGTTGGTTGGCGGGATCGCGCGTGTTGTTTGTGATGTTGGGGGTATGTGTGGTGTCGTCTGGGGTTGTTCGCGTTCATGCCGTTGTTTCCGGTTTGGTGCAGGGTGTTGGTTTCCGGTATTTCACGGTGACCGTGGCGCATGGTTTGGGGTTGACCGGTTGGGTACGCAATCTGCGTGACGGTGATGTCGAGGTGGAGGCGCAGGGTCCGGTGGATCGGGTGTCCGCGTTGTGTGCGCGTCTTGACGAGGGGCCGCGTTGGAGTCGTGTCGATTGTGTGGCGACGCGGGAGGTTCCCGTTGAGGATGCCGAATCCGTTTTCCGCGTGTTGCCGGATGGTCGTTGATGTCGTGGTTGTCGTCGGTTCGTTGGAATGCCGGGTGTTTTCGCCTGGATTGTTCGTTGCGGCGAGGGGTTCGTGCCGATTTCGTCGATGGTGGAATGCCGGCGGGTCTGTCATGCTGCGGTGTATAGTTCGTGGCATCGTCATAACAGAAGATCTTCAGGGCGGGGTGTGATTCCCTACCGGCGGTATAGCCCGCGAGCCGTAAGGCATGATTCGGTGAGATTCCGAGGCCGACAGTATAGTCTGGATGGAAGAAGATGGATGGACGGGTTGACGCGTGCGTTGTGTTCGCGTTTTCCTGTTTGTGATTGTGTTGCCCTGAAACGCGTGAGCGTTTCGGGGTTTTTGTTTTCGTGAGCGTATCGGCCCGCGTGTTCCATGCTCCCTGGGGACGGTCATTCAGGGAGGTTGCCATGGACGATGAGGATTATATGCGGCTGGCGTTGCGGCTGGCGGAGCGGGGTTGGGGATGCGTCTCGCCCAATCCGATGGTGGGTTCCGTGATCGTCAAGGACGGTGTCGTCATTGGTCGGGGTTGGCATAGACGGTATGGGATGCTTCATGCGGAGCGTGAAGCCTTGGCTGATTGCGTGGCCGATCCCGTGGGGGCCACGATGTATGTGACGTTGGAGCCGTGTTGTCATTATGGCAGGCAGCCGCCGTGCGTCGACGCCATTCTCGGTTCCGGCATCAGCCGTGTGGTCGTCGGTTCGGCCGATCCCAATCCTTTGGTCGCGGGGAGGGGAATCTCGATGCTGCGCGGCCATGGTGTCGATGTCGTTGAGAACGTGCTTCGTGACGAGTGCGATCATCTGAACAACGTGTTCCTGCGTTTCATCACGACGGGGCGTCCGTTCGTGACGATGAAATATGCCATGACCATGGATGGCAGGATAGCCACCCGCACCGGTTCGTCACGGTGGATCACCGGGGAGGAGGCCCGGAGGCATGTGCAACGGTTCCGGGATCGGTACGGCGCAATCATGGTCGGTGTCGGCACGGTCTTGACGGATGATCCGTCCCTCACCTGTCATCTCGAAGGCGGGCATGATCCGATTCGGATCATCTGCGACACCCATCTGCGCACTCCGTTGGGATCGACGGTCGTCACGACCGCGAGGCGGACGCCCACGGTCTTGGCAACCTGTTGCCGCGATGCCGGACGACAGGAGCCGTATCACATGGCCGGATGCCGGATCCTCGTCCTGCCGGAACGCGACGGCCATGTGGACCTCGTCGAGCTTATGGAACGTTTGGGTGCCGAGCGCGTCGACAGCGTGCTTCTGGAAGGGGGCGGCACGTTGAACTGGTCGGCCTTGCGCAACGGCATCGTCCAGCAGGTGCAGACCTATGTGGCGCCGAAACTGTTCGGCGGCAGTGGCGCGAAGTCGCCCATCGAGGGGCTGGGCGTTTCCTCGCCCGAGTCCGCGTTCTTTTTGAAAAACAGCCGTCTGCTTCGGCTCGGCGAGGATCTGCTTATGGAAAGCGAGGTCGAATACCCATGTTCACCGGAATCATCGAGGAAACCGGAACGGTGAGGCGCGTCACGAACGGACACCATTGCGCCGTCTACGACATTCAGGCGCGGAAGACGCTGGAACGGACGGACGTCGGCGACAGCATCGCGGTGGACGGCGTCTGCCTGACCGTGACGCGAGTGGAACGGGACGGATTCCGCGCGGATGTGATGCACGAGACCATCAACCGTTCGACGTTGTCGCGACTCCGTGCCGGAAGCGACGTCAATCTGGAACGCGCCATGCGCACGGACGGACGGTTCGGAGGGCATATCGTGACGGGCCATGTGGACGGCGTCGGCACCATCACCGACATACGCAGGGACGGCAATGCGATCTGGTACACCATCCAAGCCCCTCGCGAGACCATGCGCGGCATCGTCGAGAAAGGCTCCATCGCCGTGAACGGAATCAGTCTGACGGTGGCCGCGGTGAGCCGGAACGGCTTCGCGGTGTCCGTGATCCCCCACACTCTTGCCCGGACCAGCCTGCATGGCAGGCATGAGGGCGACCAAGTCAATCTGGAAACGGACATCATCGGCAAATACGTCGAGAAAATCCTCCAATCCGGCCGCTCCCCATATTCCACGCAAACCAATCGGCAAACCCAATCCAGCAGTCAAAGCCACATCACCAAGGATCTATTGGCGCGATACGGCTTTTAAAAGAAACGAGGACACATGCGATTCAACACCATCGACAAGGCGCTCGATGACCTGCGGCACGGCAAGATCATCGTGGTGGCGGACGATCCGGACCGCGAGAACGAGGGCGACTTCATCTGCGCGGCGGAACACGCGACACCGGAGAACATCAATTTCATGGCGTCACACGGCAAGGGACTCATCTGCATGCCGATGTCCAAAACCATCGCCGACGGGCTGGAACTCACACCGATGACGCGGAACAACACCGACAATCACGAAACGGCGTTCACGGTTTCCATCGACCATGTCTCCACATCGACGGGAATCTCCGCGGCCGACCGTTCGGCCACTGCCAAGGCAAGCGTGGACGCGAACGCGACGGCGGCCGATTTCCGAAGGCCCGGTCACATGTTCCCGCTCGTGGCGAAAGGCAACGGCGTGTTGGAACGCGCCGGACACACCGAGGCGACCGTCGACCTGTGCCGTCTGGCCGGACTGCGGGAATGCGGACTGTGCTGCGAAATCATGAACGACGACGGCACGATGATGCGCGCGACGGAACTCGCCCGGCTTGCCGAGCGCTTCCATCTCACGTTCGTCAACATCCACGACCTGCGGGAATACCGCAAACGCCATGACAGACTCATCGACCGCGCGGCGACGGCAAGCCTGCCCACCGCATATGGAACATTCACCATGCATGGGTTCGTCAGCCGACTGGACGGCGAACACCATGTCGCCTTGGTGAAGGGCAACATCGAAGACGGTCGGGATGTGCCGTGCCGAATCCATTCCGAATGCCTGACGGGAGACGTCTTCGGTTCCCTCCGATGCGATTGCGGGCAACAACTGGCCGCGGCGATGAAACGCATCGAACAGGAAGGCCGCGGAATCCTGCTGTATATGCGGCAGGAGGGACGCGGCATCGGACTGATCAACAAACTGCGCGCCTACAGGCTCCAGGAACAAGGACTCGACACCGTGGACGCCAATCTCGCCTTGGGATTCCGCGACGACGAACGCGAATACTTCCTCGCGGCTCAGATGCTCAGGGATCTGGGCGTCAGAAGCGTGCGTCTGCTGACGAACAATCCCGACAAAATGCGCCAGCTATCGGCATTCGGACTGGAAATCTCGCAACGCGTCCCAATCCAAATGCCGGAAACCGACCACGACGCGTTCTATCTGGAGACGAAACGACGCCGTATGGGACATCTGCTGGATTGACATGATCCGCGCCTGCCATGCCACGCACCGAACGCAATCGGCGCGACCGCGATCCGACGCAGATCCGTACATCCGCAAACCAAACGATTCCAATATCCGGCATCATGAAAGGAAGAACCATGACAACATATGAAGGCACCCTCGTCGCACGCGACATCACCGTAGGCATCGTCGTGGCGCGATTTAACGAATTCATCACTTCAAAGCTGCTCGACGGAGCCAAAGACGGTCTGCTTCGCCATGGCGTGAGGGAAGACGACATCCACGTGGCGTGGGTCCCCGGTGCGTTCGAAATCCCGCTGGTCGCATCCAGGATGGCGAAAGACGACCGATACGACGCGGTGATCTGTCTGGGCGCCGTGATTCGCGGATCCACCAGCCATTACGACTACGTATGCAACGAGGTCTCGAAAGGAATCGCCGCGACATCGCTGGAGACCGGCACACCCGTCCTGTTCGGCGTGCTGACGACGGAGAACATCGAGCAGGCCATCGAGCGGGCCGGAACGAAAGCCGGCAACAAAGGCTACGACTGCGCGTTGAACGCGATCGAAATGGTGAACCTGTTCCGCGGAATCGACGCCGAATAGCCGATCGACCAGCCGATCAGTCGAAATCCTTGGCGGTGAGCAACGCGATCAGCTCGCCGCCATGCAATTGCCACTTGTCGAACGGCTCATTCGCGCCGAACACCGCGATGGACGCCGGGGACATGCCCAAGTTGAGCATGTCCAGCAACGTCGGATCGGATTCGGAGCTGGCCATCCACTGGCATGCGATCGACACCGTCGGCTCATGGCCAAGCACCAGCAGCTCACGGTGCTTCTCCTTGGTCTGGGCGAGCTCGTCGAACACCGCCTGCACGCCACCCTCGTACAGGCTCTGGTGGTAGTCGACCTTCGGGTCATCGCCAAACACCTTGAGCATGCGGTCGCAGGTCTGGCGCGCGCGGGTGGCCGCGGAGCACGCGATGCGGGTGGGCACCAGCTTGTGCGCGGCCAGACCCTTCGCCACGGCCTTCGCCTGCTTGCGGCCCTTGTCGGTCAGCACACGGCCGGCGTCGCCGCCGTCACCGAATGGTTCGGCCTTGGCATGGCGCATCACCAGCAGCACGTACTTGTAGTCCTTGGCCTTCTTGGCGACTTTCTTCAGGCTCGTTCCCATAGTCGATGACACATCCTTGATTAGTCGATCGCATGCATGGCACGCATGCGCGTTTCCTCCATTGTGTCAGATTTTCACATGGAAACGCGCATCACTCGCCGATTGCATGCACCTGCGCGTCGAGGTCGCGCAGCACCTTGCGCAGTTTGCGGTCGGAGATGTCACGCAATTCGAGATCCTCCAACTGTTCCGCGCGTTCCTCGGGGGTCAGCGAATCGATGTCGGTGGTCGTGTCCTTCGTGGCGCGATCACGTTTGCGCAACGCCCGGAATCCAGGGGCCATCGCGCGCGTGACCATCAGGAAGCCGGTATGGCCGATCATCTGGTGGTCGGGGCGAATCGCCAGCCCCTGCGCCTTCCAATTGCGCTCCAATGTCTCCTGGATGTCCGGCTCGGTCCAGGATCCCGCCTCGCGCAACGCCTCGGCCATGCGGCCCAGCTGCGTGGTGGTGGTCACGTACGCGACGAGCACGCCGCCGGGCGCGATCACCCGGTACGCCTGTTCCAACCGGTTCCAGGGATCGAGCATGTCAAGCATGATGCGGTCGAACGAGTGCTCCGGCAGCGTGGCCGCGACCGAATCGAAATCGCCGGTCCTCAGATCCCACCATGCCGGACGCCCACCGAAGTACACCGTGGCGTTGCCTTCGGCGACACGGGCGAATTCGGAACGCATCTCGATGGTGGTGAGATGGCCGTCCTCCCCCACCGCATCCAGCAGATTCAGGCTCATCGCACCGGAACCCGCGCCGGATTCCAGCACGTTCATGCCCGAACGGATGTCGCCAAGCTGAATCACCTGCGCGATGTCCTTCGGATACATGATCTGCGCGCCTCGAGGCATGGACAGCACATAATCCGCCAGACGCGGACGCATCACCGCGAATTGCCAGCCGCCGATGGCGCGCGTGCCTTTCCATGGCTTGCCGGCGTCGCGTTCGGGATGCTCATGGTTCATCTGGGTCTCGCGCTTCGCGCTGACCGTCACGACCACGGAGCCCTCCACCATGCCGATGACGTCATCATGCAGAATGATGCCGTGCGAGGTCTGGGTGACGCCGCCCGGCACCAGCTGATCGGTGATCTTGTTGGACCTTCGGTCCGTGAACTGCACTTTTTCGCCGGCCTTCAACGGTCCTCGACGCATGCCATACGCTCCTTCTGCCTGTGATTGCGGATGCCGCCCGTACGCGACCCGTCCATGCTAGCGCACGAACGTCCGGACGTCATACCGCATACGCGTTCCATCGACCGTTCGCATGCGTGACCTTGAGGTCCAGGCCGAACACCCGGCTCAATCGCTCGGAGGTGAAGCCGTGCTCCAGATCGCCCGTGTAGATGACCGTACCCGGCGCCGGATCGTTTCCGGCGACGTTGTCGGCATAGGCGTCCGCCTCGTTGCCGGTGATGCGTCCCATGATCGCCACATGGTCGAAGCCTTGGGGAATCTCCTCCAGACGATGCGTCACCAGCAGCACCGCCCGGTCGGACTGTTCCGCGCCGACACGGCTCAACGCGCGCAGGGCGATCTCACGGCCGCCGAGATCCAGACCGGTGGTCGGCTCGTCGAGGATCAGCAGATCGGGGTCGGCCATCAGCGCCCGGCAGATGAGCACACGCGTGCGCTCACCCTCGGAAAGCTTGAACATCATCTTGCCCTCGAGGTATTCGATGCCGAACTCGCGCATCAGCGCACGTGCGCGACCGTATTCCTCGGCGGTGTAGGTGTCGCGCCAACGGCCGGTGACCGCCTTCAGCGCCGTCACGATCGCATCGAGCGGATCCTCCTCGGGCGGGAACGCGCGGCCGAGTTCCGCGGAGCTCAATCCGATGCGGTTGCGGTAGGAGAACACGTTGACCTTGCCCAGACGGTTGCCGAGAATGTCGACCGTGCCTTCCGACGGAAAGCCCCGGGTGCTCATCATTTTCACCAGACTGGATTTGCCGATGCCGTTGGGTCCGAACAGCACCCATTTCTCGCCTTTTCTGATTTCCAGATTCACCTTGGTGAGAATCACGCGCTTGCGGCGGCGGAATTCCACGCCGTCCAGTTTCAATGCCACATCCGAATCAACCATTGTTCCTCATTCCTTATAACGACCATCCCATAACGGCGGCCGGCCGTCTTCCATCAGGATAATGCCCCGCTGGGAGACGGCCGGCCGCTCCATCGGCTCCGCGAGCCTTCGCGCGTCTTTGCCCGGAATCACTGGTTCCGTTCGGCGAGCACGTCCTCGTAGACCTTGACGGTCTTGTCCGCGATGGATTCCCAGCTGAAGCGGTCGCGCGCCCGCTCGTAGCCGGCCTGTCCCATCCGCTTCGCCTTCTGCGGGTCCGCCATGATGCGGTTGATGGCGTCCGCCATGTCGTGCACGAATTTGTCGGGGTTGGTCGGCGTGCCGGTGCCGTCGTGCAACTGGTCGAAGCGCACCAGATATCCGGTTTCGCCGTCCACTACGACCTCCGGAATGCCGCCGGTCGCGGAGGCCACCACCGGCAGTCCGCAGGCCATCGCCTCAAGGTTCACGATGCCGAGCGGCTCGTAGATGGACGGGCAGATGAACGCGTCGCAGCCATGTTCCAAGGCGTTCAGTTCCGGCTTCGGCAGCATCTCCTCGATCCAGATGATGTTTCCACGTTCCTCGTCCAGCCTGGCGAAGGCGTTCTTGACCTCCTCCATGATCTCCGGAGTGTCCGGCGCTCCCGCGCACAGCACGACCTGGATGGACGGATCGACGAAATGCAGCGCCTTGAGCAGATACGGCAGTCCCTTCTGTCTGGTGATGCGTCCGACGAACAGCAGCGTCGGCTTGCTGCGGTCGATATGGTAGCGTTCGAACACCTGCCAACCGGGGTCATCGGCGGCGGGTGTCTCGAACTCGCTCATGGTGATGCCGTTGTGCACGACGACCACTTTGTCGGGGTCGAGATTCGGATAGGCGGTGAGGATGTCCTTGCGCATGCCCGCGGAAACCGCGATGACGCGGTCGGCATGCTCATAGGCGTCCTTTTCGGCCCATGAGCTCAGATTGTATCCGCCTCCCAGCTGTTCGCGCTTCCATGGGCGGAACGGTTCGAGCGAATGCGCGGTGATGACCAGCGGGGTGCCGTGCAGCATCTTCGCGAGATAGCCGGCGAGGCACGCGTACCAGGTGTGGGCGTGGACGATGTCGGCATCGACGTCGTTGGCGATCTGCAGATCCACGCCGAACGTCTTCAGCGCGGTGTTGGCGTCATCCAGCTCCTTGGGAACGTCGTATCCGACGACCTTGAGGGAGCCCTTCGGATCCTTGCCGGGGATGGCGGGAACCTCGTCGGCGGATCTCGGCCCGTCGAACGCGCGTACCGTCACATCGACGCGCTCCGCCAAAACCTTGGAAAGCTCCTCCGCGTGCACGCCTGCGCCGCCGTACACCTTCGGCGGGTATTCGCGGGAAAGGATGTCAACTTTCATATCTGTGCTCTCCTCTTCGAGTCGGGTAATCGTTCCTTCTCCACTGTAAGGCAACCGCCAAGCAAAACGCACGATTGCCGTGTCCGTGTCACGACAATCGTGCGTTCGCCC
>DKCF01000035.1:3328-12009 GCA_002451435.1 Bifidobacterium sp. UBA6881 | reverse complement strand
CGCGGATTCCGCCGTGTCAGACGGCGGTGCCGTTTTGGTCGAGGTTCGGGTTGTGCTTCGGATTGCCCGCGGTGAAGAACAGGCTCAGCACGCCGACCGCGAAGACCACGGAGACCGTGGCGATGAGCCACATCGGATGCGATGGCAGCCACATGACCACGAAGAAGGCGATCGCCGACACCGCGATCAGCACCCAGCTGGCGACGCGGAACCACTGGCGTGCGGAATGCGGAGCCTTGAACATTTTGGGGTTGCGGTAATCGGGATTGGTGTTCAACAGATTCTCCGCGGCGTCGACAGCCTTGTCGGTGCTGCCGCTTGGCTTCCATGGACCGTCGGTACCGTCCTGCAGACGGCGGGATTTCTCCTGCAGCTGGTACTCGTCCAGCATGCCGGAACGGCCGCGGCCATGGGTCTGGTCGTACTGCTGCGGCACTCCCTTGCGGTTGTTTTTGGCTTGCGCTCGACGTTCTGCGCGATTCGGCATTGGATCACTCCTTTGTTACATGTGCTGAACGACACTTTACCGCATGTTCGGCGAAAAACGGGGAGCCCGGACCACATTGCGTGTGGTCCGGGCTCCCCGTTTCGTTCGTCAACGCCCTTCGCGCGCTCAGCGCGGCAGCATCATCGGCCTCTTGGAGGCGACGATCGGCGCCGGCAGCTCGGTGGAGCCGGTAAGGTATTCGTCCACCGCGGCCGCGCAGGAGCGGCCTTCGGAGATGGCCCACACCACGAGGCTCTGGCCACGTCCGGCATCGCCGCAGGCGAAGACGCCGTCCTGGGACGTGGCGAACTTGTCGTTGCGCGCCACGTTGCCGCGGCCATCGAGGTCGACGGGCAGCTGGTCGACCAGTGTCGTGGTGTCGGGGTGCAGGAAGCCCACGGAGATGAGCACCAGATCGGCGGGAATGACGCGTTCGGTGCCAGGCTGACGGGTGAACGGTCCGTTTTCGCCCGGAGCGACGTTCACGACCTTCAGACCGGTGACGTGGCCGTTCTCATCGGCCACGAAGCCCTCGGTGGCGGTGGAGTTCTCCACCTTCACCTTGGCCTGCTCCTCTTCGGTGCCCACGAAGTTCACCGAATCGGTGCTGTACACGTACTCGGCGCGCTGCGTCTCGAAACCTTCCTCCATGGAGGAGGTCTCCTGATACAGGCGGGCGAAGGTCGGCCACGGCTGGTTTGCCGGACGCTCGGACGGTTCCTTCGGCATGATCTGCAGCACGGTGACGTCCTTCGCGCCCTGGCGGATGGACGTGCCCAGGCAGTCGGAACCGGTGTCGCCGCCGCCGATGATCACGACGTGCTTGTCTTTGGCGGTGATGTCGTGGACAGGCTTGACACCGTATACGCGGCGGGTGGCGTCCGGCAGGAACTCCATGGCGAAGTGGATGCCTTTGAGCTCGCGTCCCGGAATCTTCATGTCGCGAGGCACGGTGGAGCCGATGGCCACGACCACCGCGTCATAGCGGGAGCGCAGATCATCCCAGGAGATGTCCTTGCCGATTTCGATGCCGGTGCGGAACACGGTGCCTTCGGCCTCCATCTGCTTCACACGGCGGTCGAGCAGACGCTTGTCGAGTTTGAAGTTCGGGATGCCGTAGCGCATCAGACCGCCGATGGCGTCGTCGCGCTCGTACACGACGACGGTGTGTCCGGCGCGGGTGAGCTGCTGCGCGCAGGCCAATCCGGACGGGCCGGAACCGACCACGGCGACGGTCTGGTCGGTCAGACGCTGCGGTGGCAGCGGCTTGACGTAATCCAAGTCCCAAGCCTGGTCAATGATCGTGCATTCGTCGTTCTTGATCATCGTCGGCGGCTGGTGGATGCCGAGCACGCAGGCGGCCTCGCACAACGCCGGGCAGATGCGTCCGGTCACTTCGGGGAAGTTGTTGGTTTCGGACAGACGGTTGTACGCATCCTCCCACTTCTCCTGACGGACCAGATCGTTGAACTCGGGGATGATGTTGCCCAGAGGACATCCGGTCATGCAGAACGGGGTGCCGCAATCCATGCAGCGTGCCGCCTGCTCGGTGGTCCACGGCTGCAGGCCGGATTCGGCGTGGACGTCGAACCAATCCTTGATTCGCTCCTCGACGGGGCGTTCAGCCAGTTCGCGACGGGTACGGACCTTCAGGAATCCACGAGGATCTCCCATGTCAGCGCGCTCCTTCCATAACCTGCTCGTACACCTGTTCCCAGACGCCGGGCGTGTTGAAATCGATGTTGTTTTCCTTGGCGTCCCTCATCGCCTTCTGCATGGCGAGGAACGTCTTCGGAACGATGTGGGTGAATCGTTTGGCGGTGTTCTCCCAATCGGAGAGCAGGGACGCCGCGAATTCGGAACCGGTCTCTTCGGCGTGCTGCTTGACGAGATCGTGCACCAGTTCGCTCGTGTTGCCGTCGAGCGGTTCGAACAGCAGGGAGCCGTTGACCGCCGCGGCGGGGTTGACCTGCTTCATGTCGAGATCGAGCACGTACACGTTGCCGCCTGAGAAGCCTGCGCCGAGGTTGCGTCCGGTGGAGCCGAGGATTACGACGGTGCCGCCGGTCATGTATTCGCAGCCGTGGTCGCCGACGCCCTCCACCACGAAGGTGGCGCCGCCGTTACGCACCGCAAAGCGTTCGCCGGCGCGTCCGGCCACGAACATCTGGCCGGATGTCGCGCCGAAACCGGTGACGTTGCCCGCGATCACGTTCGTGTGCGGGTCGAAGGTGATGCCGGCCTCAGGGCGCACGACCATGCGACCGCCGGACAGACCCTTGGCCGCGTAGTCGTTGACCTCGCCGTACACGCGGATGGTCTCGCCGCGCGGGATGAACGCGCCGATGGACTGGCCGCCGGCACCGTGGAAGGTCATGTCGATGGTGTCGTCCGGCAATCCTTCCTCGCCGTAACGCCTGGTGATCTCGTAGCCGACCATGGTGCCGAGCGTACGGTTCACGTTGCGAATCGGCATCTCGATGCGCACGGGCTCCTTCTTCTCAAGGGCGGGCTGCGCAAGCTCGATGAGCTTGTTGTCGAGCGCCTTGTCGAGCTCGTGGTTCTGATCGATCGTCTTGTGCAGGATGGTTCCCGGAATCGGGCCCGGCTGCATGAGCACATTGCTCAAATCGATGCCATCGGACTTCCAGCGCTTGATCGCCTCGTTCTGGTCGAGGCATTCGACATGGCCGACGGCCTCTTCCAGCGTGCGGAATCCAAGCTTGGCGAGCAGCTCGCGAACCTCTTCGGCGACGAACATGAAGAAGTTGATCACGTACTCCGGCTTGCCCTTGAAGCGCTTGCGCAGTTCCGGATCCTGAGTCGCGATGCCCTGCGGGCAGGTGTTCTTCTGGCAGGCGCGCATCATGACGCAGCCTTCGGTGATCAGCGCGGCGGTGGCGAAGCCGAACTCCTCCGCACCGAGCAAGGCGGCGATCACGACGTCGCGGCCGGTCTTGAGCTCGCCATCGCACTGGACGGTGATGCGGGAGCGCAGGCCGTTGAGCACGAGGGTCTGCTGGGTTTCGGACAGACCGATCTCCCAAGGCGTTCCGGCGTGCTTGATGGCGTTGAGCGGAGCCGCGCCGGTACCGCCGTCGTAGCCGGAGATCAGCACCACGTCGGCATGGCACTTGGCCACACCCGCGGCGATGGTTCCGACGCCGAATTCGGAAACCAGCTTGACATGGACGCGCGCCTTCGGATTGGCCATCTTCGCGTCGTTGATCAGCTGCTTGAGATCCTCGATGGAGTAGATGTCGTGGTGAGGCGGCGGGGAGATGAGCTCGACGCCCGGCGTGGCGTGACGGACCTTGGCGATCCACGGCGGGACCTTCGCTCCCGGCAGGTGTCCGCCTTCGCCCGGCTTGGCGCCTTGGGCGAGCTTGATCTGCAGGTCGGTGGCATGTACCAGGTAGTCGCTGGTCACACCGAAGCGCGCGGATGCGATCTGCTTGATGCGGCTGTAACGCAGCGGATCGTTGATGCGATCTTCGGACTCTCCGCCCTCGCCGGAGTTGGAACGCGCGCCGATCTTGTTCATGGCGATGGCGAGCGTCTCATGCGCCTCCTGGGAGATAGAGCCGTAGCTCATGGCGCCGGTGGAGAAGCGCTTGACGATCTCGCTGGCCGGCTCGACCTCGGAGATGTCGATCGGCTTGCGGTCGGACTTGAACTTCATCAGACCACGCAGCGTCATCAGACGGTTGGAGGTGTCGTTGATGTGTGCCGAGTACTTCTTGAACAGGTTGTAGTCGCCACGCTGGGTGGACTGCTGCAACAGGAAGATCGCCTCGGGATCGTTCAGATGGTTTTCACCGGTACGACGCCACTTGTAGTCGCCACCCGTGCGCAGATTGCGGTGCGGGCGGGCGGTCCACTGGGACGGATAGGCCACGCGGTGGCGAATCGCTACTTCCTCGGCCAGCTCGTCGAGGCCGACGCCGCCGACGCGGGATGTGGTGCCGGTGAAGTATTCGTCGATCACATCCTTGTTCAGGCCCACGGCTTCGAACAGCTGCGCGCCACGGTAGCTCATGATGGTGGAGACGCCCATCTTCGCCATGATCTTGAGCACGCCAGTGGAAAGGGCCTTGGCCAGGTTCTTGACGGCCGTGGCGGCATCCACCTTGAGGTAGCCGTTGCGGGCGAGGTCCTCGACGGATTCGAATGCGAGGTAGGGGTTCACCGCAGCCGCGCCGTATGCAATGAGCAGCGCCACATGGTGGATCTCACGCACATCGCCGGCCTCGACCACCATGGAGATCTGCGTGCGGGTGTGGCGACGCAGCAGATGGTGCTGGACCGCGGAGGTGAGCAGCAGGGACGGAATCGGGCCCCAGGTGTAATTGGATTCACGATCGGACAGCACCAGGAAATTGGCGCCGTTCTCGATGGCCTCGTCGACCTCTTGGAAGATCTCATCGAGACGTTCCTTCAGGGCCTTGCCGCCGCCTGCGACCTGGTACAGGCCCTTGACGATGAACGGCTTGTAGTATCCGCCCAGGATCTTGGCACGATCGAGACGCTTCAGCTGCGCCATCTCATCGGAATTAAGCACCGGAAGCGGAATGAGGATCTTCTTGGCGTGCAGTTCGGAATCGGCCAGCAGGTTCGGTTCCGGACCGATGGCGGATTCGAGGGAGGTCACGATCTTCTCGCGCTCCCAATCGAGCGGCGGGTTGGTGACTTGGGCGAACTTCTGGGTGAAGTAATCGAACAGCATGCGGCTGCGGCTGGACAGCGCCGCGATAGGCGCATCGTTGCCCATCGATCCAAGCGGCTCCTTGCCGGTGTTGGCCATCGGCGTGAGCAGCAGCTTCAGATCCTCTTCGGTGTAGCCGAAGGCGCGCTGGCGGCGCTGCACGGATTGGCCGGAGTGGTTGACGTGCTCGCGCTTGGGAAGCTGGCTCATCTCGACGGTGTTGCCTTCGACCCATTGACGGTACGGATGCTGGGATGCGAGGGTCTTCTTGATCTCCTCGTCCGGGATGATGCGGCCTTCGTCGGTGTCGACGAGGAACATCTTGCCCGGTTCGAGACGGCCCTTGGTGAGAATGTTCTCCTCCGGAATCTCCGGCAGCACACCGGTTTCGGAGGCGAGCACGACGTAGCCGTCCTTGGTGACCTGCCAGCGTCCCGGACGGAAGCCGTTGCGGTCGAGCAGCGCGCCCACCTGGGTACCGTCGGTGAAGACGATATGCGCAGGTCCGTCCCACGGTTCGATCAGAGTGTTGTTGTATTCGTAGAACGCCCTGACGTCGGGGTCGAGCTGGTCGTTCTTTTCCCATGCCGGCGGAAGCATCATGGAGATGGCGTGCGGCATGGAGCGTCCTGCGAGGTGCAGCAGTTCGAGGCACTCGTCGAACGTGCCGGAATCGGAGTAGCCCGGCGTGGCGATCGGCAGCAGCGGCTTGAATTCGCCGAGCAGTTCGGAGCTCAGGCGGCCTTCACGGGCCGACAGCCAGTTGCGGTTGCCCTGGATGGTGTTGATCTCGCCGTTGTGGGCCAGCAGACGGAACGGCTGGGCCAGAGGCCAGCTCGGGAACGTGTTGGTGGAGAAGCGGGAGTGCACGATGGCGATCTTCGCCTTCATGCGCTCGTCGGACAAATCCACGAAGAAGGGCTTGAGCTGCATGGTGGTGAGCATGCCCTTGTAGGTGATGGTGCGTGCGGAAAGCGAGGCGAAGTAGATGCCCACCTCATGTTCCACGCGCTTGCGGATGCGGAAGGTCCTGCGATCGAGATCGATTCCGGCGAGCCTGCCTTCCGGATCGGCGACGACCAGCGTCTTGAAGGACGGCATGCTGGCCAGAGCCTGCAGGCCGAGTCCGTCCGGGTTGGTTGGCACGACGCGCCATGCGAGCACTTCGAGGCCTTCTTCGCGCACGATCTTGGCGATGGCGCGTTCCTGCTGGCCGGAAGTCGCGATGTCGCGGTCGAGGAACGCCATACCGGCGGCGTAGTGTCCCGCCTCCGGAAGCTCGACGTCGACGGTGGCGCGCATGAACTCGTCGGGCATGCTCATCAGGATGCCCGCGCCGTCACCGGTGTTCTCCTCGGCTCCGACCGCACCACGGTGGTTCAGATTGACGAGCACCTCGATGGCGTCGTCGATGATCTTGCGTTCCGGACGCTTGTTGAGGGTGGTGACCATACCCACACCGCATGCGTCGTGCTCGGCACCAGGATCGTACATACCTTGGGAATCATGGATCGTTAGATCTAACGGGGCGTGGAAAGTCACCGAAACCACCTTCAATGTTTTTGGGCAAGAAAAGTCCTGCGGTTCTTTAATGCGTGGATTAGGATACCGCGCCCCTGTATCCGCCACGTTTCATGTGTCCATATAACGAATCGCAATTTTTGTCAATACCTCAAGCGGGGATTCCGGCGACCTTGCCGGAATCCCCGCCCACATGCCATCAATCCAGCATTTCCAGCAGTTTCGTGATGATGGTGTCGTTGAGGAGCCTTCCACGCAACGTCGGCACCGCGCGGTGGCCCTTCATGACGATCAGACCCTCGTCGCACAGTTCCCGCCATTTGGTTTCGGGGATCCGCCCGGAGAAGCGCGTGGTGTCGAGGCCTTCGCGGATGCGCAGGCCGAGCATGATGGCCTCCTCGTCGTCCTCCGCGCCGGTGATGCGTTCGCTGCCCGACCACGGCACCTTGCCCGCGTTGACGGCATTGCCCCACAGTTTCGGATGCGCGATGTCCCAGGATCGCAGACCGGCCTGTTCGTCGCGCGCGTTGTAATGGGAATGCGCCCCCGGACCAAGGCCGGCCCAATCGACATTGCGCCAATACCCGAGGTTGTGCCGGGACTCCTGGCCAGGACGCGCCCAATTGCTGATCTCATACCATTCAAGTCCCGCCGCGGAGAACAGCGAATCGGCGATTTCGTACTTATCCGCCTCGTCGTCGTCGCTGGGCCTCGGCAACGTGCCCGCGGCGATGCGGCGTCCCATCTTGGTGGTCGGGGCGATGGTCAGCGCATAAGCGGAGACATGGTCGACCCCCAAATCGATGGCCGCGCGTACGGACGCCCGCCAGTCGTCGAGGCTCTCCCCCGGCGCGCCGTAGATGAGGTCGACGCTGGAGCGCATGCCGCAGGCCTTGGCGGCCTTGACGCCAGCCGCGACGTTCGCCGGGGTATGTGTACGGTCAAGCGTCCTCAGCACTTGCGGGACGGCGGATTGCATGCCGAAGGATATGCGGTTGAACCCGCCGTCCGCGAGCTCTTTTACGTAATCGACATCCACGGTGTCGGGATTCGCCTCGGTGGTGATCTCCGCATCGTCGGCAAGTCCCCATGTTTCACGGACGGCGTCCAGCATGGCGACAAGATCGGAGGCCTTAAGAACGGTCGGGGTGCCGCCTCCGAAGAACGCCGTGGAAACCGGAGGCTCGACGATACCCTGCTGCTCCTGCCATTCGCGGATGGTCGTCATCTCGCGAACCACCATGTTGGCGTAGTTGCCCCGCGAGGCGCCGCCGCCCATGTCGGCCGCCGTGTATGTGTTGAAATCGCAGTAGCCGCAGCGGCGCAGGCAGAACGGAACATGGATGTAAACCTCAAACGCCACAGCACAACCTCCAACGCGCCGCTGCCGTCGCGGCAAGCCGCTCCCCTCGCCTACGGGAAGCGCACCGCGCTTCCCGCTTTACGGCTCGGCGGCGCAGACAGAACGGAACGTGGATATAGACCCCAAACGCCACGGAACAATCAGCCTTCGGTCTTCTGCGCGGCGCGGATCTTGTCTTTGGTGTCGCGGTCGTTGCCGGCGTCGCCGGTCGACAGCGCGGCGATGAACGCCTCCTGCGGCACCTCCACATGGCCAAGCATCTTCATGCGCTTCTTGCCGGCCTTCTGCTTCTCCAACAGCTTGCGCTTGCGGGAGATGTCGCCGCCGTAGCACTTGGCGAGCACGTCCTTGCGCAATGCGCGGATGTTCTCTCGCGCGATGATGCGGGAGCCGATGGCCGCCTGGATCGGGATCTCGAACTGCTGGCGCGGAATCAGCTCACGCAGCTTCTTCGTCATCATCACGCCGTAGGAATACGCCTTGTCGCGGTGCACGATGGCGCTGAACGCATCTACCTTCTCGCCCTGGATGAGGATGTCGACCTTCACCAGATCGGCGGCCTGCTCGCCGTCCTCATGGTAGTCGAGCGACGCGTAGCCCTTGGT